>NZ_LT578417.1:2710772-3021545 GCF_900088535.1 Cyanobium sp. NIES-981 | reverse complement strand
AGCGTTCATCCTGAGCCAGGATCAAACTCTCCGTTGTAGTCCGGTCCTCTTGAACCAGTCACCTCACCAGATGCCTCGCGGCACCCAGTCAAGCCCTGGCCCTCAACTCGGCTTGCTCACTCCCAAGCTCGGCACTGGCGTACCAAACTCAGTCGTCGCCCCATTGTCTTCACAATGGTTTCAAAGAGTGCACGCTCGTCCCTCAACTCAGGCCTCACCACAAGAATTCCCATTCCCATGGCTCCTCCGTCATCTCAGGCTTCCCGTGGCTTTCCCAGATCTCAGATCCGGTTCGCTTCCAGCTTCAGCAGACGCTTTGCATGCTCCCTCGCTTCGTGATCAAGCTCGGCAGCACTCGCCCGCTCTCGCCGGTCGCTGTGTTCTTTTGACGGGACCTCACACCCCCACTGCTCGTTCGTCACCCTCCCGCAGCTCACTCCCACCCGTTGCACCCAGACCCTCAAGGTCCAGGCTCTTCAGCCAGCAGCTCACTCCAGGACCATGACGCAGTGGAAGCGTCAGTTCCTAAACGTTTCGGTTGTCCAGGTTCCTCCACCTCCACACCAGTCACCCCGGTGCTCTCGGTGGACGCTGCCTCGCGGTTCCCCGCTCCGGCAACTCAGAAAACTTACATCACCGGGGGGCTCCTGCCTTGCGGCCCTCGCTTCCCCTCCGTAAGCCCGCTAACCCCGCAGCTCTCGCTCCTGGGGCGCAGTCCAAAACTGTAGCACGTGCTACGTGGGCGTCCTCACGGGGACGATCCTGGGGCTGCAGAGCCCCGGCCTGATCAGGGTGCTCCTGGTCTACGACCCGAGGCCACGGGGGTTTGCCAACCTGCTGACGGACTTTCCACGCCAGATCTCGGACCTCTCCTTGAGCCGCGTCCTGGTGCGCTGGCCCTGCGGCTGCCGCGGCTGGGTGCTGCGGCAGCAGCGCTTTGCGGTGCAGGTGGTGCGGCACGGCCACGCCGGCGAACAGGGGGTTGAACGTCCAGAGCCCGTCCAAGAGGCCCTGGGTGCGCTGCACCAGTTCCGCTGGCTGGCCGACGGGGAGAACGGCGCGCTGCCGCCGGCCGGGAACGTGCTGATGGGGGTGGAGCCGATCCCACCCGAGCCAAAGCTGCTGCCCTAACTCTGGGCGGCCCTGGATCGTCGCCCGCCTGCCGGTGCCGGCCGCCGAGCGCTGGGTGGGGGCACGGCTGGCGACGAACCAACCGCTTTAGGGCCCTGGGAAGCCACGTGCCCGCACCCTGGCAGGCCTGGAGACAACGTCAGGGAGTGCTGACCAGGGCCGCCCCCCCCCGTTGACAGGAGGGGATCCAACGAAGAGGATCCGCGAACCAATTCCTAATGAAGAGTTCGTGGCGATCACCTACGCATCCGTTTACGGGATTTCAGAGTCAGGTTCCAATCTGATCGCTTCCCTGCGGCTTGACGCTTCCACGCCGCTGGCCTCCAACGTCACCTTCTCGGAAGCCACCCCCGCCGACAGCGCTTTCACGGCTATCTATCAAACACCCAATAACACCAATGACGGTTGGCTGGTGAGCAGCGGTGGGACGCTTCCTAACGACGGAACGTTTTACAACTCCAACCAATCGGGGATTTCAGGCATCACCAACGGCACCACTCCGGGATACGAGCAAGGAACCAGCAGCACCACCATCGCTGGTCAATCAACCTGGTTCTTCGCTGGTCAGGTGACATCGATTGCCAATGTCTACGTCAGGCCTGATGGCAGCGGCGGTGTTGAGTACTATTACGACACCCCAATTCTCAACTCCACCACCCAGGGTGACCTGGCCAACTTTGCCGGGTCGACCACCGGAGCAAGGTCCCTCCCCGATGACACCAACTCCGGCACCTCGATTGGTGGCGCAGGCGGCCCTGTTGGTGGAAGTTTTGCCTACGCCGATGGAGTGGCCGATACCAACGGCTGGTACTTGCTCTACAGCTATGACCAGGTGGTCGGAGACCTCTGGAGCAACACCAGCGGTGGAGCCAACTGGAACTCCAGTGCCATCATCGCCACGCATACCGACCTCGATACTTACATCTCCACCAAGACCGGCGGCGCGATTACAGACTTCCCCAACGACATGGATCTGGGGTATCTGGTTGGGGGAACTGTCACATGCTTCCTGGCCGGCACGGCCATCTCCACACCCAGCGGAGCTGTCGCCGTGGAATCGCTGCAGCGCGGCGACCTGATCAGCACCGACCTGGGCACGATGGCCGTTGGCTTCATCGGCCGCTCCGAGGTCCAGATCGTCTGCAGCGACGAGACCGATCTCCCCATCTGTGTTCCCGCCGGTGCGCTCGGTGCCTCCCTCCCCAGTGCCGACCTCTACCTGAGCCCTGGCCACGCCCTGTACGTGGATGGTGCTCTCGTGCAGGCCTCGGCCCTGGTGGGCCTCAATGGCATCCATCAGCTCAGCCGGGATTTCTTCGGGGATGCTGAGAGCTTCATCTATTACAGCGTGGAGCTGAAGTCCCATCGACTGATCACGGCCAATGGAACTGCTGTCGAATCCTTCTACGACATTCTTCCGCGCACGGCCTGGAACAACTACGGCGAATACCTGAGCATTTACGGCGAGGAGGCCATCCTGGATGAGCTGAACCTCCCCCGGGTACAGTTCGAACGGCAGCTCCCCGCTGACCTTCGCATGAAGCTGGAGCGCAAGGGCGCTGCACCGCTGCCTGCCTGAGCCTCGGGTATCTCGGGTTAGAACCTTGCCATCTGAGCCGTGTCTGGCCATCGACACGGCTCTTTTTTTGTCTCCGGCCTGTGACCCCGCCCGCTCCTCCCTCCAACGCACTTGCCTGGCGGGGAGGGTCTGTGCACTACCGCCATGCCGTCCACTTCCTGCACAAGCGGCAGTTCCAGGCGGCGGAAACCCTGCTGCGCACCCTGCTGGAGGGTGAAACCGCCACCTCCGATCCGCTTGAGCGCAAGAAGGCACAGGAAGCCCTCGCTGTGCTGTTCGCCATGACCCAGCGCGAAGCTGAGGCGATCACCCTGCTCGAAGCGATGCAGGCGGAGCATCCCAGCGACACCAGCGCGCTCTACAACCTCGGCAAGATCCACACCCAGCTCGGCGACCTTGAAGCCGCCATCGGCGCCTACCGCAAGGCGATGGCGATCGAGCCGGAATCTCTGCTCTTCCACAACAATCTCGGCAACGCCCTGAAAGCCACGGGGCAGGTGGAAGAGGCCGTGGCCTGTTTTCAAGCGCTGCTGGCGCGCAAGAGCGACCACATCCGGGGCCGGTGGAACCTGGCCATGGCCCTTTTACTGCTGGGACGTTTCGAGGACGGCTGGACAGCCTATGAGGTGCGGTGGCAGGCCTTTCCCAACTGGAAACGGCTGGCCACCTCCCGCCCGCTCTGGCAGGGAGAGCCGGTGGACACCCTGCTGCTGTGGGGTGAGCAGGGGGTGGGGGATCAGCTGATGTTTGCCTCACTCCTGCCGGAGCTTTCCGCCAGAGGCGTGCAGCAGCTGCTGCTGCTCATCGACCCGCGCCTGCACCCCTTGTTCCGCCGTTCCTTTCCTTCCATTCAGCTCCACCCCCTGAACGCCACGCCGGAGCAGAGCCTCTATCGGGCCCACGCTCCGCTTGGATCGCTGCCCCGCCAGCTTCGCCCCAGCCGCAGCAGCTTCCAACACAGCCGCCGCTCCGTTCTGCTGCCCGATCTCCAACGCAGCCGTTCGTTTCGCAGCAGCATGGCCCCTGCGGATCGTGTCCTCTGCGGCATCGCGTGGCACAGTGCCAATACTGAGTATGGCGAGAGTAAATCGATCGCGCTGCAGGCGCTGGCCAAGGCGCTGGCCTTGCCTGGCGTGCAGCTGGTGTCCCTTCAGTACGGCGATGTGGACGCCCAGATCCAGCAGGTGCAGCAGGAGGCAGGGCTCACGGTGCTGCGCCCCCCCGGGCTCGATTGCACCCAGGATCTCGATGGCCTTGCCGCCCTGATCGCCGCCTGCGACCTGGTGGTGTCGATCTCCAACACCACGGTGCATCTGGCCGGCACCCTCGGCACCGAAACCTGGGTGTTGCTGGAGCATGTACCCGACTGGCGCTGGGGTCTGCGCGGCACAGCCTCGTTGTGGTACCCCTCGGTGAGCCTGTTTCGGCAACAGCGAGCCGGTGATTGGAGTCACCCCCTGCGGCAGGTGCGCCAGCGTCTCAGGAGCCGTCCACCCAGAGGGGCTGCTGGCGGGGGCTCACCACCATCCACATGCCCTGGCCCATGAGCCTGTGGTGCTGAAGATGCTGGATCTCGAAATGCTCCGCCAGTTTCGGCAGCCACCACGAGCTGGGGGCCTGGATCAGATGGGCATTGCGGCCATCGGGCAGGGATTTACCGGCGGGGCCGGTGTGAATCGTGAAGAAGCCCAGCTGCACCACGATCCGCTCCAGCTCACGCAGCACCGCCTCCAGGCAGGAGGGCTCCACGTGTTCAAGCACATCGATGCAGCACACAAGAGGAGCAGGTTGCGGCTCTCCATAGTGGGGAAATGCCGGATCGAAGGGGTGATAAGCCGCCAGCTCCACCCCCCGCTGCTCCAGTGCCTTGCGGAGGTTCTGCTTGCCGGCGCCGTAGTCACTGAGCTGGTTGATGTTGTGTTGGCGAAGGATCGTCTGCACCAAGGGGGCAAACGACAACGAAGCCACTCCATAGTGAGGGTTCCGATGCAGCACCTGCTGCTGGCTGCGGTAGGCGTCTGTGATCGTGGCTGGATTGCCGGGCAGGGTCATGGCACGGAGGCAGCAGCCAGGTAGGGCGGCAGCCATTCTGGGGCAGGGCAGCAGCCCAGTGCCGGGCTGGGAGCAGCTGAACTGAACCAATGACAAAGCCTCAACAATCCAGCCGCAACCGGCGTCAGGGTCTTGGATTCAGCGCCACCTCGCCTGGCTCGGGCAACCGGGCGACCATGGCCCCTGCGTCCGTGCTTGAGCAGGAACGCCGCGCCCTCGCACACCTGCAGCAGGGAAACCACGCCGAGGCGGAGCACCTCCTTCGCGCCCTGCTGGCAGGGGGCAAGGCTCGTGCCAGCACCGCCCTCAACCTGGCCGGCCTCTGCACCAGGGACGGACGCTGGCAGGAGGCTCTGGACCTGTTGGAAACAGCTCTGAGCCTTGATCCCGCCTATGCGGCCGCCCACTTCAATCGGGGCAATGTGCAGCGGGTCCGCGGCGATCTGGATGCGGCAGTGGCTTCCTACCGGCGCGCGCTGGAGCTGCAGGCCGATTTTCCTGGTGCAGTGCCCCTCCTGGCCCAGACCCTCTGCGAGCAGGGCGACCATGCAGCGGCGGCCGCCCTGCTGGGCCAGGCCCTGGACCGCCAGCCCGAGGAGCCGGAGCTGCACTTTCTGCTGGGCAATGCCCTGCTCCATCAGGGCGATCCCACCGCCGCCGCCGGGGCCTACCGCCAGGCCCTGACCCTGCGGGCCGCCTTTCCGGAAGCGCACTGCAACCTCGGCAACGCCTGCCAGCAGCTGGGGCAGAGCGAGGGGGCGATCGCCGCCTACCGCCAGGCCCTGGCGCTCCTGCCCACCTTCGCCGAAGCCAGCTTCAACCTGGCCAACGTGCTGCGGGAGCAGGGCAGCCTGGCGGAGGCGATCCAGCTCTACCGGCAGACCCTCGCCCACAACCCCAACCAGCCGGAGGCCTGCTGCAACCTCGGCAACACCCTGCGGGAGAGCGGCGACCCGGCCGGGGCCGTGGCGGCCTACCGCCAGGCTCTCCAGCTGAAGGACGACTTCGCCGAAGCCCACTCCAATCTGGGTGCCACCCTGCAGCAGCTGGGTGATGTCCAGGCCGCCATCACCGCTTTCCGGCACGCCCTCGTTCTCCGCCCCCACTATCCCGAAGCGCTCTCGAACCTCGGTAACGCGCTGGAGGAGCTGGGTGAGCACACCGAGGCCGTGGAGGTTTTCGAGCAGGCCATCGCCCAACAGCACGACTACGCCGATGCCCACTTCAACCTGGGGCTCACCCTGCTGCACACCGGCGCCTGGGCCCGGGGCTGGGAGGAGTACGAGTGGCGCTGGCGGCGGCGGGAGACCCAGAACGACCGCCTCTCAACAGCCCGGCCTCTCTGGCAGCCGGGAAGCAGCGGACGGGTTCTGGCCTGGGGGGAGCAGGGCATCGGCGATGTGGTGATGTTCGCCTCCCAGATCCCCCAGCTCCACCTGCTCTGCGATGCCCTCACCGTGCGCACGGACGCGCGGCTGCTGCCCCTGTTCCGCCGCTCCTTCCACCCGGACATCCGCTTCAAGGGCCAGGGCGACCCCCTCGGCGAGGAGGAGCACGACCACCACATCCCGCTGGGGTCGCTGGGGCGCTTCCTGCGCCGCAAGCCCCTGGCGTTTCAGGCCGCCGCCGCCGGCTTCCTCCGCGCCGACGCCTCCCGGGCGGCGGCGCTGCGGCGCCGACTGCTGGGGGAAGCCCCGGGGAGGCTGATCGGTGTGAGCTGGCGCTCGAGCGTGAAGCGTTCACCGGCGCGGGAGAAGAGTCTGCCCCTCCTCGAGTTGGCCGCCACCCTCGGCAGCCTCGACGCCCGCCTGCTCACCCTGCAGTACGGCGACACGGACACCGATCTCCGGGAGGTGCGGGAGCAGCAGGGCCTGGAGCTGGCCACGGCGGCGGACATCGATCTCTTCCATGACCTCGACGGCCTGGCGGCCCTGATCGAGGCCTGCGACGTGGTCGTGACGATCAGCAACGTGACCGCCCACCTGGCCGGCGCCCTCGGCAAGCCCACCCTGCTGCTGGTGCCCCACAACTGCGACTGGCGCTGGGGGCATCAGGGCGAGACCACCCAGTGGTACGACGCGGTGACGGTGCTGCGCCAGGGGCAGCCGGCCGACTGGAGCGGGCCCCTGCTGGCGGTGGCGCGGCTGCTGGGTTAACCCTCGCCGCCACGCCGCTCGGCGAAGGCGGCGAGGAAGCGATCAGCGGCGCGCTTGAGGTGGGGGGAGCGCCGGATCTCGCCGCGGGTGTCGTAGCGCTCCACCAGCAGATCCAGCACGGAGCCCAGGTCGAGGGCCACCCCACCCCTCTCGCGGATCCGGTCGCAGTAAATCTTGCCGAGGATGCCTGCGCCCACCAGGAACAGCCGACCGGGCCGCACGTGCGTGTCCGCCCAGGCAGCGAAGCGCTCGAAGTAATGGGGGTAGTGGGGGGGGCGGCCGCCGGGCTGGGTCGTCCAGTAGCGCTTCTCCCCGGGCACCACGTAACTTCCGGGCGCGAGGGCCTCCAGGCCTGGTGGGATCACCGGGCCCACCACCCCGTGCAGGGCCTCCAGGAGGTCGGGCTGCAGCAGGGCGCCGGCATGGAGCAGGAACAGATGCAGGTGGGCTCCGCCGGACACGAAGCGCTGCCGCATCGCCACCAGCCGCGCCAGGGTGAGGTGCTGGCCCAGCCCCGAGAGCACAGTGCCCATCTGCCTGGGGCCATGGGCGATCTGGTCGAGGTCGGGGAGGCCCACCACGTCGGCCCGCTCCACGGCACCGCACAGGCTGGCCATCAGCCTGGCGTACTCCTCGGGGAGGAGGTGGCCCTGGGGGGTGAGCCGCGGATCGATGGGGGTGCCGTTCGTGGTGGCGCCCCCGAGGTCGTTGCGCAGGCCGGAGAGGAACAGCCCCTCCCCATCGCCGAGGCGGATCAGGGCGAAGCCCTGGCGGCTGCGCAGGGCCTGGCGCAGGCGCTCCTGCAGCTGCGTCAGGCGGTGGGGGTCGGCCGCCGTGGGATCCCACCACTCGTGGCCGGGCTGGCGCAGGGACTCCGGCACCAGGGCCAGGAACCCCGCGATCAGATGGGCTGCGTCCGCATCGAGTTCGGGCAAGACAGCTCGAAGCTGGCGGCTGGCGGCCTGCGGCCGGTCCGCCAGCTCGTTGAGGTAAAGGGCGGGGGCATGGCCGGCCTGCTCGAGGGCCGGTCGCGCCGCCTCGGCCCGTCCGGCCCGGCTGAGCAGCCGCAGGGCCAGGCGGGAACTGGCCAGGGGAAGCTGGCTCAGACAGCCCAGCAGGGGCTCCACCGCCCCTGTGGCCGCCAGATCCTGGCCGAGCAGGTCGGCGAGGGCCAGGTGGTAGATGTGCTGGAAGCAGCTGGGATCCGCTCCCCGCCCCACCATCTCCAGCCCCTGCAGCACTTCGGAGGCCAGGCCCGCGTCCCCGGTGCGCAGGGCTGCTTCCGCGGCGAGGAAGAGGGAAGCCCGGTCGCCCTTGCGGAGGTGGCTCCTGCCCAGGGAGAGAAGGCCGTCGAAGCTGAAGTGATCCGCCCAGGTGTAGGCGTTGATCGTGGGCAGGGCCGGAGAACTCTCCAAGGGCATCCTCTCGGGGGGCATCCGCAGGGGGGGCATGGCCGGCGGCCACGCACTGTTCACCATGATGCCGTGGGGAACGGCGCAGGCCTACCGACCGCTGATAGGTAAACTGAGATACATTAGTCCGCAGTTGTGCTGAATTCAGCACGCCGCTTCAGGCGGGCTTTCTGGCATGCCTCGGAGAGTGCTCATGGCGCTCTTACCAGCCTGTCATGAAGCATCACTGTTGCTCACTGCCTTGAGCTGCCACGCCACGTGTATACAGACATCCTACATCTTCACGGATTCAAATGTGCTGGAACCACCTTCATCTGGTCGCTGGAACATAGCAGCAACAGCCAATTAATCTATGCAGAGTCCCCCGAATCCGGCGATCGTCTCCACTGGCAGTTGCTGCGCGATCACCTGCAGGCGTCCGACAGCCGTCCCCGGGCGATCACCTCCCATCTCGTCACCCTGCCCCCGCCGGGCGCCGTGGCCCAGCTCAAGGTGGCCATCCTGCGGGAGCCGATGGCCCGGATCGGCTCTGCCTTCCGCTTCACCACAACGGTGCAGCAGTCAGCCCAGAAGGTTCCCTTTGCCAGGCATCTCGAGCAGCTGTTGAGCTCCACCCTGGCCAACTACCAGACCCGCCATCTCTCCCCCCAGGAGCCGGTGGACTGGGTGTACCGCCGCGGCTGGGCCGCACGGCCCGAGCTGATCGACCTGGAGCGGGACGATCTCTTCGTGGGTCTGGTGGAGCGGTACGACGAATCCATGGTGGCCCTGGAGGCTAAATTGGAGCGCATGGGCCAGTCCTGGAATCTGGCCTATCCCCAGCGGTTCAACACCACGTCCTCCCACGGATTGGCAGACCTCGAAGAACGCCACCGGTGCACGCCCATGGGCCTGGCCGTGACCGAACTGGATCTCTCGCTCTACCGGCGGGTGGAAGAGCGGCTCGAGGAGCATCTGGGCGCCATCCCCGACGTGGAGGACCGGCTCCTCCACTTCCGGCAGCGCTGTCAGGCTTTGGTCGACCAGCCACCCGACGTGCGGATCAAGCCCCAGAGCGAGTGGCTCACCCTCCCCTGCCCAGCGCCATGAGCACGGGCAACGTCGAAGCGGCCACGGCGGCGCAGGTGTTGCGCACCACCGATCGCCAGGCCCGGCAGGAGCTGGAGCAGGGGAGGTGGGAGTCCGCCCTCGACCAGGTGGAGGAGGCGTACCACGCGGTGAGCTCCCTCAGCCGTGGCGGCGACGGCGGCGACGCCCAGCACTGGCTGCTGTACGGCCGGCTGATCAATGCCACCACGGCAGCCCTGCACCCCGTGCTCACCACCATCCAGCAGGAGCCGCTGCCGCTGCCGCAGCAGGCCGCCCTGAGCTGGCGGCTGGCGCAGCTGCTGGAACACCACCACAGCCTGCCGGTGGAGATCCCCCACTGGCTGCCGGTGCTGGAGCGGCAGATCCTGCAGCGCGGAGCGGTGGCCTGGCACAAGCTGGTGCGGAACGAGCCCGATGCGACGGCCAGGGCGCGGCTGCTGTTCGAGCGGCTGGCCACCAAGCTCGACCCCTGCCCGGTGTGGGTGCAGCTGCGCCTGAAGGAACTGGCTTCGGCAGAGGCCGGTCCTCCCGAGCCTCAGCATCAGCCCCAGCCTCATCAGGAACTGGTCGTAGCGGTGCCTACAGCGCCGCGCCCCTCTGGCGCGCGCCGGCTTCAGCTGGAGTACATCCCCGGCGCGCCGGTGCGGCGAGAGGCAGAAGGCGTCCTAGCGCTGAACTTGGCAGCTGAAAGGGCTCTGGATCCTTCCGGTGAGCTCATCCGAGAATTCCTGGCCGAGGTACACACGGCACAACAGGATTCCCAGACCCTGGTCGACATCGAAGACCCTGTGGCCACGCTCAGTGCCTCCCTTGGAGTGCTGGAGCTTCTG
Organism: Cyanobium sp. NIES-981; assembly: GCF_900088535.1. Lineage (NCBI taxonomy): Bacteria > Bacillati > Cyanobacteriota > Cyanophyceae > Synechococcales > Prochlorococcaceae > Cyanobium > Cyanobium sp. NIES-981. The sequence continues at coordinate 3,011,296 of NZ_LT578417.1, read as the reverse complement.
GGTGAACCGCTACAGGCCAGCGCCATCGCGCGGTTGCCCCGTGCCGTGAACATCTGGCGGGGAGAGTGCCGGCGGCTCAAGCTGGGCCTACCTGGGGAGGGCACGGCTGCGGGGTCATGGGCACAACCACCCAACCCTCTCAAGAGCCTCCCCCTTCTGATCGAACTGGAGGCCGTCGAGCTGGCCGTGCTGCAACAAGCCGTCGCCGACCCAGCAGCAATGGACAAGGCACTGAAGGACGTGGCTAATGCAGAGGGCAATCCTGGCTTCTGGATGGAGGGCATGCGCCAAAGCCAGTGGTGGGGTGGAGCCATCGCCCCCCTTGATTGCCTTCGCCGGTTTCGCCGCGATTGGGGATTCCACGCAGACCCCACCAACCCCCGCGAGAGCTTCGACAGCTGGCTGGAGGCTGCTCTGCAGCTGGTCTGCCGGATAGAGCTCTGGGGAGAGGGTGCCCTCTGGACCGCAGAGGAACATTGCCGCTGGCTGGCCCAGCCATTGCTGCAGGCTATCCGCAGGAACACTGCCACCCTCGAACCGGTGTGGGGTGGGGTTGCCCCCATGGAACTCCTGCGGTCGCTCGCTGAACAGGAGGTGGTCTATGTCGGTCCGGCAGCACGGCTGGTGCAGCAACAGCACGAAGGCGGCAACGCCTGGCGGCTGTTTGAGCAGACCCTCGTACCGGCCAGGGATGTGCGTTGTCTGGAACCTCCCGACGGTCGGTATCCCCATCACCCGAGCACTGGGCTCAAACGAACCCTGGACGACATGATCGGCACCATCGGCCGGTGGCATGCGGAACGGCCTCTGCAGGTGGCGGTGGTCAGCGGCGGTGCCTACCGCCTTCCCCTTTGCCAGGCCTTGAACCATCGCTACGGCTTGCGCTGCATCGCCCTCACCGGTGGTGCCCACGAACTGTTCGGCGTACGGATCAAGGGGGGAAGGCCTCCACGAGCAATGCCGGCGGTTCTCGGCCAGCAGATCCGCGAGGAGCACTGGGTCACAGTGAACCCTGCCGACGCCTGAGCAGTGGAGCGTCGGCCTGCCGATGGGTTGCCACGGCAGGTTGAATGGAAAAATCAGCCGCGTGCAAGAAAACGGTTGATTTCCCCCACAAGGTCGATCGCGGAGCAGGAAGGGTCATAAAGGTGCACATGGGGAGATTCGAGCTTGCGAAGTCTCTCGCCGACTGCTCCGATGTTCGAGGCAATGATCGGAAGCCTCAGGGCCAGGGCTTCGGAGAGTGTGTAGCACCAGGTTTCAGGCCAGATGCCAGGAAACAGGGCTGTGGGGTTGTGCAGAGTGCTCACGAGGTGGTGGAGTTCCCCAAAGGAACGATAGGGCCCAATATGGGTAACATTGGCCAAAGCGGAAAGTTCTCCCATATTCGAAGCAGCCCCAACGATATAAAAATGCAGGTCTGAGCCCATAGAGAGGGCGGCACTGGCAAGATTCAACAGCACACCGGAGCCTTTCTCCACGCTGATGTTACCAATCAGCACAATATTAGGGCTGAAGACATAATCCAAAGCCGTCGGGAGGTGAGAATACAATGGCTCAAAAGGCTCCCGGAGAGTAGTGTTGGCGAAGCCTTGCCCAGAAAACTGTTCAACAAGTTCCTGGGTAGAGCAGAAGATGGTGCGCGCTGAGCGAAGTACAGAGCCAAAGAAATCGCGGTAGAGCTCGATCTGGGTGGAATAGGGTGCCAGCAACGCGGTTTCAACGCACGGATCGGCAGTTCGCAGACAGTGCATACATTCCGTATTGCTTCCTACAGAACAGTAGTGAGAAGAAGAATTGATCAGCTTGATACGCGGGCACAGGAACATGTAGTCGTGAGCAACAACGTCATAACCAACAGCTGCGTCTTTCAGACTGGCAAGAAGTTGGCTAATCTCAGCCGGCTTCCAGCCCACAAAACTATGAATCACAACACGACAGCCTGCGCCGCGTTGCTGGAAGGCCTCCGTCAAGACCGGGAGGATGTCATGGAAGAAATTACCCTTTACCGCTACACGAAGACGCTCGCACTCTAGAGCGAAAGACTGGTCAGAGATGTCGTTCCTTACAAGATCATTGAACTGACGCCCAGGGCTCAGCAGAAAATGGCAGGATTCCGATTCATCAATCATCATATCAGCGATGTACTTTGCAATGCCACCACCAGAGCTGTGCGTTACATGCAACATCAAAGGATGGCCGGAGTCGGAAATCAAACGCTGTGAAACAACATTTCGCTGCGTTCGCAGATAATCTTTCTGAATATACTCTTGGATCATGTCGTCATAGTATGGATAGCGATCCATAATGATCTTGCCCGATCTCTGCACGGCAGTAATGCGGACCGAAGCTCCAAATGACACGCTCCCCTGGTGGAATGCAAAGGTCGTGGGACAAAGGAAGTGTTCCAGGCCAGTGAGAGTGGCTCGCATCGCCCAATCCACTTCCTCGCCATAGCCACGACCGAAGTGCTCATCAAACACTCCTACAGCATTGATGGCTGTACGAGACAGATACATTAAGAAGCCATGGCTCACCGGAACCCTGATCACAGGCCTCCAGTCAGGAACGTCTGTAGCCGGTCTACAGAACTCCATCGACGAAGCCTTGAAGGCAGACGCCAACGACTCCACATCTTCAGGGGTGACATGGGTGTTCTCATCAATCTGATGGGGGAAAGAAAAGATCGTGGCGTTGTTGGAGAAGGTGGTCATCGAGGCAAGGCTCGGACCCACATGTCGAACTGAGGCAAGCATTTCGATGACGAGGTTCTCGGCCACCACCACATCAGAATTCACAAGCATCACATCGGCATCAGTACCGAGCAAAAAGTTGTTGACAGTGCGAATGAAGCCGAGATTGCTGGCGTTGTGGTGATAGATCACCCCCAAGGAAGTAGAGAATTCCTCCAAGTTGGCATTCATATCAGCATCAGGACTGCAATCGTTAGTTACATGAATGTAGATTTCAACCGGGAGAAATTGCCTGCAATGGTCCACTGAACGGGCTAATGCTCGTAGGCAGTGAGCTGTGAGCGGCCAATTCTTATACACTGGCACAAGAATATCAAGCTTGACCGTAGGGAAGTGCTTGAGGGATGTGGAATCGGGTGGTCGGTTGACGAGGGTGAAAGACTTGATCTGTTCACTCACACCGATCTGCAGCGATTCAAAACGGGTTCCACAGGCAGAGATCCGGTCGAAAAGAGTTGGCTTCTCCGGTAGGAATTCTGAGCGGATTAGGACAAAAGTGATCGGATCGCGAAATGTGAGAATCCCGCCATGATCGCGAAAATATTCGTAAATGCGCCTAAGACAGAAACCCGTGGCCACACGGCTGGTGGACTTGAGTGCATCCAGAGTGTCTTGACGATAATCACCAGGACTAAAGACTTCCTTGAACTGCTGATTGACATGAACGATGAGGGAGGGCAGTCGTGGCAGGAAGTCTTCAGGTAAACCACACCAGCCCAGCAGATCACGGCCATTCCAACTCTCAACGTACACCCGTAACTGCTTGCTTAGACCAGGTACAGCAGGAAGTATGCTCAGGTCTCGTCTACCGAACAGTACGCGGAAATCGGAAAGGGGACGTTCAGTGATTCCGTGGGGATTGATCGGTTTAAAGGTAAAGCAGGAAATCCTTAGGCTGGTGGAGGGGTCGCGGTAAGCAAGTGTTTCAGAAGCAGCCACATGGGTACGCTCGCCTGCCACGGTGAGGAAAACCTGACCAGCAGAGCTCACTGTGGAGGCCACGGTGATGCAGCCACAGTCCACCGCAAGGACCAGCGTATCGATCTTGTGGCTGTCGAGTAGACCTGCCGCGATGGCCGCCAGCTGCTCTGTCGTGGTGATCGGCTCAGCGTCTGAGCTGCTGGAGGGAGGCAGGGAAGCCGCTGCAGGGGGCGGTGGCTCCTGAGGTGGGGGGGCGGCGACGACTCCATCAACATCGCCAATCCCAGGGTCGCTGTCACCATGCTCCAGTCCCATCATGGCCTGGAGGGCATCCGGAAGGTCGGCCAGCTCGGCGAGTGCAAGCCAGTCATCCTTGCTGTCAGGCTGAAGAAGAATACGTTCCCGGATTGCATTGATCCCCATACCCCAATAACCGCTTTGCCAGCGGAGTGATCATACACTCAATGATACAACAAAAGTGCTGAGCGGTCACAAGAGTCCATTGGGAGGGGGGAAAGTTCAACCTGTTTCAAGCACGCTTATTTGGGGCCAGGTGGGGAAGTAAGTGACAGAGCTCAGGCGAGAAGACTGCGTCAGCCAGGCAGTTACTGCGTGATCACCCTATTCCGCTCAGATGATAGATCAGGAATCCCTTGGTGGCATGTTGCGCGTCGATATTGGGGTCAAGAAGCGGGATCCAAACGGCAGAGACAACGCAAAGTACCTCCAGCTGATTTTGCCTGTTCATCACGAGCACATTGGAGGCAATGGATAAGCCCTGGGTCAGCGGGAGTTTCACACAGATCAGACCAGACCTATAGCGGCGCTTGGCTTGACCACTTTCCCCTTCGCCGGGATAATGTTCCCTATGTTCATCAGTGAACAACCCCTGCACAGCAGCGACCGACTCCGGATCATTCCTAAGCCGCCCAAGACGCGGGCCACTGAAACGAATAACGTGAGGCTGGCAGGAAAGCGGGTTTGGTGGTCTGCGATAGATCTGTTCCGTACAGATAATGTTAAGGTAGCAGCCATGCCTGCGTCGATAGGCACGGGTGGCGTGCCCCATCAGATGACACCAATCACTTTTAGGATAGAAACTCAGCCGATTAAGGGAGGTATATGCATCACCAGTCACAGAGGTTGAGATGTTAGATCCAAACTCCACATAGCACAATGCCTTACCGCGAACAATCGACCTGATGTGCGCTTAATAAACACTGACTTTATGGTCTGGAATGCGCCTGCATTCGGAAGGAAGATACCTTGCAAGGGGACAGGGGCTCTGACATCCAAGACCTTCTGATAAGCATATCTGATAAGCATAACGGCCTGCCGCCAAACGGCTGGCACATGAGGTGGTTTGGAGCATGGTGAATTAGCGGCCTTGTCGGGGGATGGCCCAACGGCACTGAGCGAAGGCCCAGCAGCAGGAACGCACTGGTTCCCTGTTCTCCTACGTCTCCACCGCGGAGCAGATTCCTACGACCCATCGCCTGCGACAGGTGGGGCAACTGGCCGATCAGGCCCTCGATCGGCTCAGTCCCACCTTCTCCGGGGTTGACCTCCAGGGTTTACGCCGCAGAAACCCGACAGCCCGAACCGCCGTGCCGCTGGAGCAACTGCTGCTGGCCTCGTTGATGCAGACCTGGGCCTCCCGCATCTCACTGGAGCGGATCGATGGGCCGGACGATCCGCCGCCACCGCCTTCAGGCCCTGGCGAGGGTGTGGGTTGCCAAACCAGGGCAAGAAGCCAGCCAACGTGGATGGCCGCTGCATCATGCCCAGCAACTAGACCCATCGTTCCAGCGTCGATCCCGATACGCTGCAGTACCGGAAATCCAAGGCCCACCTTGGACGACCCAGTACCGGGGGAGCGTGCGGATGGACAACCGCTGTGCCCTGAGCGTGGACTGCCGCGTCACCCAAGCCGTGGGCACCCGGGAGTGGGATGCGCCAATGCGATGGCGACTGCCATCCCCCGTGCCTACCAGCAGATCATCAATGGCGACAAGAACAACGCCACCAAGAGAATGGTGACCGGCTGAGGCGGATCGGGGTGGCACGCCACGTGGCGCAAAACACCAACCGGCATGGCGGTTCCGCCATCGATGGCCGCACCACACGACACACGGGCAATGACAACGCGATCAACCCCGCCGTGGCATCGAGGAGGTCATTGGTTGGATAAACATTGGGGGACCTGCACCATGTCAAGCTACGGGCACCGAAAAGGTGAGTGCAGGGGTCGTCCTGCAGATGATCGCCTACAACCTGACTAGGCTGGCAACCCGCTCAGACCAGCCATGGCAACGGCATGAACAGGTCAAAACGCCAGATCAAGCCGTCTGAGCCACTGAAACGCCGACAACCAGAATGAGCGGAGCGCGATCAGTGCTCAGGAGAGAAGACGCGGCTGGTCTGGTGGTTTGACCACAAACTCTTAAAGCGCCCTAAACTCCTAAGCATCCATTTTGGCAACTCCGCCTCGTTAAAACAAGCCCGAGGCAGCTACGGATATCAATAGATAACGCTAAAGGCGGAGCCATGCTAAGCTTGACAATACTTTCATTGTGGGTTCTAGACCTTGACCGGACCATTCAGCGAGACGTCCGATGCTAAGCATCTAAAGCTTCGGGCCCTTTGGTCAAGCATAGGCCAAAAGGAACACACGGAAGGTATGGCAGCAGCAGTCACGTACCTTGGAGCGGTCCTGTTTCGTTTTATCAGTTTAGCCACCTCCCCGAAGCTTCCTGCAGCCCAATGCGAGCGCCGTCTTGATGCTGTCAAGAAAACCTTGGAGTCAGGGCCTGCACCTGCGGTTATGGCGGTGTCACTAAATGCTATCCAGAGACTAGGAAACAACCCCAAGGGATTCTCGCTATTGTATGGATTCTGCAGACAGGAGTTTCTCCGTGATCTACCTGAAGAGCAGCGAATGGCGCTTATCATACCTACTTTTAACCGGGATACTCGACTAAAAGCATCCGTAAGCGCTCTCCTCGGGTATGATCTTAAATTCCTCGATGTTTACATTTTTGATAACGCCAGCACCGATGGCACTCCTGCAGCATGCAGAGAACTAGCCGATCACTCCTCCAATACAAATGTGATCATCCATCGAAATACTGCAAATATCGGCTGGCTTAGAAATTACTTGTTCGCACTTGCATATCAAAAGGACTGTGTAGGCTATATCCTTGGTGCAGATGATGACTTGTACCCAGAAATCCTTATAGTCTATTCTTTTTGGTCGTTTCTACGCAATCCCGATCTCGGATTGATCCGGTTTGATCCTAACGGCCCAAGACGAAAGGCCTACCCAAACTCTGGAATTATTGTTGGTCAACCATTCAGTAGAAGCAGCTGCTTTATCCTCGGATCTATTAATTCATTTGGAGGGATATCTCTGTCTTCAGCTGCTTTCCGAGAGTCCTGCGCGAACTTCCCAGCAGAAAAGAATTTGCTTGGCCACATCTCCCTAGCAATGTCGATCCTTTCTCGTCAAGCCTCATGGGCAGTATCGGGCAAAGAATATGACCCACGTATTAATGCATATGCACAAATGGAAACATCAACAGGGACCAAGATCAATCAAGATCCATTGGAGCTAGTCAAGCGAATCGATGAAGGCTCACTAGATAGTTCACTTTACCTACAAGGCTTTAATCGCCAAGCGATTTTGGTTGCAATTTACTCACTCGCCAGCAAGGTTGTACCAACTACAGATGTTGGTATTGCCAGGCCTTATACAGGGTATATGATGAATTGGTGGAATGGTTGGATTGGTCCAAAATTGCGGGACCTAGGCACTTCTCCAACCGGATGTCAACTTCTCCTGCAAATAACTCGTAGGATGATGACTCCATCTGCAGTGGCTTCACTTGCATTCTGGCGTGATATTTCCATCGCATACGATAATCTTGGATCAGATGTGATGAGCCAAATCCCAGGATTAGCTCTGGTAAATAAGTCATTGGCGAATATGATGTTCCATGTCATCCATGTGAAACTTAAATTATCCCGAGAGTACAAGCAAAACCCTACTAGATTTTCTTTGTTTGTTCTACAAGAGGGGGCACGACTTCTTCAAAAAGGAAGCAACTTCGAGGAGCTCTCAACCCAAGTCTTAGAAGAATTGACGCTAGTAAACTATCTTTCGATGTTCATCGATACCCCAATGCTCCAAGGTCCAGCGCATGGTCAGATTGTTGAAAAAGCCACGCATGGATGTTTGCTATCACTCTTTGATGAGCTTTCAAAAGCTTTATTATCCAACAGCCTTCCTAACCTTGAATTGGCATATGCCAACTCAAGCTTGTTCATAGATGGGGCTGCTCTCAACGAAGATTCTGATTACTCCTCCTCTATGCGATCAATTAATTCACAGCTTCCTGGAGTGCGGAGAGCGCTGGCACGTACAATTGATCAATATACAAATCAATAAACCAACATTCCCGTGATTCATTTTTATTAAAATTCTACTCTGGCTGAGTAGGCTTGCAAGGTGTCCTCCTAATGATCCCTCCTGACCGCTTCAAATGACCCAGTTTTTCCTGCATATCGGTACACACAAGACAGGCAGTACTGCACTTCAGAATTACCTCTTTAACAATCAAGCCCAGCTATTGAAGTTGGGCATATGCTATCCCAGGCAAGGTCTTCATAATACAGGGCATCACAATGTTGCCTGGAGCGCAGCCAAGGGCAAGATTGATGAACTGCAAGCATACATTACAGCAATTGTTGAAAGCTCTAAGGCTAGCCAAATTTCCAAAGTCATACTGAGCTCAGAAGAGTTTGAGTTTGTTCGCGACCCACAACTTCTCAGGCGATTGTTGCCTAGCGATACTACTATTATTCTCTATCTACGTAGACCTGATACCTATCTAGAGTCTGAGTTCAGTCAACACGTTAGAATGTATGACCTCAGATTTTCGGGTGATATATTTAGGTTTTACTTTCGTGTTAACTTTCTGGTGCGATGTGACTATCTTCGCCTATGCAAGACTTGGTCTGACGCCTTTGGAACAGGCAATCTTCGCATTGTTAGCTATGATCAAGCCCGTTCCACTAATTCTCTGTATTCCTCCATGAACCAGTTGCTTGGTATTGATCCAAAAGAAACTTTGAAGGAGCCTAGCGAATCGGAATCCAATATTGGCATGACTGCTCCTGCTATCTATTACCTATCAAAGCTTAATAACGAGAATCTTACCAAGACTCAGCATTTTCGTCTCATGTCCGAGATAGCTTCCCACTTCTCCTCGCTGCCGAGGCAGTCCTTGCTTGAATATGCCGATCGAATGAAGCTCTACAACAGAATATCTAGGGATGTGAAAACTCTTGAGACTCACTTCAAAGTCAAGCTCTTTGATCCTCCGAGCAGCAAGAAAGATGATGGCAGGGAATTCTGTGACTACTCTTCCCTTGATTCTGTGCTGACGAATCAGTTCTTGTCGGTTGCTAAAAGCACTTCCTAGTTTTCCATGGTTGTTCTAGAAATTTCTGGAACAAACTTACTGCCTAGCTCTATGGCGGTTTAGCTGCTCTGAGCAGCCCCCATCCTTAATGCCTGGAGGATGCACTTCAATTCAAAGTGAGGTGGGTGCCTTTTACTGGACAGCTCTGGCCCCTGACATCGTTAACCCTAGACGGGAGGAAAAGCGTTCGGTCTCAGTGTAGAGCTCATGGGGAGTTCTGCCTCCCAGAGAGCTGTGGGGTCTTACATGGCAGTACCTCCACAGGAAGCGGGCCAGGCTGATCTCAGCCTCCCAGCCGTCGCTGTAGGCAAGCAGATACACCTCCTCGTACTTGACCGTGCGCCACAGCCTCTCGACCAGGATGTTGTCGTAGCAGGGCTTCCTTCCAGACCAGCTAATCTTGATCTCCTCTGCATCCAGCCTCGCCACGAAGTCACCAGAGGTGAACTGACAGCCTTGGTAGGAGTGGAAGATCTTTGGCTTGCGGCCGCCTTCCAGCGCCATCTCCACAGCCTCCAGAGCGAACTCCGTGTCAAGGCTGTTTGACAGCTTCCAGCTGGGGCCTCCTGAGAAAAGCCACATCCACTGCAGCGCAATGGATGTGAGCAGTTTTCTCGGCTAAAATGTACGAGATTGGGCTCGTTTGCGCCCAAAAGCCGCCCAGAGTTTTCCACATGTACCGACGTGAGCATCGTGATCAGCTCTCGTTCGAGGACTTCTTCCTGCCGTTTGGAGGAAAGCTCTCTGGTGACAATCGCTGGATCAAGCTGGCTGAGCTGATCCCATGGGATGAGCTGGAAGGTGACTATGCAGCTCAGTTCTGCAAGGGCTTTGGCGCCCCGGCAAAGCCATTTCGCATGGCACTGGGCGCCCTGATCATCAAGGCCCGCATGGGGCTGACTGATGAAGAACTGGTTGAGCAAATCAAAGAGAACCCCTATCTCCAGTTCTTCATCGGCCTGGAGGCATTTCAGTACTCGGCTCCGTTTGACCCATCAATGATGGTGTACTTCCGGAAGCGGCTGCCAGATTCGGTCGTGAATGACTGCAATGAACGAATCGTGCGTCACGGTCTGAACGTGATCCGTTCGTCTGCAGTTGATGAGCACGACAGCAGCGATGGAGGCGGAGCCGGGAGCGCAGCTGATCAGAAGATTGAATCCAAAACGCCACGGCCAAATCAGGGGTCACTGCTGATTGATGCGACATGCGTTCCGGCAGATATTCGGCATCCAACGGATCTCTCGCTGCTCAATGAAGGCCGAGAGCTCACCGAGACTCTGATCGATGCCATGTATTCGCAGGTCAGAGAGTCCTTTGGTCACAAACCACGAACGCATCGGAAGCAGGCCAGGCAGCAGTTCCTCGCCGTGGCCAAGAAAAAACGCCCTCGGTTTCTCAAGATCCGCAAAGCGATCAAGCAACAGCTTGGGCATCTCAAGCGCAACCTTGCCAACATTGACGCCCTGACAGCCTGTGGCGCAAGCCTTCTGGCGGCTGGGCGGCATGCCTATCAGAAGCTGTTGGTTGTCAGTGAGCTGGTCCGCCAGCAGAACATTCTCTATCGCTCAGACACCAGAAGTATTCCCGCTCGCATCGTCAGCCTCTGTCAAGCGCACATCAGGCCAATTGTTCGCGGCAAGGCGAGGTGCAATGTTGAGTTCGGCGCCAAGATCTCACTTTCTGTCACCGATGAAGGATTTGCTTTCCTGGATCGGCTGAGCTTTGACCCCTACAACGAAGGGGAAGATCTGAAAGTTCAGGCCCAAGCCTATCGTCGTCGATACGGCTGCTATCCGGAGGTGATCTGCGCTGATCAGATCTACCGCACAAGATCAAATCGGGCATTCTGCCAGCGTCACGGCATTCGGCTGAGTGGGCCTCGTCTTGGTCGCCCGAAGAATGATCCGGAGTTGGTGGCAGCCGAGAGGCGGCAGTTCGTTGATGATCAAAGGCGGCGCAATGCTGTTGAAGGCAAGATCGGTCAAGGCAAGCGTCGCTATGGATTGGGATTGATCCGAGAGAAACTGCCGGCAACACAGGGTTCATCCATCGCGATGAATGTCCTGGTCATGAACCTCCAGAAGCTCCTGGAGCTTCTTTGTCTCTATTTTGTGCTCTGCTGGCAACTCTTGGTCTCCGCCGCACGGGCTCTGAGCTCCAGCAGCAGAGAGCTGAGTTGTCAGCTCAGCGGGGCCTGAGGATCACTCAGAGGTCGCCCGGGCAGGCTCATTGTGGTGCGCATTGCCCGCGGCTCACTTTCTCAGGAGGCCCCAGCTGAGCACGTGCCTGTGACGTGACCCCCTTTATCGGTCCAGTCCTTATGAGAGTGGGTGGTCATGGTCATGCTGCAGCTCCTTGTTGAGCTGCCTCCAGGGGCGTACGCCCCTGGAGGGCCGAATGCGGCCTGAGTGAGTTGTACTCCCATCGCCAGCGATCGGCCAGGATCTGCGCCTCCGGGGCTGTAGTGAACAGCTCGGTGTTGAGGAATTCATCGCGGAACCGGCCGTTGAACGACTCGGCAAAACCGTTCTCCCACGGGGATCCTGGCTCGATGTAGGCCGTGCTGGTGGCGCTGCTGGCCTCGCACCAGTCCCGTAGGGCCTGCGCAATGAACTCCGGGCCGTTGTCCGATCGGATGAACGCCGGTGCTGGGTAGAGGCTGGTGAGTTCCTCCAGCACGGCCACCACGTCTTTGGCCTTGCAGCGCCTGCCCACCCGGATCGCCAGGCAGAGGCGGCTGTGCTCGTCTGACGTGACCCCCTTTATCGGTCCAGTCCTTATGAGAGTGGGTGGTCATGGTCATGCTGCAGCTCCTTGTTGAGCTGCCTCCAGGGGCGTACGCCCCTGGAGGGCCGAATGCGGCCTGAGTGAGTTGTACTCCCATCGCCAGCGATCGGCCAGGATCTGAGCCTCCGGGGCTGTGGTGAACAACTCGGTGTTGAGGAATTCATCGCGGAAGCGGCCGTTGAAGGATTCTGCGAATCCGTTCTCCCATGGGGATCCCGGCGCGATGTAGGCCGTGCTGGTGGCGCTGCTGGCCTCGCACCAGTCCCGTAGGGCCTGCGCAATGAACTCCGGGCCGTTGTCCGATCGGATGAACGCTGGCGCCGGGTAGAGGCTGGTGAGTTCCTCCAGCACAGTCACCACGTCTTTGGCCTTGCACCGCCTGCCCACCCGGATCGCCAGGCAGAGGCGGCTGTGCTCGTCGATCACGTTCAGGAACTTGAGTCTGCGGCCATCGGCGGTGGCATCGAACTGGAAATCCATGGCCCACACCTGGTGGGGATGCTGGGCCCGGTGACGCCTCACCGAGCCGTCGGCGGGCCGTGCCCGCTTCCGCTTCCTGGGAGTGGGCCGCTGCAGCCCCTCCTCCCGCCAGAGCCGTTGCACCCGCTTGTGGTTCACGGTCCAGCCCTCCCGACGCAGCAGGCGGTAGGCCATGCGGCGGCCCCAGCGGATGTGCTCAGCTGCAATCTCCCTCAGGCGGTGCCGAAGCTTGGTCTCCTCCAGGTCGACGACCTTCCCGCAATGGCGCTGGGTGCTGCGGTGCTGCCCCACAACACGGCAGGCCTGGCGCTCTGATGCCCGGTAACGCTCCTGCAGGACCGTGACGGCCCTGCGACGGCGTTCCGGGCTCAGAAGTTTCCCTCCGCAAGGTCCTTGAGCATCGCCTTCTCCAACTCGGCTTCTGCCAACAACTTCTTGAGCCGGGCGTTCTCCTTCTCCAGCTGCGTCAGCCGGCGGGCCTCCTCGGCCTGCATGCCGCCGTACTGCTGCCGCCAGCGGTGATACGTCGGCTGCGTCACCTCGATGACGCGGCAGACATCGGCGACGGTCTTGCCCTGGGCAATCAGCTGGTCGGCGGTCTTGAGCTTGCGGATGATCTGCTCCGCTGTGTGCCTGGTGCGTTTCATGGTGAAGTCCCCGGCCCAGTCTGGCCGGCTGAGGACTCTCATTCACCCTGGACCAATTCCCGGGGTCCACGTCACAAGGGCATGCGGGGATGCACGGGACCGATCTCGATCCCGCGATTGCCAGCGGCCCCTGCGTAGCTGTTGTCAGGCCGAGGAACGCAACCGCCACCATGCTGCTCCGCAGTGCAACCCTCAGCATGAAGCTTGGGCGGCAACTCTGATGCTGGCTATAACCGCACCTGATTCGTGTGGCTGTAGAACATCACTTTGTAATCGTTAGTGCTCTGGCCTGCAGTTGATCATCCCGGCTTATGCCTCCAATCTGCAATCCTGGTGGCATGGGGTGCTGCAGCGGCGTCAAAGAGTCTTAAGGTTCCCGGACTCAACTTCGGTGTGACGCCATCCATGACTCCGGCGGCCTTCAGGGCCATCGGCTGGTTCTGAAGGGTTGAGTCTTCCGGTGAATCGTGGATCTGCAGTCTGTAGATCGTTGGGATTCCCTGTGTCTTTGTTGTCGCGTTCAGTTTCTTTCCTTGCTCCTCTTGCTGTCCCGTTATGGCCGTCTCCATGTCACGTCGTTGTCTCCGCCTCAGCCTGAGGGCCGGCGAGAGCTTGCCGCCCGATCTCGGCTGGCGGGTAGAGCGTGGTTACGTCTGGCTGGCGCGCCCCTCCTCCGACGGTGCTCTGCTCACCCTGGGGCTGTGGGGACCCGGTGAGCGGGTGATCCCCTCCCTGATCGGCCTTTCCGGTCTGGAGTTGCGCTCCCTCTCTCCTGTTGTCGTGGAAGAAGAAGAGGTGAGTCCGGCGATGGAGCGCGAGTTCCTGGAAGACCAGCTTCGCCAGGCGGCCATCCTGCTGTTGCTGAGCCGGGTGCGACCGGCGGAGGCGCGGTTGCTGCAGCTGCTCGATTGGTTCGGCGAGCGGTTCGGCACGATGACCAGCCAGGGGGTGATGCTGCGGCTGGCAGACAGGCCCCTCACGCACCAGCAACTGGCGGACATCGCTGGCATGACGCGGGTGACGGTAACCAAGGCACTGTCCCATTTCCGTGATGCGGGCGTGATCGAAGCCCAGGCGGGCGGGGGTCTCCTGCTGAAGGTGGCGTCCCACGAGCTGTGGGAGCTCGCCTGACCTGGCGATGGTTTTCCTTGCTCAGCATCAGCCCTTCGGCATCGCCCTGCTCACGCCAGGGCTCCTGGCCCGTTCGCCGCCTCATCGGGGCTGCCGATTTCACCACTCTGGTGGATTCCGGCTGTCTGCCCCTGCCATGGGAAGCAGTATCGCTGCCCTGATTTTTCCCGCCCGTGCCATTCCTTCTTCCTGAAGCCATGTTCAAACGCCGCCGCTTCCTTGCCTTGGCCAGTGCCTCCATCACCGCGTCCGTCATGTTGGCGGGCTGCATGGGTACACCGCCCTCGCCTGGGGATTCCGCTTCAGCCCCAGCCACCACCACTGCGGACAAGGGCCTGGAGACCAACACCATCAGCCTGGGGTTCATCCCCATCCTTGAGGCCGCCCCCCTGGTGGTGGCCGTGGAGAAGGGCTACTTCGCCAAGCACGGGCTCGATGTGAAGCTCACCAAGCAGGCCAGCTGGCCCGCCGCCCGCGACAATGTGGTGCTCGGCTCTGCCGGTGGAGGCATCGATGGCGGTCAGTGGCAGCTGCCCATGCCCCAGATGATCAGTGAAGGCGCGATCACCGACGGCAAGAAGGTGCCGATGTACATCCTGGCGATGCTGATGAGCCAGGGCAACGGCATCGCCGCCTCCAACAACATCAAGGCGGCCAACCTCACAGTTGACCTCAAGAAGTCGTCAAGCTTCTTCTCCGACTTCGCCAAGAAGGAAGGCCGCAAGTTTCGTGCTTCCTATACCTTCCCCAAGGCCAACCAGGACATCTGGATCCGCTACTGGCTGGCTGCTGGTGGCATCAATCCCGACAAGGACGTAGAGCTCCTGACGGTTCCCTCCACCGAGACGCTGCAGGGGATGCGCAACGGCACGATGGAATCCTTCTCCACGGGGGATCCCTGGCCCTCCCGCATCGTGAAGGAGGACATCGGCTATCTGCCGGCGATCACGGCCCAGATCTGGAAATCGCATCCTGAGGAATACCTGGCCGTGCGCTCCGACTGGGTGGACAAGCATCCCAAGGCCACCATTGCCCTGATCAAGGGTCTGATTGAGGCCCAGATGTGGATGGACAAGGCGGAGAACCGCTCGGAGGTGGCCAAGATCCTCAGCTCCCGCAAGTGGTACAACACCCCGGTTGAGGTGCTGGAAGAGTCGATCAAGGGCAAGTACCTGATCGGGGCCGATAAGAAACCCGAGACCAACCCCGCCATGGGCCCCCTCTACTGGGACAGCGACCGCGGTGTGATCTCCTACCCCTACAAGAGCCTGACTCTCTGGTTCCTGGTGGAATCCCTGCGCTGGAAGTTCTACCCCGGCACCGTTGACACGGTGGAGCAGGCCAAGGCCATCAACGACAAGGTGACCCGAGAGGATCTCTGGATCCAGGCGGCCAAGGAGCTCGGCCTCCCCGCTGCTCAGATTCCCAGCGGCTCCAGCCGTGGCAAGGAAACCTTCTTTGATGGCGTGGTCTACGACCCGGAGAATCCGCAGGCCTATCTCGACAGCCTGAAGATCAAGAAGTAGGTCCACAAGTGTGGCCAGGTGCGATCACCTGGCCCTCCCACCTTCTCAGCTATCCCCACCCCTCCAGGGTTCCTCCCAATGATCACTGTTCCAGGCCCGCGGAAATCCGCAGCCCCCCATCTCATTCGTTACCTGAGCCGAAGCTCCTCCCAGTGGCTGCCTCCCCTGCTGGGGGTGGGTGGCTTCCTGGCGCTGTGGCAGTTCCTCTCCATGGCTGGCCTGATTGCCTTGCCCTCGCCCGCCAGCCTGTTCACCGAAGAAAGTACCCGCACCCTCATCCTCTATCCCTTCTATGACCGGGGTGGCCTGGACAAGGGCCTGTTCTGGCAGACCATGGCCAGCCTCAGCCGCGTGGCCCAGGGTTACACCCTGGCGGCCCTGGTGGGGATTGGCGTGGGCATCACGATCGGCCTGAAGCCCGCGATCAACCGCGCCTTTGATCCGCTCTTCCAGTTCCTGCGCATGGTGGCGCCGCTGGCCTGGGTGCCGATCGCCCTGGTGCTGTTCCAGAAGAACCAGCCGGCGGCCATCTTCGTGATCTTCATCACGGCGGTGTGGCCGATCCTGATCAACACCGCCGAAGGCGTGCGCCAGATCCCGCAGGACTACCGCAATGTCGCCCTGGTGCTGCAGATGTCGAGCCGGCGTTTCTTCACCAAGGTGCTGATCCCCTCGGCCCTCCCCTACATCTTCACCGGCCTGCGCATCTCGATCGGCCTGGCCTGGCTGGCGATCATCGCCGCCGAGATCGTGATGCCCGGCACCGTGGGCATCGGCTTCTTCATCTGGGATGCCTACCAGCAGAACTACGTGGGCGAAATCGTGCTCGGCGTGATCTGGATCGGTGCCATCGGCCTGGTGCTCGATCGCCTGATGGCCTGGCTGCAGACCCGCATCTCCCCCGGCCAGTGATCAGCTCAGGTCCTGCCGCTTCACCGACCTGGTTTTCCCACATCTCCGTGCCCAGCACCCACCCATGACCACGACCCCAGCCCCATCCCTGGTGGATGTGTGTGCCATCGACAAGAGCTTCGCCCTCCAGGGGGGCGGCACCTACCTGGCCCTGCGGAGCATCGACCTGGAGATCCGCAAGGGCGAATTCATCTCCCTGATCGGCCACTCCGGGTGCGGCAAGAGCACCCTGCTGAACATGATCGCCGGCCTGGATCTGCCCAGCGAAGGCACGGTGCTGCTCGATGGCGAGGCCATCAAGCGCCCCGGTCCCGACAAGATGGTGGTGTTCCAGAACTATTCCCTGCTCCCCTGGCTCACGGTGCGGGAGAACATCGCCCTGGCGGTGGATGAGGTGATGGGCAGGATCGCCCGCGACGAGCGGGATGCCCTGGTGCAAGAGCACATCGACATGGTGGGCCTTGGCCCCGCTGCTGCCAAGCTGCCCCTGCAGCTCTCAGGCGGCATGCGCCAGCGGGTGGCGATCGCCCGGGCCCTGGCGATCCGCCCCAAGCTGCTGCTGCTGGATGAACCCTTCGGGGCGCTTGATGCTCTCACCCGGGGCAATCTGCAGGAAAAGCTCATGCAGATCTGCAACGAGCACGAGCTCACCGCCGTGATGGTGACCCACGACGTGGACGAGGCGGTGCTGCTCTCCGACCGCATCGTGATGCTCACCAATGGCCCGGGCTCCAGCATCGGCGGCATCCTCGAGGTGGACATCCCCCGCCCCCGGGCCCGCCTGGAGGTGGTGCACCACCCCAGCTACTACAGCCTGCGCTCGGAGATCATCTACTTCCTCAACCGCCAGAAGCGGGTGAAGCAGTGGCGCTCCCGGCCCCATGCCGTGGTGGCGCGCCATGGGCTGGAGAAGGTGAACCTGGATCTGGGTTTCCTGCCCCTGGCCGCCAGTGCGCCCCTGGCGGTGGCGGAAGCCCACGGGCTCTTCGCCAAGCACGGCCTCGATGCGGTGAGCCTGATCCGTGAAACCAGCTGGCGCGGCATCGTCGACGGGCTGGTGGACGGCACCCTCGACGCCTCGCTGATGCCGGCCGGGATGCCCACCTGGATGACGGCCGGCGGCCATGGCGGCACGCCCCTGCCGATCGTGACGCCGCTCACCCTCAGTCGCAACGGCAACGGCATCACCCTGGGCCGCCGCCTGGCGGAGCAGGGGGTGCGCAGCGTGGAGGACTACCGCGCCTATCTCAGGAGCCACGGGCGTGAGCCCCACACGATGGGGATCGTGCACGAGGCCTCCATGCACAACCTGCTGCTGCGCTACTGGCTGGCGGCCAACGGCATCGACCCCGACAGGGACGTGCACCTGCAGGCCCTGCCGCCGGCCCAGATGCTCGCCGACCTCAAGGATGGCAGCATCGACGGCTACTGCGTGGGTGCCCCCTGGCTCGACCGGGCCATCCGCGACGGCCACGGCATCGCGGTGGCCGGTGATCTGGCGATCTGGCCCGGCCATCCCGGCAAGGTGCTGGGGCTGCGCGAAGACTGGGCGATCGCCTACCCCAACACCCACATCGCCCTCACCAAGGCGTTGCTGGAGGCCTGCCGCTACTGCGCCGATCCGGCCCACTGGGCCGAGCTGAGCGAGCTGCTCAGCGACCGCCGCTACCTGGGCATCAAGCCGGAGATGATCCGCTTCAGCGAGGCCAGCGCCGATGGGGATCGGGGCGGACCGGAGAGCGAGAGCGCCGTGCCGCATCACCTGTTCTTCGGGGAGGGGCTGAACCGCCCCAGCCGCACCGAACACCTCTGGATGATGACCCAGATGGCCCGCTGGGGTGAAATCCCCCTGCCGCGCAACTGGGTGGAGATCCTCGAGCGCGTCTGCCAGGTGGGGGTGTTCAGCACCGCCGCCCGGGAGCTCGGCCTCGAGGCGATCAGCTATCAGCGGCAGGGCATCGAGCTCTTCGATGGCCAGGCCTTCAACGCCGAAGACCCGATCGGTTACCTCAACGCCCAGACGATCAAACGCGATTTCAGCATCGCTGAGATCCCGCTGGCCCCGCCCCGGCGCGGCTGAGGCCAGCCCCGTCCCCGTCCGATCCGGCCCCAGCGTTCTGCCCTGCCCCCCGTTCATCCGCGAGTCTTCCCATGTCCCCACTGCTGCAAACCGCTCCGGAGAGCCTGACGGCTCCCCCGGCCCATGAGCCCTTCCTGCGTTTCGAGAACGTCAGCAAGGTGTATCCCACCCCCAACGGTCCCTATCCGGTGCTCGATGGCATCGAGCTGGGCATCAACGAGGGGGAGTTCATGTGCGTGATCGGCCACTCCGGCTGCGGCAAGTCCACTCTGCTCAACATGGTGTCGGGGTTCGCCACCCCGAGCAGCGGCCAGGTGGTGCTGCATGGCAACAGGATCACCAGGCCCGGCCCCGATCGCATGGTGGTGTTCCAGGGCTATGCCCTGCTGCCCTGGTTCACGGCCTACGAGAATGTGTATCTGGCGGTGGATTCCGTCAAACCCAACCTCTCCGAGCAGGAGAAGCGGGAGATCACGCGGGAACACCTGGCCATGGTGGGCCTCAGCGAGGCCGCCGAGAAGAAGATCCTCCAGCTCTCGGGCGGCATGAAGCAGCGGGTGGCGATTGCCCGCGCTCTGGCGATCCGCCCGGAGGTGCTGATTCTCGATGAACCCTTCGGGGCCCTCGATGCCATCACCAAGGAGGAGCTGCAGGAGGAGCTGCTCACCATCTGGAACACCCAGAAGTGCACGGTGCTGATGATCACCCATGACATCGACGAGGCCTTGTTCCTGGCCGACAGGCTGGTGATGATGACCAACGGCCCGGCCGCGAAGATCGGCGAAATCATGGAGATCAACTTCCCAAGGCCGCGCAACCGGGAGGAGATGATGGAGGATCCCCACTACTACGCCCTGCGCAACCAGGCGCTGGATTTCCTCTACAGCCGTTTTGCCCACGACGACACGGCGGACTGAGCCAGGATCGGCACCCACAAGGTCGGCAACCCAGGGTGGGGGCCTCAGAGATGGGCGACCTCAGAGGCGCTGGCCTGCCATGGGATCCAGCCGATCACCGAGCCAGGCCACCGGCAGCATGGCCAGCATGGCCAGGGCACACAGCAGCCATTGCGAGCCGCTCAGCGCCGCGGTGGCGAAGAAGCGGTTCATCCAGGCCACCTGGCTGAACAGCACCTGCAGCAGCAGGGCCAGGCTGATGCCCCCCAGCAGCATCGGCATGCGCTTCCACTGCCGCCAGCCCGCCTTGCTCGCCTGGCTCAGGCTCAGCAGGTACACCACCTGCGCCAGCACCAGGGCCTGGATGGCCATGGTGCGGGCCAGCTGGAGCTCGCCGCCCCACGCCGCAACCCCCAGAAACACCCCGAAGATCAGCATCCAGTAGAAGGCGGACACCATCAGCACCCGCCGCACCAGGGGGCCGTTGAGCAGGGGCTGGTCCGGCGGCCTGGGCGGCTGCTCCATCAGCCGGGGGGGCTGCGGCTCGAAGGCGAGCGGCACCGAGAGGCTGAGGGAGCACACCATGTTCAGCCACAGCACCTGCAGCGCGGTGACCGGCAGCTCCAGCCCCAGCAGAGCGCCGAGCAGGATCGTGCCCGAGGCCCCGCCGTTCACCGGCAGCACGAAGGCCAGGGTCTTGCGCAGGTTGAGGTACACCGAGCGGCCCTCCTCCACCGCCGCTTCGATCGTGGCGAAGTTGTCGTCCGTGAGCAGCATGTCGGCCGCTTCCCGGGCAACCTCCGTGCCGCCGCGGCCCATGGCGATGCCGATGTCCGCCTGCTTCAGGGCGGGGGCGTCGTTGACGCCATCGCCGGTCATCGCCACCACGGCGCCGCGGGCCTGCAGGGCCTGCACCAGGGCCAGCTTCTGGGCCGGCGCCACCCGGGCGAAGACATCCGTGCGTGCGGCCAGCTCCTGCAGCTCCCCGGCCGGGCAGCCCTCCAGGTCCCGGCCCTCCACGGCCTGCACGGTGCCGCCACGGCCCAGCCCCAGTTCGGTGGCCACCCAGCGGGCGGTGTCGCGGTGGTCGCCGGTGATCATCTTCACGGTGATGCCGGCCCTCTGGCAGGCCCGCACGGCCGCCAGGGCCTCCGGCCGGGGTGGATCCAGCATCCCCTGCAGGCCAAGGAACACCAGGCTGCCGCTGAGGTGCTCATGGGCCAGCTGCCGCTGGCGCGGTTCGGCCTGGCCCACGGCGAAGGCCAGCACCCGCTGCCCCTGGCTGGCCATGGCGCTCACCGCAGCGGTGATGGCCGCCGAATCGAACGGTTCCTCGCGGCCGTCCGCCGCCAGCTGGGCGCGGCAGCGGCTCAGCACCGCCTCCACCGACCCCTTGAGCAGGATGCGCTGATCGCCGTGCAGCGTGGCCATGAACTGCTGCTCCGAGGCGAAGGGAATCGCATCGCGGCGGGGATGGCGGTCCAGCGCCTGCTGCCGATCGAGCCCTGCGGTGGCGGCGGCCTGCAGCAGGGCCGTCTCGGTGGGGTCGCCCACCAGACCCTGCTGACGGCTGGGGCGGGCGTCGTTGCAGAGCAGACCGGCCAGCAGGGTTTCCCGCAGGGCCAGGTTGCGGCTGAGTGGGTCCCGGGCGGCGGGCTCGACGCCCGGCAGGGGTGGGCCGCTGCTCTGCTCCAGCTCGCTGGCCGGCCAGAGCTGGCCCAGGTTCCAGCGCTCGCCGCCGGCATAGATCTCCATCACCGTCATCCGGTTCTGGGTGAGGGTGCCGGTCTTGTCGGAGCAGATCACGGTGGTGCTGCCGAGGGCCTCCACGGCGGGCAGCTTGCGGATGATCGCGTTGCGGCGGGCCATGCGGTTCACTCCGATGGCCAGGATCACCGTGACGATCGCGGGCAGTTCCTCCGGGATGGCCCCCACGGCCAGGGCCACAGCCCCATCGAACATCTCCGTGGCCGTCCTCCCGCGGGCCACCCCCACCAGGAAGGTGAGCCCGGCCAGGGCCAGCACCAGCTGCAGCAGCGTGTGGGTGAACCCCTCGAACTTGCGGGTGAGGGGCGTGCTCAGGTTCACCTGCTCCGCCAGGGAATGGGAGATCTGCCCCACTTCGGTGGCGTTGCCCGTGGCCACCACCAGGCCGAGGGCCTGCCCGCCGGTGACCAGGCTGCCGGCGTAGGCCATGCCATGGCGATCCGCCAGTGGGGTGTCGGGCGCCACGGGCTCGGTGGTCTTGAACACCGGCAGGGATTCGCCGGTGAGGCCCGATTCATCCACCCGCAGCTCGCGCGCCGCCAGCAGCCGCAGGTCGGCCGGCACCTTGTTGCCGGCCTCGAGCTGCACCACATCGCCGGGCACCAGCTGTTCCGAGGCGAGGCGCTGGCGCCGGCCGTCCCGCACCACCTCCACCTGGGTGCGCACCGAGCGGGCCAGGGTGGCGATGGCGGTTTCGGCCTTGTTCTCCTGCACGTAGCCGATCACCGCGTTGATCACCGTGACGCTCCAGATCACCCAGGCCTCGCTGGGTTCCCCCAGCAGCAGCTTCACCCCGCCCACCGTGAGCAGCGTGTAGAGCAGGGGATCGTTGAACTGGCCGAGGAAGCGGAGCCAGGCCGGCCTGGCCTGGCGTTCGTGCAGCTGGTTGGGGCCCCAGGCCCGCAGCCGGTGCTGTGCCTCGTCGCCGCTCAGCCCCCGCTCCGGATCGCTCGCCAGTGCTTCCACCAGCGCGGGCGTGGCGGTGGCGTGGGCCTGTTCGAGGTCCGCGGCGGCCGACGGATCGACACCCCCGGGTGGCGCTGCCGGCAGGGGAACCTTCGGCACGGGACATCCAGGGCGACCCCCACCAGTGTGGAGGCTTCCGGTCGTTCCCGCCGTCAGCGGTCACCGGCGGGGCCATGATGGGATCTGCTCACGCAGGGGAGTTCATGCCCCAGGTTCTGCCGCTGGTGCCGCTGGTGAAGCTGGTGCAGCTGTCGTACGCCGTGCACCGATGACCACCTCCCTGGCACTGTTCGGCGACAGCCTGGTGGACTCGGGCAACATCGCCGCCCTGGCCAGCCTGGTGGGCGAGAACCCCTTCGCCGGGCCCCGGTACGCCGGGGGAGGCAACGTGAAGGCCTCGGACGGCCCGGTGCTGGCGGAACACATCGCCCAGCGGCTCGGAGCCCGGATCAGCTCCCAGGAACGGCTCAACCTGGTGAGCCTGCCGCTCAAGCTGCTCACCGGTGGAGTGAATCCGAGCGCCCAGCTCTGGAATTATGCCTATGCGGGGGCGACCTCCGGCCTCCGGGGATCCCGCCGGGCCGGCATCGCCGGCTTCCCCCTCGGCCTGCGGTCGCAGGTGCAGGCCTTTGCCGAGTCCGCCCCGCTCCGGCGCGATCGCGATGCCCTGATCGTGGCCGGCAGCAACGACATCATCGATCAGGTGGCCCGCCCGCGCCGCCTGCTGCGGGTGCTGCGCAGCCGCAGCAGGGCGGACGACCGACGCCTGCGCAACCGCCTGGCCGGCCGGATCGCGGCCAACATCGAGCAGTCCGTGGACATCCTCACGGGCCAGGGGATCGAGGAGACCGTGATCGTGGGCATCGCACCCCTGAGCCGCACCCCCTTCGTGCGGGGCAAGGCCGCTGCCCTGGGCAGCACCCTGGGCCGGAGGCTGCGCCGGTTCGTCGATGGCACGGCCAGGCGGGTGAACGGCCGGCTCGACCTCCTCTACAACAACGCCGCGGTCGATGACGACGTGGTCGCTGTGGATGGATTCCAGGTGTGGAACAGCGTCGCCTCGCCCCGCTTCCTCGACGACGTCCATCCGACCTCCCGCGCCAGTGCCCGGCTGGCCGATGCCGTGGTGAGCCGCATCGCAGCGTCGGCTGAGCTGAGCAGCTACGGATTTTCCGCCTGATCGGCCCCCGGGGCCTGGTGCAGCACCATCTGGGGGAAGGGAATGGCGATCCCCTCGCTGCGGAAGGCCTGCCACACGGCGGTGTTCACGGCACTGCTGATCGAGATGTTCTGCAGGGGATCGCTGATCCAGAACCGCAGGGCGTACTGGATCGAGGAGTCGCCGTAGCCCATCACCAGACCCTTCGGCGCTGGGCTGGCCAGCACCCCCGGCACCGCCGCGCCTGTGCGCTCCAGCAGCGCGATCACCACGGCGGGATCGTGCTGGTAGGCCGCCCCCACCAGCACTTGGCCGCGCCGCAGCCGGTCGGTGCCGGTGTAGGTGATCGTGGGCGTGGTGAAGAACGTCTGGTTGGGGATCACCAGCTCGGCATTGTCCCGGTCGCGCCAGAGCACGGCCGCCCGCAGTCCCAGACGGCGCACCTCGCACGGGTCGCCGTCAATGAACAGCACATCCCCCGGCCGCACCGATCCCTCGAACAGCAACCAGAGGCCGCTGATGAAGTTCGAGAACACCTCCTTCACCCCGAAGCCCAGTCCCACGGAGAGTCCCCCGGCCACCGCCACGAGGGCGGTGCGGTTGAAGCCCACCTGATCCAGGGTCCAGAGCACACCGAGCGCCACGATCGCGTACTGCAGCACCAGGGCCAGGGCCCTCCGGCCGCTGTCACTCACCCCGATCAGGCGCTGGATCAGCCGGGCCACGGCCTTGGTGGGCGGCCCTGAGCCCATCAGCAGCAGGTAGAGCACCAGCACGGCCTGGAACAGCTGGCCGGCGGTGAGTTCGGTGCCGAACCAGGAGCCCATCGGGATCAGGGCCAGGTTGCGGCGCGAATCCACCTCCTGCACCAGCAGCAGGAAGGCGAGCAACAGATAGAGCGGTCGCAGCAGGCCGGTATCCAGCTGCTGCAGCTGTTCGGCCGGGATCCAGCAGGCCAGCCGGCGGCGCAGCGCCGAGAGGCCGAACCAGCCTGCGGTGAGCAGCAGCACCACCACCACGAGGCGGTGGGGCCAGGCCAGAGCGGCCAGCAGCGCGGCGTACAGCGCCAGGCTGCCCAGCAGCACCCAGCGGCGCTGGATCTGCCGCTCCAGGGACACTTTCCTGCGGCGGTTGAACCAGACGTACACGCCCACCGCCAGGCCCGTGACGAGCAGCTGGAAGAGCACGGCAGGGCGCTCCAGATACCCCAGCCAGCCGGAGGTTTCCAGCAGCAGGTCATTCATGGGGGGGATCTCCCGCCGGGGGGCCGGCCTTGTGCAGGGCCCGGATCAGCGCCCGCGTGGCTTCCCCGCTGTCGAGTTCGCCATAGAGGAACAGGGTGAGGATCCGGTTGAGGGCCTGCTTCCTGCCCCGCAGGGCAATCAGTGGCTCGGTGTGGAGCTGGGCAGCCTCGGCCTGCTGCTGCGCCGCCAGCAGGGCGGCCAGATTGGCGGAGCTGGCCACGGGCAGGCTGGCGGAGCGGATCACGGGCAGCAGGCCCTCGGTCTGGATGGTGAAGCCCCGCTGCACCGGTGGATTGAGGGTGAACCGCGCCAGCGCCCGGGCGGCGGCCCGCTGCCGGCTGCTGGAATTGCGACCGAAGCCCCACACCCGCACGGTGGAGATCGGGCTGGCGGCGCCGCCCGGTCCCGCCGGCAGGGGTGCCAGACCCAGGTGGCGGCCCAGCTCGGCCCGCAGCAGCGCCACGTCCTGGCTGCGGCAGCTGATCCAGTCGAAGCGGCCGGTGCGCAGCCCCTGCACCAGCTGTCCCTGGGAGGGGAGGAAGCGGATCCGCAGCTGCAGGTCGGCGTTGCGCAGCCAGTCGAGCCAGCCGCGGATCGCCTGCTCCCGCTCAGGGGTCGCCGCCTCGCCCCGGCTCACCGCCGCGATGCTCTCGAGGGCTCCGAGGCTGCCCATCGTCCAGCCCAGGCTGGCCAGATCGAGGCCCAGGCCGATGCGCCGCCCCTGGCTGCTGGCCTCCAGCAGTCCGGCCAGGGTGGTCGGTGCGGCGTCGAAGCGGCGCCGATCGAAGCAGGCCAGCTGGGGCTCCAGGCCCACCGGCAGGGCGAACCACTGGTTCGGCGCCGCCTGCACGTAGGGGATCAGCTCCGGACGCAGCAGGGCGCTGGCCGGGTTCGGCAGGGCAATCGGCGCGAGCAGCTGCTGGGCGTGGAGCCGCTCGGCGGTGAGCCCATCCACCAGCACCAGGTCGGGCCCCAGGCCGCTGTGGGTGCGGCGCAGCACCTCCTTGAGCACGTGCTCGTTGTCGAAGACGAGCACCTCCAGCCGCACGCCAGGGCGTACGTCCTGGAAGGCCTGCTGCAGTTGGAGAAACTGCTCGCGCAGCCGCTTCTGGCTCTCCAGATCCGTGCTGCGGTCGGGAGCCTTCTCCAGACCGATGGCGATGTAGAGCGTGGTGGTCAGCCGGCCCTGGGGCAGCAACTCCGCCCCGGGCCAACGGTGGCCCCCACGGCAGCCCGCCAGCAGCGTGGGCAGGATCAGGCCCGCGGCCAGCAGACCCAGGGATCCCTGCCGGCGACTGCGGCCGAGACCGCAGCAGCGGGGGGTGCGGCTGGGGGTGTGGCAGGGGGTGGGGCTGGAGTCGGGCCCGGGACGCGGGGCTGGCGGGGTGGCCACAGGTTGGGCCTCAGTCCTCCGGGTAGAGCAGGCCGTCGAGCTCTTCGGGGTCCACGTCGTAGACGCGGGCCAGGGTGGTCTCGATGGCGCTGGTCACGACATCCGGCAGGAAGCGCATGGCGTTGATCGCGTCGTCGGCGATCTCGTCGGTGAGCAGGGGTTCACCGCCCAGCTTCTCGTCGTTGATCACGGCCATCACCCAGCTCTGGTAAGCGGTGACCAGATCGGCGAACTCGAGCTCCGGGTCATTGAGATCCAGGGCCATCGGGCGTCTCCAGGGACGTTGCCTCTGCAGTTTGCCCACTGGCGAGGATGGATGTGCAGATGCCGGCGCCCTCCGTGACCGACCCGACCGCCGTTTCCCTGCAGGGCACGCTGTTCGACTTCGCCATCACCGAGCTGGTGCGGCAGCACCGCGAGAGCTTTCAGCCGCTCTGGAGCGCCGAGGGCTGGGCCAAGCTGCTGATCTGGCTGGCCCTCAACTGCGGCTGCTCCGGCGACCAGGCCAGCCTCGAGACCTTCGCCGCGGCCCTGGGTCCGGCCCTGCGGGCCCGGTTGCGGCGGGTGTACTTCGCGCGGGAACTGACCGATCTGGATCTGCAGGTGCTGGCCGATCCGGCCGAGGCCCAGGCGCTGGTGCTGCCGCTGGCGTCGGGCGGGGAGCCCCTCAGCCTGGAGCGGGCGGCCGCGGCGGTGGAGCGGGTGGGGCTGGGCGCGATGCTGAGCAGCGACCGTGCCCGCTGGCGCTGCCTCGAGGCGGCGGTGGCGATGCCCTGGGCCCAGCCCCCCCCGCCCCCAGCCGACAACGCCCAGCCATGACCCTGATCGCCAGCTACCGCAACGCCGGTTACGCAGCGGTGGCCGATGCGGTGGTGGCCTTCTTCGAGCGCCGCACCGACCTGCAGCGCCCGGGGGTGGCCTTCGGGCCTGAAGCCGGCGGGGCGCCCGCTGCCTCCGCGCCCCCCGCCAAGGTGTCCACCGACATCAGCCTGGTGGCGATCGACCGCAGCGATCCGGAGGCCTTCGCCCTGGCGGAGGTGATCCTGCGGGGGGTGCAGGCGGGCCTGGCCCAGTACCTCAGGGAGCGGCCTCTCCTGGGCCAGTGCTGTCCCCAGCAGAGCCTGTTCGTGAACCCGATCTTCAACCTGCAGCGCTACGCGCCCGGCGAGGGCTTCCATGCCTGGCACTGCGACTGGACCCTCAGCGACGAGGCCACCGAACCCCACGCCCGGGTGCTGGCCTGGATCCTCTACGCCAACTCCCTGCCCGAGGGCGGCACCGAGTTCCACTGGCAGGGCCACCACGAGGAGGCCGAGCGGGGCAAGCTGCTGATCTTCCCTGCGGGGGTGTCCCACATTCACCGGGGCCGGGTGAGCCACGCCCACACCAAGACCATCGCCACGGGCTGGATCAACGCCGGCCGGCTGGAGGACTACCTGCAGCGGCTGGCCGCGGGCTGAGGCCTCAGCCCAGGGGCAGGGGGCGTGGGGGAAACAGCTCGCCGTCGCTCACGCCCAGCCGGATGGGCCGCGGCCTGCCCTGATCCGGAAGCGTCACCTCCACCCACATCGATCCCCGCAGCGGCCCACGCGAGGGATCGGGGCCCGCCGGAGGAATGAAGAAGGCCACCGGTGGCTCCAGCCGCACCCATCCGGCCGGAGAGGCGCCTCTGGCGGGCAGGGCGCCGGCCGTTCCCTGCGGCACCGGGCGCGCCAGCACCTCCCCCCCGCGGCTGTGAAGACTCACCCAGCTCCGGCTGCCGCCGCGGCTGGAGGGGTCCAGCGGGGCACGCTCCCCCTCCAGCCGCACCATCAGGTGCAGGGCCACATAGCGCCCCCGGATCGGCAGGTAGGGGTCGACGGGCTGGGTCCGTGCCCAGCCCCGCGGCCGCAGGGCCCGATCCAGCAGCAGCTGCCCCCCCAGGCCGAGCAGCATGGCGGCCTGCAGGAGCCCCAGCGTCAGTCCACGCCCCAGGGTGCCCTGACGGTTCATGGCTGCTGCCTCCCGCGCATCGATGCCAGCAGGCGCCGCCGCCACAGCTCCAGCGCCCCGCCGCCGCCCAGGAACAGCACCCCCAGGCCCACAAGGCTGGCCGAGCGCTCCAGGTTGCCCATCACGTTCGACACGTAGAAGGCCAGCACCGTGATGGCCACCAGGGCGGCGCCGAAATTGATCCTCTCGGTGCGTCCCTCAACCACCCCCCAGCCCACCAGGAGCATCCCGCCGACGAGCCACCAGGGGTACTGGATCCACCCCATCCTCCAGCTGCCCGCTGGGGAGAGGGCGAGCCCCATCAGGATCCACCCCACCGCCACGGCCAGGTGCCACACGCTCTGCCGCCGCCAGCTCCAGGCCGCGAGCAGCGGCAGCATCAAGGCGCCCAGCCAGCCGAGCGCCAGCACAGGGCCCGGCAGGCGGGCGCCGTAGGTGGTGCGATCGAGCAGGGTCAGCTGCCAGAACAGGGCCGCGGCCGGCAGCGCCAGCCCTCCGACCCACAGCAGCACCCGCCGGGTGGGAGCACAGGGCCCGGGGCCGCTGGCGGCGCCCAGATAGGCGAGGCTGGTGAGCAGCAGGCCCGCGGCCAGGGGCAGAACCCCCTCCCCGCGGCACTGGAGGGCCGCGGCCTCCTCGCACCGGAGCAGCCATTCGCCCGCCAGCCAGGCCGGGGCCAGCAGGGCCAGCTGGGGCCACTGGCGCAGCAGCCACCATCCCAGTCCGGCCCCCAAGGCCCAGAGCAGCAGGCCAAACGGCCACCGGGCCTCGAGATGGAAGATCTGTCCGCTCAGATAGAGGCCAGCCCCGAACGCCACGCTCCCCACCCCATGGAGCGCCAGGGCGAGGGCGGGCAGGCGGGTGCCCAGCCCGGCGCCGAGTCCGTGCAGAGCCAGCAGAAGAAACAGCAGCAGGCCGTACTGCTGCCCGGGGGAGAGGGCCTCCCAATGGGTGGACACCAGCAGCAGAACCCCGGCCGCCAGCAGCACCCCGCCCAGGGACACCGCCACCAGCGTGGGAATCCTCAGCGACGGGGCGGACGGTGCGAGGTGGCGGGCTTCCCAGCCGCGGATCCGCTCGGCCGTGTCGTCATCGATCAGCCCGGCCGCCTGCCAACGCTCCAGTTGCTGGCTCCAGGACCTGGCCATGACCCGTTTCGGGATCCATCGCGACCGTAGCCAGGGCTGCGCGAACGCACCGCAGCCGGCAGGCAGGCAGGTTGGCAGCCTGGCTGGAAGACGATCAGCCGCCTCGGATCGCAGACGGAGGCCGCCCCGCCGGAGGATTCCCCGCTGGGGCGATGTATGGATTGTTCAAAGCCGTCACCCCCAACGGGAGGCTCTGCATACGTTGCGGGTACTGCAGAGCTCTGATCGATGCCGTCCAACGAATACCGGCCCGGTACGGCCTTCCCCGGCGTGATCGGCCGCACGGCGGATGTGTCCACCCCGGCCTGGCCCGAGCCGATCCGGGCCCCGGAGGGCAGCCCCAACGTGCTGTTCATCGTGATGGACGACCTGGGCTACGGGCAGCTCGGCTGCTACGGCAGCCCGATCGCCACTCCCCACATCGATGCCCTGGCGGCCGAGGGGCTGCGCTTCAGCAACATGCACACCACGGCCCTGTGCTCGCCGTCGCGCTCCTGCATCATCAACGGCCGCAACCACCATTCCAACGGGCTGGCCTGCATCACCGAAGGGTCGATGGGCTACCCCGGCTCCAACGGCTACATCCCCTTCGAGAACGGCTACCTCTCGGAAATCCTGCTGCAGAAGGGCTACAACACCTACGCGGTGGGCAAGTGGCACCTCACACCGGCGGAAGCCACCTCGGCGGCAGGCCCCTACGACCGCTGGCCCCTCGGCCGGGGCTTCGAGCGCTTCTACGGCTTCCTGGGGGGCGACACCCACCAGTACTACCCCGAGCTGGTGCGCGACAACACCCAGGTGGAGCCCCCCGCCACCCCCGAGCAGGGGTACCACCTCACCCCGGATCTGGTGACGCAGGCCAAGGCGATGATCGCCGATGCCAAGCAGGTGGCCCCCAACAAGCCCTTCTTCCTCTACTTCGCCCCCGGGGCCATGCATGCACCGCACCACGTGCCGAAGGAGTGGGCCGATCGATACAAGGGGCAATTCGATGACGGCTGGGAGGCCTACCGCCAGAAGGTGTTCGCCCGCCAGAAGGAGCTGGGCCTCATTCCGCCCGACACGGTGCTCTCCCGCCACGATCCCGACGTGCCGGACTGGGACAGCCTCTCGGCGGAGGAGCAGCGCCTCTACGCCCGCATGATGGAGGTGTTCGCCGGCTTCCTCGAGCACACCGACCATTACATCGGTGAGCTGATCAAGTTCCTCAAGGAACTGGGGGACTACGACAACACCCTGATCATGCTGATCTCCGACAACGGCGCCAGCTCCGAGGGCGGGCCCACCGGCTCGGTGAACGAGGGCAAGTTCTTCAACAACGTTCCCGACAGCCTGGAGCAGAATCTGGCCGCCATCGATGACATCGGCGGCCCGAAGTATTTCAACCACTACCCCTGGGGCTGGACCCACGCCGGCAACACCCCCTTCCGCCGCTGGAAGCGCGAGACCTACCGGGGCGGCACCAGCGATCCCTTCATCGTGAGCTGGCCGAAGGGCATCACTGCCAGGGGCGAGATCCGCAGCCAGTACGCCCACGCCATCGACATGCTGCCCACGGTGCTCGAGGCCCTCGGCTTCGAGCCGCCCACCACGATCCGGGGCGTGACCCAGAGCCCGATCGAAGGCTTCAGCCTGGCCTCCTGCTTCAACGATGCAGGAGCGCCGAGCCTGCACCGCACCCAGTACTTCGAGATGTTCGGCCATCGCTCGCTCTACCACGAGGGCTGGCGGGCGGTGTGCCCCTGGCCGGGCACCTCGTTTGTGGAATCGGGGCGCCGCTTCGGTGATCCGATCAGCTACGACCAGCTGATCCAGCTGGATGCCCACGGCTGGGAGCTCTACAACCTCGAGGAGGATTTCGCCGAAACCAACAACCTGGCGGCCACCGAGCGCGACCGGCTGATCGCCATGATCGGCATGTGGTACGTGGAGGCGGGCAAGTACAACGTGCTGCCGATCGACAGCCGCGGCACCCAGCGCTTCGCGATCGAGCGGCCCCAGATCGCCGCGGACCGGCAGCGCTACATCTATTACCCCGGCACCCAGGTGGTGCCGGGCAATGCGGCCCCCCGCGTGCTCAACCGGCCCCATTCCATCTCCGTGGAGGTGACCGTGCCGGAAGAGGGCGCCGATGGCGTGCTGTTCAGCATGGGCGGCAACGACGGCGGCTTCGCCTTCTACGTGCAGAACGGCACGCTCACCTACGGCTACAACTACGTGGCCGACACCCACAGCCGGATCACGGCGGCCTCGCCGATCCCCAGCGGCCATCACATCCTCAGCGTGGAGTTCACCCCCACGGGGCCTGCCGACATCGCCAACGGCAAGGGCACGCCGGCCCACATCGCCCTGTTCGTGGATGGCCAGCCGGTGGGCGAGGGCGATCTTCCCGTCACCATTCCCCTCAGCCTCGGCCTGGCGGCCGGCGTGGCGGTGGGTGCCGATCCGGGATCCCCCACCATGCCGGACTACCAGCCTCCCTTCGCCTATGCCGGCGTGGTGAAGCGGGCCCTGGTGGATGTGTCCGGCGAACCGCTGGAGAGTCTGGCGGACCAGATGCGGATGATCCTGGCGCGGCAGTAGGCGATGGAGGGCAGCCCAACGTTTCGTTGCACTGCCTGACCCGGCGGCAGCGGGGATGGTGATGCTCAGGCCAGAGGGGCTGCACCCGAGCGGCACCCATCAGCGAGGAATGCTCAGGACCATGGGAAACCAGAACAGAAAGCACCGTTCCCACCTGCCGATGCCGAACACGTCGCGGCCGAAACTGATCACCTACGACGCGAAGGATCCGGAAACGTCATTCCCCGCAATCGAGCAATTGCGACCCCCCGAGGGAGCGCCCAACGTGCTCCTCATCCTGATCGATGACGCCGGTTTCGGCTCTGCCAGCGCGTTCGGTGGCCCCTGCCAGACGCCCACAGCGGAGCGACTGGCAGCCGGCGGTCTGAAGTTCAACCGCTTCCACACCACCGCCCTGTGCTCACCTTCGCGCCAGGCCCTGCTCACCGGACGCAACCACCACTCCGCTGGAATGGGCGGGATCACGGAGATCGCCACGGGCGCTCCCGGCTACTGCTCGGTGCTGCCCAACACCATGGCCCCCCTGGCCAAGACCCTACGGCTGAACGGATACGCCACGGCCCAGTTCGGCAAGTGCCATGAAGTGCCGGTCTGGCAGACCAGTCCGGTCGGGCCGTTCGACGCCTGGCCGACCGGCGGCGGCGGCTTCGACTACTTCTATGGATTCATCGGAGGAGAAGCGAATCAGTGGTACCCCACGTTGTATGAAGGCACCACACCGGTGGAGCCAGGCAAGACACCTGAGCAGGGCTACCATCTCGTGGAAGACATGGCCGACAAGGCCCTGAACTGGATCTCACAACAGAAAGCACTTTCGCCCGATCAGCCCTTCTTCGCCTATTTCGCACCTGGTGCTACCCATGCACCCCATCACGTGCCGAAAGAGTGGGCCGATCATTACAAGGGTCAATTCGACGCTGGCTGGGATGTGCTTCGCGAGCAGACGATCGCCCGCCAGAAAGAATTAGGGGTGATCCCTCCGGACTGTGAACTCACCGCCCGCCACAGCGAGATCCCGGCCTGGGAGGAGATGCCGGAGGCCTTCCGCCCGGTGTTGAGCCGGCAGATGGAGGTGTATGCCGGCTTCATGGAATACACGGATTATCATGTGGGCCGCATCATCGAAGGCCTGGACAAGCTTGGAGTTCTTGAGAACACGCTTGTTTATTATATCATCGGCGACAATGGTGCTTCTGCCGAGGGATCATTGAACGGCTGTTTCAATGAGATGAGCTATTTCAATGGCCTGCAGGATCTGGAGACGCACGACTATCTGAAGGAGCGCCTCGACAAGCTGGGTGGGCCGGAGTCCTACAACCACTACGCCGTGGGCTGGGCCCATGCGATGAACACGCCTTACCAGTGGACCAAGCAGGTGGCCTCCCATTTCGGTGGCACCCGCAACGGCACCGTCGTTCACTGGCCCGAGGGGATCCGCGCCAAGGGCGAGATCCGCTCCCAGTTCACCCACGTCATCGATGTTGCTCCGACGATTCTGGAGGCGGCAGGCCTGCCGGAACCCGAGTCGGTCGATGGAATCCGGCAGGATCCGATCGAGGGAGTGAGCATGCTTTACACCTTCGATGATCCCGCGGCGGCTGAGCGGCACGAAACCCAGTATTTCGAGATGTTCGGGAACCGCGGCATCTATCACAAGGGATGGACGGCCGTGACCCACCACTCCACTCCCTGGATTCAGACGGCTGCGCCTGCCCTCGATGATGACGTCTGGGAGCTGTACGACACGACGAAGGACTGGAGCCAGGCCAGGGATCTCGCCAGGGAGATGCCGCAGAAGCTCCATGCACTCCAGCGCCTCTGGCTGATCGAGGCGATGCGCTACAAGGTGCTGCCGATCGACGACCGGCTGATCGAGAGGATCAACCCCGACACGGCAGGACGCCCGACCCTGATCCAGGGCGAGACGCAATTGCTCTTTGGCGGCATGGGCCGACTCTCGGAAAACTGCGTGCTCAACATCAAGAACAAATCCCACTCGATCACGGCCGAGATCGTGGTGCCGGAAGATGGTGCCGAGGGAGTGATCATCTCCCAGGGTGCGAACATCGGCGGTTGGAGTCTCTATGCCAAGGGAGGAAAACTCAAGTACTGCTATAATTGGGGCGGGTTCCAGCGCTTTTATGTGGAGGGGCAGTCCCCCATCCCTGCCGGAGAACACCAGGTGCGCATGGAGTTCGCCTACGAAGGCGGCGGCCTGGGCAAGGGCGGCACCGTCACCCTCTACACCGACGGCCAGCAGGTGGGCCAGGGGCTGATCGGAGCCACGCTGGCGATGGTCTTCTCTGCGGATGACGGTTGCGACATCGGTGAGGACAGCGGCGCCCCTGTTTCGGAGGACTATGGACCCCGCGGCAACGGCTTCAACGGCAGGGTGAAAGGCGTGCAGCTGGCGATCGATGAGGCTGCCAGGAACCTCATGCACCGTGTCGATCCGGCAATGGCGATCCAGCTGGCGATGGCGCGGCAATGAGGAGAGGGTGAACGCGGCGGCGCGCCGCCCCTGCGTGCCCCAGCGGTTCCGCCCATGCCCTGATGGGGGGAGGCCGCGTTCACGCCTGTGCCGGATGCTCGGTCGGCCTGGGGATGCGCCCCCTTCCCCCGCATGCCCAACCTGCTCGGGCAGATCTGCGGACAGCTGGATCCTCGGGTTGGAGCCGGGGCCGATCCTGAACTTTGTTGGGTGCTTCCGGTCGGGGCGAAGGATTGCCGCGATGGGCGCTGGTTGATCGAGACGGCATGCATCGATTGGGTCTGCGCGAATCGGCTCGCCGCGCATGACGCACGGGCCCAACCCCCCCTCCCTATCTCCTGCGGGGACGGTGGCCGTGCATCCTTTGAGACGATGGGCCGACTCCACCTCCCCGCCGTGTCCGAGGCCGCCCTGCCCAAGACCTACGACCCCGCCGGCACCGAAGCCCGCTGGCAGGCGGCCTGGGAGGCGGCGGGGGCCTTCCACCCGGATCCTGAGGCGCCAGGTGAACCGTTCTCGGTGGTGATCCCGCCGCCGAACGTGACCGGCAGCCTGCACATGGGCCATGCCTTCAACACGGCCCTGATCGACACGATCGTGCGCTTCCAGCGCCTGCGCGGCCGGAACGTGCTGTGTCTGCCCGGCACCGACCACGCCTCGATCGCGGTGCAGACCATCCTCGAGAAGCAGATCCAGGCCGAGGGCGGCAGCAAGGACGACCTGGGCCGCGACGCCTTCCTCGAGCGCGCCTGGAGCTGGAAGGCCCAGAGCGGCGGCACGATCGTGGGCCAGCTGCGGCGGCTGGGCTATTCGGTGGACTGGCGGCGCGAGCGCTTCACCCTCGATCCGGGCCTGAGCGCCGCGGTGGCTGAAGCCTTCGTGCGCCTGCACGAGCAGGGGCTGATCTACCGGGGCGAATACCTGGTGAACTGGTGCCCGGCCTCGGGGTCGGCGGTGAGCGATCTGGAGGTGGAAACCAAGGAGGTGGATGGCCACCTCTGGCACTTCCGCTATCCCCTCAGCGGAGAACCCGGCCCCGACGGCACCGACCATCTGGTGGTGGCCACCACCCGGCCGGAAACGCTGCTGGGCGACACCGGCGTGGCGGTGCACCCCGGCGACCCCCGCTATGCGGCGCTGGTGGGCCGCACGCTCACCCTGCCGCTGGTGGGCCGAGCGATCCCGATCGTGGCCGACGACCACGTGGATCCGGCCTTCGGCACGGGCTGCGTGAAGGTGACCCCCGCCCACGATCCCAACGACTTCGCCATCGGCGCCCGCCACGGCCTGCCGCAGATCACGGTGATGGCGAAGGACGGCACCATGAATGCCGCCGCCGGCCGCTTCGCCGGGCTGGATCGCTTCGAGGCGCGCAAGGCGGTGGTGGCGGCGATGGAAGCGGAAGGCTTCCTGGTGAAGGTGGAGCCGCACCGCCACAGCGTGCCGTTTTCGGATCGGGGCAAGGTGCCGGTGGAGCCGCTGCTCTCCACCCAGTGGTTCGTGAAGGCCGAGCCCCTGGCGGCCCGCTGCCGCGAGGCCCTGGAGCGGGGTGAGCCCCGCTTCGTGCCCCAGCGCTGGGAGAAGGTGTACCGCGACTGGCTCACCGACATCCGCGACTGGTGCATCAGCCGCCAGCTCTGGTGGGGCCACCGCATCCCCGCCTGGTTCGTGGTGAGTGAAACCGGCGGTGTGATCACCGATGCCACCCCCTACGTGGTGGCCCGCGATGGGGCCGAAGCACTGGCGAAGGCCGAGGCCCAGTTCGGCGAAGCCAGCCGGGCGGCAGGCCTGGAGCTGCAGCTGGAGCAGGATCCCGATGTGCTCGACACCTGGTTCTCCAGCGGCCTGTGGCCCTTCTCCACCCTGGGCTGGCCGGATGAGACCAGCGCCGATCTGGCCGCCTGGTATCCCACCAGCGTGCTGGTGACCGGCTTCGACATCATCTTCTTCTGGGTGGCGCGGATGACGATGATGGCCGGCGCCTTCACCGGCCGCATGCCCTTCCGGGATGTGTACATCCACGGCCTGGTGCGGGATGAGAACAACCGCAAGATGAGCAAATCGGCGGGCAACGGCATCGATCCGCTGCCGCTGATCGAGCGCTACGGCGCCGATGCCCTGCGCTTCGCCCTGGTGCGCGAGGTGGCCGGCGCCGGCCAGGACATCCGCCTCGACTACGACCGCAGCGACGGCAGCTCCGGCACGGTGGAGACGGCCCGCAACTTCGCCAACAAGCTCTGGAACGCCACCCGTTTCGCCCTGATGAACCTGGGCGGCGAGACCCCCGCCAGCCTGGGCGCCCCCGTGGCCGCCGAGCTGGAGAGCGAAGACCGCTGGATCCTCTCGCGCCTGGCCCGCACTGCCGATGAGGCGGCGGAGCTCTACGGCAGCTACCGCCTCGGCGAAGCGGCCAAGCTGCTCTACGAGTTCGCCTGGAACGACCTCTGCGACCAGTACATCGAGTGGGCCAAGCCGCGGCTGGGCGGTGAGGAGGCCGGCGCCCGCACGGCGGCGCGGCGGGTGCTGGCCACCAGCCTCGAGGCCCTGCTGGTACTGCTGCACCCGCTGATGCCCCACCTCACCGAGGAGCTCTGGCACGCCGTGACCGGCGCCGAGCCGGACACCTTCCTGGCCCTGCAGGCCTGGCCCGAACCGGAAGGCGGCTGGATCGATGAGGGCCATGAGCAGGCCTTCCAGTTCGGCATCGAGGCGGTGCGCGCCCTGCGCAACCTGCGGGCGCTCTCGGGGGCGAAGCCATCGGAGCGGCTTCCGGTGGGGATCCACAGCGGCAGCGCCGAGCGCCGGGCCTTTCTGGAGGCGAACCAGGAAAAGATCCTGCGCCTGGTGGGCGGGAGTGCCCTCGGGTTGGAGCCCCAGCCGGCGGCCGGCCAGCTGCTGGGCATCGTCGACAGCGACGCCCAGGTGAGCCTCACGGTGCCCCAGCAGAGCCTCGCGGCCCTGCGCAGCCGCTTGGAGAAAGACCTGGCCAAGGCTGAGAAGGAGATCCAGGGTCTCGCCGGCCGCCTCGCCAACCCCAACTTCGCGGGCAAGGCCCCGCCTGAGGTGGTGGCCGCCTGCCGCGCCAACCTAGCCGAAGTGGAGGCCCAGGCGACCCTGGCACGGCAGCGCCTCGCCGATCTGGGCTGATCTGAGGCCGGCCGCAGGGCCCCAACCACTTGGGCCCCAACCACCAGGGGCCTAAACCAGAGGTATGGAACGCCCGCCGGAGATTGCCTACTGGATCGACGAGCGGCCACCGCCGCTGAAGCTTGCCCTGCTGGGTCTGCAGCACGCGGTGGTGATCTGTCCCTACCTGGTGCTGGTGGCCCTGGTGGTGGAGGCGGCAGGCATCCGCTCCAGTCAGGCGGCGCCATACATCGGTATGGCGATGGTGGCCGTGGTGCTGCACGCCCTGCTCCAGGCGCGCCGCTGGCCCCTGCTCGGTTCTGGCTATCTCTGCCCGCCGATCGTGTCGGCCATCTACCTGCCGGCGTCGCTGTCGGCAGCCTCGGTGGGCGGCCTGCCCCTGGTGGCGGGGATGGTGGTGTTCGCGGCCGCCACCGAGATGTTGCTGTCCCGCTTGGTCACCAGCCTCAGACGGGTGTTCCCGGCCGTGGTGTCCGGGATCATCCTGATGGCGGTTGGCATCGAACTGGCCAAGATCGCCCTGGGCATTGTGTTGGATGCCCGCCTGGCCGGCACGGCGTCGTTCGGGCCGGTGGAGCTGATCTTCGGGGTGGCGGTGGGGGTGATGGTGGGGTTGAGCGTCTGGGGGCGGGGTCCGATGAAGCTCTTCTGCGCTCTCCTGGGAATCCTGGCGGGCTACGGCCTTGCCACTGCACTGGGGCAGCTCTCGCCTGTGCTCACCACCAACTTCGCAGCGGCCCAGCCCTTCGCCGTGCCGTTACTGGCACCGGCCGGAGTGGCCTTCCACTGGGACTTCGTCTTCCCCTTCCTTCTGGCCGGCGTGGCTTCCGGGCTGCGCACGGTGGGAGTGATCACCACATGCCAGCAGATGAACGACAGCAGCTGGAGCAAGCCCGACACCCGCAGCCTGCGCGGAGGGGTGCTGGCGGATGGGCTGGGCTGCGCCCTGGGGGGGCTGTTCGCCACGCCGGGGCTGAGCGTAAGCCCAACCCTGGCGGGGATCCAGCGCGCCACCGGCGCCACCAGCCGAGCGATCGTGTGGTCGCTGGCGGTGTGGTTCTTGCTGCTGGCCTGCCTGCCCAAGCTGGCCACCTTGATCGTGCACATGCCGAAGCCGGTGATGGCTGCAGCACTGTTCTTCAACGGCTCGTTCATGCTGGTGGGCGGAATGGAGATCGCCTTCCGCCGGCCGGTGGCCATCCGGGAGACGTTCACCATCGGCATCGCGCTGATCCTGGCGATGGGCAGCGTGATCTACCCGGGCTTCTTCAAGGCCCTGCCTGCCTGGACCCAGCCGATTACCGCCTCGCCGATCGCCATCGCCACGATCGCTGCAGTTGGCCTCAACCTTCTTTTTCTGCTGGGACGACGTCGCTCCAGTCAGCTGGACCTGAGCCTGGAGGATCAACCGGCCACCAACCGACAGCTGAACCGGTTCGTGCGGGACCGCGCCAAGGTCTGGAAGCTCCCTGCCCGGGAGTCGGAGCGGATTCTGCGAACCCTGGACGACCTCACCGACCAGATCCTGGCGTCGAACGCGAACACCGGCCCGATCGCCCTGAGCCTCGCCTATGACGACTACGACGTCACGGCCGAACTGACCTACGAGGGCAGCCTGGTGCAGACCCGTACGGCCCGCTTCATCCGCGAGCCCAGCGAGGAGCAGGCCTTCATCAGCGGACTGTCCTGTTTTCTGGTGGATGTGAACGCCGACCGGATCGAGCCCACCTGCCAGGGCGGCGTCTGCCGGCTGCGGCTGGTGTTTCAGATCTGACCCAGCGGCTTCTGAAGCGCCTGCCTCAGGCTCTCCCGCCGCGTCGGAGGCGCCGGCCATGGCGGAACGCCGCCTGGGGAAAGTGACGTGGACCCCGGGAATTGGTCCAGGGTGAATGAGAGTCCTCAGCCGGCCAGACTGGGCCGGGGACTTCACCATGAAACGCACCAGGCACACAGCGGAGCAGATCATCCGCAAGCTCAAGACCGCCGACCAGCTGATTGCCCAGGGCAAGACCGTCGCCGATGTCTGCCGCGTCATCGAGGTGACGCAGCCGACGTATCACCGCTGGCGGCAGCAGTACGGCGGCATGCAGGCCGAGGAGGCCCGCCGGCTGACGCAGCTGGAGAAGGAGAACGCCCGGCTCAAGAAGTTGTTGGCAGAAGCCGAGTTGGAGAAGGCGATGCTCAAGGACCTTGCGGAGGGAAACTTCTGAGCCCGGAACGCCGTCGCAGGGCCGTCACGGTCCTGCAGGAGCGTTACCGGGCATCAGAGCGCCAGGCCTGCCGTGTTGTGGGGCAGCACCGCAGCACCCAGCGCCATTGCGGGAAGGTCGTCGACCTGGAGGAGACCAAGCTTCGGCACCGCCTGAGGGAGATTGCAGCTGAGCACATCCGCTGGGGCCGCCGCATGGCCTACCGCCTGCTGCGTCGGGAGGGCTGGACCGTGAACCACAAGCGGGTGCAACGGCTCTGGCGGGAGGAGGGGCTGCAGCGGCCCACTCCCAGGAAGCGGAAGCGGGCACGGCCCGCCGACGGCTCGGTGAGGCGTCACCGGGCCCAGCATCCCCACCAGGTGTGGGCCATGGATTTCCAGTTCGATGCCACCGCCGATGGCCGCAGACTCAAGTTCCTGAACGTGATCGACGAGCACAGCCGCCTCTGCCTGGCGATCCGGGTGGGCAGGCGGTGCAAGGCCAAAGACGTGGTGACTGTGCTGGAGGAACTCACCAGCCTCTACCCGGCGCCAGCGTTCATCCGATCGGACAACGGCCCTGAGTTCATTGCCCAGGCTCTACGGGACTGGTGTGAGACCAGTACCACCACCAGCACGGCCTACATCGAGCCAGGATCCCCGTGGGAGAACGGTTTTGCCGAGTCGTTCAACGGCCGGTTCCGGGATGAGTTCCTCAACACCGAGTTGTTCACCACAGCCCCGGAGGCTCAGATCCTGGCCGATCGCTGGCGATGGGAGTACAACACGCTCAGGCCACACTCGGCCCTCCAAGGGCGTACGCCCATGGAGGCAGCTCAACAAGGAGCTGCAGCATGACCATGACCACCCACTCTCATAAGCCCTGGACCGATAAAGGGGGTCACGTCAAAAGACCTGAGCAAGGCGGAGAAGGAGATCCAGGGCCTGGCCGGCCGCCTCGCCAACCCGAATTTCGCCGGTAAGGCGCCGCCGGAGGTGGTGGCCGCCTGCCGCGCCAACCTGGCGGAAGCCGAGGCCCAGGCCGCGCTGGCCCGGGGGCGCCTGCAGGGGCTGGGCTGAGCTCAGCTCCTCACCAGTAGGCGGGATTCCTGAACGGCCTCACGCAAGTGGGGCGGCCGGGAAGGGCGGGCAGCGGCTCTCCCATGAGAGAACAGCCGAGCCACCCCTGCGGCTGAGACAGCGGGAATGGCGGCTGAATCGTGCCCGGAGCGATGGGCTGGAACCCCGCTTTGCCGTAGAAGGCCGGGTCGCCGTAGGTGACCACCACCGCCACCGAGCGACGCTGGAGCTCCTCCAGGCCGTGGCGGATCAACTGGCTGCCGATGCCCTGGCGCTGGAACGCCGTGCGCACAGCCAGGGGGGAGAGCATGAAAATCCGTGAGGCGTGCTCGAACTGAAGGTGGCTGAAGATCACGCAGCCCACCAGAGCATCTCCCTGACGGGCGCCGATGGCCATCACCTCCTGATCGTCGATCAAGCCCGCGAGCTCGGAAGCCAGGTTCCCCACCAGGATGCCCTCACGCTCGCCTTCGGAGGCGGTGAACGTACGGGTGAACAGCTCGGCCACGGCGTCGCGGCTGCTGGTGTCAAGGGAATCGAAGGTGAGGGGTTGGGGTGTCTGAGGTGTCATGGGTCGGCATTCCAAGCGCATGGCGACACGGGGGCTCCACCCTGGTGAACAGGGGGGTCTTCCATCGCCCCTCAGACATGGCTTTCTCTGGGCCCGCACTGGAGCAGATTCAAATCAATTTGAAACCAATTTCAAACCAATCGTTTCTGGAGCCATGATCAGGCTGAATGAGGCATTGCCATCTCTCCCTGTCACGTCAATCAGGCCTTGGAGCGGGTCTTGCGTATCTTGCAGGGGATGGGCTGATGCCAGAGCGTGCGATGCAGGAACGAGCGATGCCACACAACACCTCGGCCGGCCAGAGAGGCTCTCATGTGGTTGTCATCGGAGCCGGCTGGGCTGGCTGGGGCGCCGCCAAGGGGCTGTGTGAAGCCGGCGTTCGTGTGACGTTGGTCGATGGGATGGCCGACCCCACCGGCAGCCAACCCGTCACCACGAAAAGCGGCAAACCCTTTGAAGCGGGAACCCGAGGCTTCTGGAAGGATTATCCCAACATCAATGCCCTCACGGAAGAGCTCGATGTGGGCAGCATCTACACCGGCTTCACCACCAGTGCGTTCTGGTCGCCCGATGGCTTGGAGGCCACGGCTCCGGTGTTCGGTGAGTCGCCCCAGTGGCCGAGTCCCCTGGGTCAGGTGCTGGCCACCGTCACCAACTTCAAACGCCTGCCGGTTCGGGATCGGCTGAGCATTGCAGGGCTTCTCTACGCCATCCTCGATCTCAATCGCAGCGATCGGGTATTTCAGCACTACGACGACCTCAACGCGCAAGCACTCTTCGTGAGGCTTGGCATCAGCGACCGGATGATCGATGACTTCCTGCGGCCCACCTTGCTGGTGGGCCTGTTCAAGCCTCCCGAGGAACTCTCGGCGGCGGTGGCCATGGAGCTGCTCTATTACTACGCCCTGGCCCATCAGGATTCCTTTGATGTTCGCTGGATCAAATCCAAGAGCATCGCAGAGCATCTGTTTCAGCCGCTCAGCCGCAGGCTGGTCGCACGCCATGACCTGCGGGTGCTGGGAGGAACCCTGGCGAGGCGATTGCATGTTTCGGCAGCCACTCATGTCGTTCGCTCCGTTGAGCTGCAGGATGTGCGCACAGGAGACATCACGGTGCTGGAGGATGTGGATGCTGTGGTGTTGGCGGTGGGGGCGAAGGGGCTCAAGGCGTTGATGTCCGAATCTCCGGAATGCAGCAAGGCGGCACCCGAGCTGGTGGCCGCGGCGTCGCTGGGTTCGATCGATG
Source organism: Cyanobium sp. NIES-981 (assembly GCF_900088535.1). NCBI lineage: Bacteria > Bacillati > Cyanobacteriota > Cyanophyceae > Synechococcales > Prochlorococcaceae > Cyanobium > Cyanobium sp. NIES-981. Next base: position 2,968,703 of record NZ_LT578417.1, on the reverse strand, counting down.
TGGTGTCCAGCCGTCTGTGGCTGGATCGCTACGTTCCCATCGCCTATCCGGCCAATGTGTTCTCCCGCTTTTCGGCGCTGCAGGGCGCTGGTGGCACCTTTTTCATGCTGGATCAGCTGCAGCGGGATTCAGAGCAGGCGCTCTGGGGTGATGAACCCCCGCAGGGTTCGGTGGTGGCCAGCGACTTCTACAACGCCGCCGGCATTGCAGCGATGCCGGATCAGGAGATCATGGATTGTCTGATGCACCAGTTACTGCCCTTCACGCATCCTGAATTCCGAAACGCGAAGGTGGTGGATGCCGAAGTGCGCCGCTATCCAGGCTCTGTGTCTCACTTCTCTCCCGGCAGTTTCAGAAAGCGGCCACCCCTGGAAACCTCCATACCTTCGATCGTCTGCGCTGGCGACTGGGTGCGGATGGGCGACCGGGAGCATGGCGCCAAAGGTCTCTGCCAGGAACGCGCCTATGTGTGTGGCCTGGAAGCAGCGAACTCCCTGATCAGACGCAACCTGGTGAAGGGCTCAGATCCATCGAAGACGCTCCAGCACCCCGTGATCCCTATTCGTGCCGATGAACCGCAAGTTGTTCTGGGTCGTGCACTCAACAAACTTGTGATGGGCCCCATCGAGGGCTTTGGTTTGAAACTGCCATGGTTTGGCTGATTATGAGTCCCAGAGAGCTGCTGTTGTGGACATCTGTGTGGGTGTGGAATCGCCTGATGGGTCCATGCTGAGCCGGTGGCTGCTGCGGCCTCTAACGCTCAAGATCAGCGGCGGGCGGAAGTTGTGAATCATCCAAGTCAATCGCTGCTCCCGTCCGCTGGATCTTGATGTTAGATCCTTCTTCAGGCTAGACGAGAAGCTTCTGAAGCGATGTGCCCGGCTAGTGAAGTTATGAATGTCTTGAGGCTAGTCATTGGAGAGATTTCAGAGAACTCTCCTGAAAGAGCCGCTTCGCGTGGTGAGGCAAGAAGACAAGCAGAACTGTATAAACCTTCCCTCATTGGTTTCTGACATAGGAGATCATATCTGCCGAGATAAGAAGCACCTTGAAACTCTGCAAGAACAGGAAAGTGAGGCGAGGCGTCTCGAACAGATCTCCGTGAACCAGGGGCATCTTCGACCATCATGAGCCACCCTGCGAAGGGTCTTGGCTGGTTGCCAAGAGCTCCTTCCCTGTACGCGGTCCAAAGATCATGAGCAGTGCCTATAGCTTCTTCTGTTCGGTTGTTGAAGTTGTTACCGAAGGATCCGACTTGACTCTTCAATTCAACAGCAGCAATGAGTTCACCTCTATGTAGAACCAACAAATCCCATAACTTCGTAGGCCGGAAGAATCCAGGCAGAGTAAGCATTGCTCGATTCATATGGATATCTGCTTGTGATAGGCCGTTTACGTTGACGATGTCAATAATTAGGGCCTCCTGAGAAAAGCCACATCCACTGCAGCGCAATGGATGTGAGCAGTTTTCTCGGCTAAAATGTACGAGATTGGGCTCGTTTGCGCCCAAAAGCCGCCCAGAGTTTTCCACATGTACCGACGTGAGCATCGTGATCAGCTCTCGTTCGAGGACTTCTTCCTGCCGTTTGGAGGAAAGCTCTCTGGTGACAATCGCTGGATCAAGCTGGCTGAGCTGATCCCATGGGATGAGCTGGAAGGTGACTATGCAGCTCAGTTCTGCAAGGGCTTTGGCGCCCCGGCAAAGCCATTTCGCATGGCACTGGGCGCCCTGATCATCAAGGCCCGCATGGGGCTGACTGATGAAGAACTGGTTGAGCAAATCAAAGAGAACCCCTATCTCCAGTTCTTCATCGGCCTGGAGGCATTTCAGTACTCGGCTCCGTTTGACCCATCAATGATGGTGTACTTCCGGAAGCGGCTGCCAGATTCGGTCGTGAATGACTGCAATGAACGAATCGTGCGTCACGGTCTGAACGTGATCCGTTCGTCTGCAGTTGATGAGCACGACAGCAGCGATGGAGGCGGAGCCGGGAGCGCAGCTGATCAGAAGATTGAATCCAAAACGCCACGGCCAAATCAGGGGTCACTGCTGATTGATGCGACATGCGTTCCGGCAGATATTCGGCATCCAACGGATCTCTCGCTGCTCAATGAAGGCCGAGAGCTCACCGAGACTCTGATCGATGCCATGTATTCGCAGGTCAGAGAGTCCTTTGGTCACAAACCACGAACGCATCGGAAGCAGGCCAGGCAGCAGTTCCTCGCCGTGGCCAAGAAAAAACGCCCTCGGTTTCTCAAGATCCGCAAAGCGATCAAGCAACAGCTTGGGCATCTCAAGCGCAACCTTGCCAACATTGACGCCCTGACAGCCTGTGGCGCAAGCCTTCTGGCGGCTGGGCGGCATGCCTATCAGAAGCTGTTGGTTGTCAGTGAGCTGGTCCGCCAGCAGAACATTCTCTATCGCTCAGACACCAGAAGTATTCCCGCTCGCATCGTCAGCCTCTGTCAAGCGCACATCAGGCCAATTGTTCGCGGCAAGGCGAGGTGCAATGTTGAGTTCGGCGCCAAGATCTCACTTTCTGTCACCGATGAAGGATTTGCTTTCCTGGATCGGCTGAGCTTTGACCCCTACAACGAAGGGGAAGATCTGAAAGTTCAGGCCCAAGCCTATCGTCGTCGATACGGCTGCTATCCGGAGGTGATCTGCGCTGATCAGATCTACCGCACAAGATCAAATCGGGCATTCTGCCAGCGTCACGGCATTCGGCTGAGTGGGCCTCGTCTTGGTCGCCCGAAGAATGATCCGGAGTTGGTGGCAGCCGAGAGGCGGCAGTTCGTTGATGATCAAAGGCGGCGCAATGCTGTTGAAGGCAAGATCGGTCAAGGCAAGCGTCGCTATGGATTGGGATTGATCCGAGAGAAACTGCCGGCAACACAGGGTTCATCCATCGCGATGAATGTCCTGGTCATGAACCTCCAGAAGCTCCTGGAGCTTCTTTGTCTCTATTTTGTGCTCTGCTGGCAACTCTTGGTCTCCGCCGCACGGGCTCTGAGCTCCAGCAGCAGAGAGCTGAGTTGTCAGCTCAGCGGGGCCTGAGGATCACTCAGAGGTCGCCCGGGCAGGCTCATTGTGGTGCGCATTGCCCGCGGCTCACTTTCTCAGGAGGCCCTAATTAGCGACAGGAAGCCGTCCATGTTCTTCCCTGATGTAACACCAGCGCGCTCCCCTTGATCTGCTTTTCCTGAGGCGAGTTGGCGTTCTTTGGCTGCATCGCGATTGCCCCAAAACTCCTTAACTGCCTTGTGAGCCTTCTTTTTGTAATCTGCTAAGTCTAAATGACGTGACCCCCTTTATCGGTCCAGGGCTTATGAGAGTGGGTGGTCATGGTCATGCTGCAGCTCCTTGTTGAGCTGCCTCCATGGGCGTACGCCCTTGGAGGGCCGAATGCGGCCTGAGTGAGTTGTACTCCCATCGCCAGCGATCGGCCAGGATCTGAGCCTCCGGGGCTGTGGTGAACAACTCGGTGTTGAGGAATTCATCGCGGAAGCGGCCGTTGAAGGATTCTGCGAATCCGTTCTCCCATGGGGATCCCGGCGCGATGTAGGCCGTGCTGGTGGCGCTGCTGGCCTCGCACCAGTCCCGTAGGGCCTGCGCAATGAACTCCGGGCCGTTGTCCGATCGGATGAACGCTGGCGCCGGGTAGAGGCTTGTCCCGTGTCAATCAGGTTGAAGGGTGGCGTCAATCAGGTTGACCGGTGAGCGGCACCGGTTTTGCCCCTGCTGCAGGCCTGAACTGCCGATGAGGACTGGATCGTGACCAGGCATGTCGCGGCGCGTCAATCTGGTTGGTTGCGCGGGGAGATTGCCTCGACAGGTGGGCCAGTTGTCGCGTCGCCGCCCTGGTCTTGGACGTCTGGGCCGCTGATGCCGGTGATCGTGCCGGTGCTGACGCCCGCGTCAATTACGTTGGCGGGTCGCTGGAATCGCTGGAAACCCTTGCAGCAGCTGCCTTCTGCCGGTAGCTCTCGCCCTTGATGCCGATGATGTGGCAGTGGTGCACCAGCCGGTCCACCGCTGCCACGGTCATGGAGCCGCTGGGGAAGATGTCGTCCCACTCGCGGAAGGGCTGGTTGCTGGTCACCAGCAGTGATTTGCGCTCGTAGCGGTGGCAGATCAGCTCGAACAGCACCGAGGTCTCCAGCTCGCTGCGCCGCACGTAGGAGATGTCGTCGATCACCAGCAGGGCGTAGCGATCGAGCTTCTGCAGCATCGCCGGCAGGTCGTAGGCCGCCTTGGCCTTCTGCAGCAGCTGCACCAGCGTGGTGGCGGGGAAGAAGCGGCAGACCTGGTCCTGCGCCACCATCGCCATCGTGATGGCAATGGCCAGGTGGGTCTTGCCCACCCCGCTGGGACCGAACAGCAGCAGGTTTTCCGCCTGCAGCAGCCAGGTGGTCTGCCGCGCCAGGCTCTGGAGCTCCTGCCACTGGCGGGGATCGAGGTGCTGGTGGTCAAAGCCGTCGAGGCCCTTCTGCCAGGGGAGATGGGCACCGCGCAGCAGCCGCTGCTGACGGGCGGTCTGCCGCTGTTCCAGCTCCTGCTCGCAGAGGGCGTAGAGGAACTGGCCCGGGCTCCAGCCCTGGGCCTCAGCCTGCTCGGCCAGCGGCTGCCAGTGGCTGCGAAACCGCGCCAGCTTGAGTTGTTTGAGCAGCAGCGGCAGGGCCGCTTCCACCGCCTGTGAGCGCGGCAGCGGGGACGAGGTGGTCATAGGAGGCCAGCAGGTGTTGGGGAATGACGGGATCGGGGAGGCTCGGGCAGCGGGGCGGCACGCGAAAGCGCTGCTGCAGAGCCGAGAGGGACAGGGACTGGCGGCGCTGGGCCTGCTCCAGGAAGGCGAGCACCAACTCAAACGAGGCCACCCGCACCGCCACATACAGGGCCTCCGCCATCAGCCGGGCCGCACCGTCACGCTCACCGCCGGCCAGCAACTGCTGCCAGAACTCCCACCAGCGCTGATCCGGGAACAGGTGGCGCTGGTAGCGGCAATGGAGCAGGGCCCGGGGCTTGGCCCGCAGGCCATCGATCAGGTGCTCCAGATCGATGCACCAGGCCCGCTTCTCACCTGCGGCGCCATAGGCGCGCGGGAGCTGGCAGACCCAGCCGCTGCCCAGGAACACCACCAGCCGGTCGTGGTGCAGCCGCACCGTGACCTGACGGCCGATCAGGGTGGGCGGCACCGAGTAGATCACCTGCCTCACCTCGATCGTGCTGGTGCTCCGCACCCGCACCGTGAGCCGCTCGTAGTCGGCAAAGCGGAACGCCGGCAGAGGGGCCAGATGCTCCAGCTCCTGCTCGTAGCGCCGTTGCCGGGGGGCGTTGAGGGCGCTGAACACCTCAGCGAGAAGCTCGCCGTATTCGGCCGGCTCCTCGAAATCACAGCTGCCGCGCAGGATCAGCTTCTGCTCCAGCCGCCGTTTCACATGGCCGTTGGGTCCCTCGACGATGCCGTTCTCGTGGGCCACACCCCGGTTGTTGCGGCTGGGGGACAGGCCGTAGTGGGCACACAGGGCCTGGTAGCGGGGGGTGATGTCGAGGGCGTAGCTGCCATCCCGGTTGCGGCTGGCGGCCGAGAGCCGATCGGTGCGCAGCTCTCTGGGCACCCCACCGCAGGCGGCCAGGGCGTTCTGCAGACCCTCGGAGAGGGCCACGAAACTCTCTCCGCCGTGGACGATCTGCCCGTAGGCCCAGCCGCTCCAGGCCAGGCGGTAGTGAAAGAGAAGGTGGGGGAACGGTTGTCCGCGCAGGGTGATCGCCACCCGTTTCACCCGGGTGAAGTCGCAGAAGCCGATCTCGCCGGGCTGGTAGGCCAGCGGGAACATCACCTCCGGCGCCGGGCCATGCAGTGCCTTCCACTGCTGTACCCGCCGCTGCAGGGTGCGTTTCACCGAACTCCAGTCCTGATCAGGCTTTTGCTCCTGCAGGTGCTCCAGCAGGGTGGTGGGCGTGAGCGCTGGATGGCGCTCCAGCAGCGGCAGTAAGAGTGGTTCCCAGACCTCCGCCAATGGATCGGGTCGGCGCCTGGTGCGGGGCTTGGCGGCTTTGGGTTGGAGGCGGCCTGCATCAATGCGGTGGGCACTGCTCACCGAGATGCCCGCCGCTGCGGCAGCCACCTCCTGGCGGCTGCCGGCTCGTCGTTTGGACATGTACAGCGCAATCTGTTGAGCGGTGAGGGGAGCAGGCATGGCCCGGTGCCCTGCGCATGGCAACCGGATTCAGCAGACCCCCTCAGAAGCGGTCAACCAGATCGGCGCGACCCCTCAACCAGATTGTCGCCGGACACCTGGGGCCGTGCGATGCCGCCAAGGGCCTTGGCCATGAAGGCGACATCTCGATCCGCCTCCTCAGATGCAGGTATCAAGGCAGGCCGCCACCCCCTCGGGAGTTCCGAGATGCTCGGTGACGGCATAGGGCATGGTCAATGTCCTATGCCTGTGATCAATTATCTCCACCAGCCAACAGGCTGAACAAGGCGGTTCCCTTCTGCAGGTAATCGATTCTGCATCCAGGGCCGTAGTTGAATCCCAACTCTGACACGCCGCCCCAAATGAGCTGGGTTGACCCTGTTGCCGTGCATGACCCTTGTAGCTCATCCCGGCCGACCCATGCAGACTGGGCTGGGCCCCATCGCTGCGCCTTTCCACTGATGACCAGCCCCCTTGCCCTACGGGTGACCGAGGCCGTCTCGGCCGCCGCCGCGGTTCTGCAGGTGCAGGCGATCACCAGGCTGAGGCTGGACCGCGCCCCCCAGACGCTCCGGATGCGGATCGAACTGCGCTTCGCCTCGGTGCCCGTTGTGGAGCTGTTCCGAATGGTCTCGGGGGACCCGCGAGTTGACATGGTGCCCGCCAATCTGGAGGCGGTGCGCTTCCCGTTGACCTCAGGGCCGGGCACCAGTTTCACGGTGGCCTTCGGGGGCCTGCGACCCGCCAGCCGCTACTGGTACCGCATCACGGCGGGCGGCGGCCGGGTGGCACGGCACGGGGCCCTGATCAAGGGGTGGGCCGCCACCCTGGATCGGCTGGTGGAGTTCGACTTCAGCGTCGCCACCCTCTTGATGGATGGTGACGGAGGCAGCCCCGGGGAGGTGCAGTTCTACGCCGTGATCTACGACGAGGAAGGCGAACGAAGGCGGGAGTTCGGCGACCGCGAAAGCCGTTCCGACGGTGGCGATCTGCCCGTCTCGCCCCGATACATCCGCCCGGCGGGACCCCCCTTCTCGTTGCGGGGCGCGCCCGACGACCTCACCCTGCTCTGCGGCGCCGACGAGGACGACCAGGCCGATCTCTCCTTCGGGCTCAACCTTGACATCGGGGGCAGCTGGATCCCCGACACCCCGCCGGCGGGCCCTGATTCCGGCGAGACCGAGAACCACGACTTCACCTACGCGGTGCACCGGCTCACCGACCTCCCCGGTACACCCGGCTCCACTGAACTGACGCCGGTGCTGTTCCGCACCCGCCCCGGCGTGCTGGCTTTCGAGGCGGTCTGGTCGGTGCGCGTCAGTGTGTTCGACCCCTACCCCACCCCCCGGGAGGTGATCCCGCGGCTCACCCCGCGGCAGCGGCTGCTCGCACCGGGGGAGGGGGCCCGCCTGCGTGGCCCCGATCGCCGCCGCCACGTGGTTGCCCTCGGGCTGGAGGGGGTGCGGATCGGCAGCGGCCGACCCGATCGGGAGCACTGGAGGCTGCTGGAGGGGCCCAGGCGCGCCCGTGTGCTGCTGCACGCCGGCTCCGAGGGCCGGCTCGATCTAGTGCTCTGGGACGAGGAGGGTCTGCTGTACGGGCTCCTCGATGTACTAGGCAGCGGAGCCGGCGATGAGCCGGTGGAGGGCGCACCCTGGATCCGTCTGGATGGCCCCTTCATCGCCCCACCCCTCATTCTGCTGGATAGCAAGGATCAACTGCAACTCTTCGCGATTGATCACCACGGCTCACTGCGCTCACGGCCTCTCGATCCGGAACCCCGGGAGTGGCGGGCCATCGGTGGGCCGTTTAGGGGCAACCTGGTGGGTTGGACGACACTTGAGGGCCCACCCATCCTGGCGGCCGAAGACGGTGAGGGCAGGATCTGGGTTGGCACCACCACCGGTGAGAACTGGGTGCCGATCGCCGCTGATCAGCACCGCCTGGTAGCGGGATTCGGCACGGCGGACGGGGCTGGGTGGCTGGTGGCCACTGATGACGAAGGATCCCTCTGGGTCCGGCAACTCAAACCAGACAGCTCCTGGGAGGAGCTGGGCTCACTCGAGAAGGCCCCTGAGGCGCCCCATGATGCCCTGCAGGCGTCGGGCTGCGGGGATCATGAGTAGTGCGAAGGCAGGCAGCCTGGATTGTTTCAGCACGCGGATAGAAACAACTGCCGGTGGCGCGCAGATCGAACGCTGCCCCTGAGTGGCAGGCGAGAAGCTATAGGCATCGAACCAGAATCGCAGGCGGCCTGTCCACTCCAGGGGCTTGTTCGAAGGTGTCGCATCTCCACAGGCAGCCATTGCGGGCCTACGCCTGGCCAGCAGAGCTCAAGCCACCTCCGCTTCACTTCTGACACTGGCGCTCAGCTTCAGTCCAAGGGCAGAGACAACCTTCAGGATGGTGTCAAAGCTTGGACTGCGCTCGCCAGACAGGGCCTTGTAGAGGCTCTCCCTGGAAAGGCCAGAGTCTCTGGCCACCTGGGTCATGCCCTGGGCCCGTGCGATGTCCCCCAAGGCCTTGGCGATGAAGGCGGCATCTCCATCCGCCTCCTCAATGCAGGCTTCCAGGTAGGCCGCCATCTCCTCAGGTGTTCGTAGATGCTCGGCGACGTCGTAGGGGCTGGTCGTGGGTTTCATCGGGACTCCTCACTCAGATTGATTGCCAGCAGAAGGGCCTCACCAATGTCCTTGGCCTGTGAGCTCTTGTCTCCGCCAGCCAACAGGATGATCAAGGTGGTGCCCTTCTGCAGGTAGTAGACCCTGTATCCAGGGCCATAGTTGATCCGCAACTCAGATACGCCGCCACCGACGGGCCTGACGTCCCCAGGATTGCCGCCAATGAGGCGCTCAATCCGGGCCAGAACCTTCGCCCGGCCCTTTAGATCACGCAGACCCTCAAGCCATCGAACGAAGCGCTCTGCCTGGCGGACTTCAACCATCCACCAACTGTAGCCTCCTGGCTACGGCCGCGCAACGCTGCCTTGCTGGCTCCCTTCAACGACGACACATCCTTCGAACGCTCAAGATCAGCGGCGGGCAGTAGCTTCAGCATTATTCAAGCACTTCTGCTCCCGACCGCTGGATCTTGATGTTAGCTGTCTGTAATATCAGACCATCGAAGATAGAAAAGGAAGTAAGGATCGCGAATATCAAAGACGTCACTTGTCTCGTCCCACTCAACGATCTTATCAGCTGCTGCATCATTGACAATTTTAGCTGACTGTGCACACGCATTAGTAATACTTGATCCACTCGGCGGATCTCCGATGCACATATCGATTACTCGATCATTTAGCGATGCATAACGGAAGGTAAGCTGAGGGGGGTCTAAAGACAGCGCTTTAACAAGGAGGCGATACGAATCTCCGTTCCAGCCATACTTAGGGCCTCCTGAGAAAGTGAGCCGCGGGCAATGCGCACCACAATGAGCCTGCCCGGGCGACCTCTGAGTGATCCTCAGGCCCCGCTGAGCTGACAACTCAGCTCTCTGCTGCTGGAGCTCAGAGCCCGTGCGGCGGAGACCAAGAGTTGCCAGCAGAGCACAAAATAGAGACAAAGAAGCTCCAGGAGCTTCTGGAGGTTCATGACCAGGACATTCATCGCGATGGATGAACCCTGTGTTGCCGGCAGTTTCTCTCGGATCAATCCCAATCCATAGCGACGCTTGCCTTGACCGATCTTGCCTTCAACAGCATTGCGCCGCCTTTGATCATCAACGAACTGCCGCCTCTCGGCTGCCACCAACTCCGGATCATTCTTCGGGCGACCAAGACGAGGCCCACTCAGCCGAATGCCGTGACGCTGGCAGAATGCCCGATTTGATCTTGTGCGGTAGATCTGATCAGCGCAGATCACCTCCGGATAGCAGCCGTATCGACGACGATAGGCTTGGGCCTGAACTTTCAGATCTTCCCCTTCGTTGTAGGGGTCAAAGCTCAGCCGATCCAGGAAAGCAAATCCTTCATCGGTGACAGAAAGTGAGATCTTGGCGCCGAACTCAACATTGCACCTCGCCTTGCCGCGAACAATTGGCCTGATGTGCGCTTGACAGAGGCTGACGATGCGAGCGGGAATACTTCTGGTGTCTGAGCGATAGAGAATGTTCTGCTGGCGGACCAGCTCACTGACAACCAACAGCTTCTGATAGGCATGCCGCCCAGCCGCCAGAAGGCTTGCGCCACAGGCTGTCAGGGCGTCAATGTTGGCAAGGTTGCGCTTGAGATGCCCAAGCTGTTGCTTGATCGCTTTGCGGATCTTGAGAAACCGAGGGCGTTTTTTCTTGGCCACGGCGAGGAACTGCTGCCTGGCCTGCTTCCGATGCGTTCGTGGTTTGTGACCAAAGGACTCTCTGACCTGCGAATACATGGCATCGATCAGAGTCTCGGTGAGCTCTCGGCCTTCATTGAGCAGCGAGAGATCCGTTGGATGCCGAATATCTGCCGGAACGCATGTCGCATCAATCAGCAGTGACCCCTGATTTGGCCGTGGCGTTTTGGATTCAATCTTCTGATCAGCTGCGCTCCCGGCTCCGCCTCCATCGCTGCTGTCGTGCTCATCAACTGCAGACGAACGGATCACGTTCAGACCGTGACGCACGATTCGTTCATTGCAGTCATTCACGACCGAATCTGGCAGCCGCTTCCGGAAGTACACCATCATTGATGGGTCAAACGGAGCCGAGTACTGAAATGCCTCCAGGCCGATGAAGAACTGGAGATAGGGGTTCTCTTTGATTTGCTCAACCAGTTCTTCATCAGTCAGCCCCATGCGGGCCTTGATGATCAGGGCGCCCAGTGCCATGCGAAATGGCTTTGCCGGGGCGCCAAAGCCCTTGCAGAACTGAGCTGCATAGTCACCTTCCAGCTCATCCCATGGGATCAGCTCAGCCAGCTTGATCCAGCGATTGTCACCAGAGAGCTTTCCTCCAAACGGCAGGAAGAAGTCCTCGAACGAGAGCTGATCACGATGCTCACGTCGGTACATGTGGAAAACTCTGGGCGGCTTTTGGGCGCAAACGAGCCCAATCTCGTACATTTTAGCCGAGAAAACTGCTCACATCCATTGCGCTGCAGTGGATGTGGCTTTTCTCAGGAGGCCCTACTTAGTCATATGTATGGTTCGAGCAGAGCCTCTAGTCTTCGGGCCCTCTTTCATCTTTTCAACAATAGAACCGTAATCAGTTGATTGGACAGTCCTCTTGCAGATGCCTTCTAGGATAGTGCTGTCATCATTCAACTCTGCGGTTGGTTCAACCGTTTCGCGAACACTTAATTCATAGCAGCTATTCAAGCAAAGATACTGCATCAACTGAGGCGACCCTGCGGCTTCGGCAGCCAATCTATCAATGGCAGCTTCCGTACATTTGATGCCAAGCAGTGGGAAGCCTTTTCGAGCAATCTGCTTCAACACTTTGGCTCCCCAATACTGGAAGTCAATTGAGAATACCCTTCCCCTTAAATCTGGATTTCCTCTAATAACATCGTCAGCATGGTAGGGCACAGAAGCGCAAATGAATCTAACCTTGTTTCGGATGGCTTCCTTGATTTGGCGAGCAACCTCTTGCTGTACGTGCAAGGGTATATAGTGAAAATCATCAATGAAAATGACCAGGTCTGATCCACCCAGCTCCTTAATTAGCAAATTCAAGCAATCTGAAGCCAATGACGCAGTTACTGCGTCGCTCGATGTATCGGAATGTTCAAGTGAGGCTGAGCCGCTGCCTTTGACAATCATTGCACTGCCTTCAAGCCTGACTGTTCCGCCGGCTTTGGTGCTTGAGCCAACTGTGCTAGTAACTGTCGTTGGCAAATTAGTCCCAATCATGTCAAAGACCCGCATCCAGAGATCTTGGGGTGTTGTGACGCCAGCTCCAGTGATTTGAACAAGGTTTGATCGGCCAAGGCTCTCTTCCACGAAGACTGTCTTGCCGGACTTAGAAGGGCCTGAGATTGAGATGAGCATTGAGCCCGCTTCCAAGGTATCCAGAAGCTGCTGTCTCTTGTCGGCTAGATGCTCGTCTACAAAGGTGTGTGTGGGGAATCGGCCAGGTGCGAAAACGTCAGAGGCCTTCATACGTCGCATGACTGTCACTTCATCATAGAACAGCTAACGCTTGCCATCACCTGGCCGCAAGGTTTGTGCGGCGAAGAATATAGCGTTACGGCGGCGGCTCAGGTGCATGGCGGTGTTAGCTGACCAGAGCCTTTGCCTGAGGCGCTGGCGCACCTCGAAGCAGTCCTTCCACACTTAAATCCTCATCGACATCTGGCCAATGGATCCCGTAGCCAGCCCCTGCAATCTCCCAGTTGTCACGCTCCTGGGAGGTTGCATGTAGAAGCCTTGGGAACCAAGCCAGCGGTACCGAGATAGAACGACCGTCAGCCAAGTCGACGATCAGCCTGTCTTCGGTCAACGAAACGTCAGTGACCTGCTCACCAGGGTTAGCCATGAAACTCCTCCCATGCTTTCAGCAGGATAGCTCTGTTCAAGCTGACCAGCCGTTCAATTTCACGCAACTCCCTGGCGCTGAAACCAAGGCTCGAGGACAGTGCAACAGGAACAAGCCAGACTTTGCAAGACGCCTTATCTCTGTCGACATGAACATGGGGAGGCTCGTTTGGCTCGTGACTGTAGAAGTAGACTCTATAAGGACCGCTTCTGAGGATTGTCGGCATCCGAAAGCGCCACCATCAAATCAACGATACCGACCTCGGCCTGACTGTGCAGCTAACGCTGAATAGGCGGGTCCGGTAACCATGCCCAGCCTATTCCCCTGGTCAGCCTATCCACCTTCGCCGTGTGTGGCTACCTGCGTCACTTCGCTTCTCGCGTCTGCGTTGCTGAGGCTACACTCCATCGCAGTCGGGATTTTATGCGGATCCGGTAACCACTTGTTCAGTTTGCTCCATCCTCAGAGCAGGTCGGCAGGGCTTGAGACCTCCCAGTGGCCCCCGATTGAGCACGTGGGTGTAGATCATCGTTGTGTTGAGATCGCTGTGGCCCAGTAACTCCTGAATCGTGCGGATCTCCTGGTCCCGCTCCAGCAGGTGGCCGGCTTGCTGATGCCCGCTGCCAGAACAGCCCGCCGTACTGCCTTCTGAATCAGGCTCGGATCCAGGTGGTGGCGGCCCTGTTCACCGCTGCCTGGCTGGCGCCAGCGCCCCTGCTGCGGACACACCCACGGCCAGCCCCATGCCACAGACGCATTCAGAGACTTTTGGCCGAAAGCAGGGGGCCGCTGCACCCGTCCTGCACTCTCGGCCTGATCCCGATTCAGTGGCTTGCGCTACAGCAACAGCAACGCCGCCACGGCTCGGTTCTGCCTGGAGGGGCTCACCTGGTGCTCCACCGGAGCCATTGCTCGCAGGTCGATCCCGTGCGCAGGGCGTGGTGCCGCACCTGCAGGTCCTCGCGGCAGCGCTGGATCAGTCCTGCTCGGCGGCCTGGACTGTGTATCGCTGCAGTGATCCCACAGGTTCTGGAGGTACCCCCTGCTGGTGAACCGCGTTCCCCAACCCGGGCGACGGCGCTCCTTAACTGGATAGCACCCCGGCAGCTGCTGCCATGGCTTCCGCCGATTCCGATCCCAGCCAGGCCCTGGAGCCACCCGCCCCGGAAGACGCCGCCAGCGGCGGCGGCTGGCCCCTGATCGACGGCTGGGCCCGCGCCACCCTCTCCCCCAGCGGCCCCCGCCTCTGGCAGACCCTCACCCACCACAGCGCCTGCCTCTCGTGCGCCTGGGGCACCGGCGGCCAGAACGGTGGTTTTCGCGATGAGCTGGGCGAGCCCCTGCAGCGCTGCCTCAAGAGTGTGGAGGCGATCGGCGCCGAGCTGCAGCCGGCCGTGCCCCGCCAGGTGTTCGCCGGCCGCACGATCGCCGAGCTGCAGCAGCTCAGCTCGGCGGACTGCGACCGCCTCGGCCGGCTCGATCGGCCCCTGATCCGCCGCGCCGGCAGCGATCACTACGCCCCGATCGGCTGGGAGGAAGTGCAGGCCCTCACCGCCGCGGCCTTCCGCACGCCCCCCCCCGAGCGGGTGGCCTCCTACAGCTCCGGCCGCTCCTCCAACGAGGCCGCCTACCTGCTGCAGCTGCTGCTGCGGGCCCTCGGCTGCAACAACCTGGCCGACTGCTCCGATCTCTGCCACGCCCCCTCCACCATCGGCCTCAGCCGTGTGTTCGGCAGCGGCACCTCGATGGTGAACCTCGAGAGCCTCCAGCACGCCGATGGCGTGGTGCTGGTGGGCTCCAACGCGCCGGCCAACCACCCGCGCCTGATGAACGAGCTGATCCGTCTGCGGCAGCGAGGCGGCACCGTGATCGTGATCAATCCCGTGCTGGAGGGCGGCCTGCTGAAGTTCGGCTCGCCCGCCTTCCCGATCCGTTCGATGCTCGGCGGCGGCAGTGCGATCGCCTCCCTGTTCCTGCAGCCGATTCCCGGCTCGGACACGGCGGTGTTCCTGGGCCTCCAGAAGGCGCTGCTCGAGCGTGGCGCCATCGCCTGGGAGCTGCTCAAGGCCCACAGCGAGGGCTGGCAGGAACTGATCGCCCAGATCGAATCCACCCCCTGGGAGGCGATCACCGCCTGCTGCGGCCTCAGCCGCGAGGAGCTGGAGCACACCGCCGCCCGCCTCGCCGCCTGCCGCGCCGTGGTGTTCGCCTGGGCGATGGGCATCACCCACCACGCCAATGGCACCACCAACGTGCAGGCGATCGCCAACACCGCCGTGCTCTCCGGCAACGTGGCCCGCCCCGGGGCCGGCACCATGCCGATCCGCGGCCACTCCAACGTGCAGGGCTTCGGCTCGATGGGGGTGACGGTGCACCTGCGCGAGCCGATGCGGCTGGCGCTCGAGCAGCTGCTCGGCCGGCCCCTCAGCCGCACCCCCGGCTACGACACCCGCGCCCTGATCGAGGCGGCCGAGCGTGGCGCCGTGGACACGCTGCTCTGCCTCGGCGGCAATCTCTTCGGTGCCAATCCCCACAGCGCCCAGGCCCGCCGCGCCCTCGGCCGCATCGACACGATCGTGTACCTGGCCACCAAGCCCAACACCGGCCACTTCCACGGCCAGGCGGCGCGCCAGACCCTGCTGCTGCCGGTGTTCAACCGCTTCGAGACGCCCCACCGCACCACGGTGGAATCGGGCAACAACTGGGTGCGGCTCAACGAGCCCGGCAGCACCCACCTGCGCAGCGGCCAGCTGGTCAGCGAGGTGGCGTTCCTGGCCGAGCTGGCCCACCGCCTGCACGGCGACGCCCCGATCGACTGGCGGCGGCTTCAGGATCCGGTGTACGTGCGGGAGCTGATCGCCCGCACCGTGCCGGGTTACGGCGCCATGGCCGGCATCGACACCAGCCGGAGGGAGTTCGAGGTGGCCGGCCGGGTGTTCCGCGAACCCCGCTTCGCCACCCCCAGCGGCCGCGCCCGGCTGGCGGTCACACCCCTGCCGGATCTCAGCCTGCCGCCGGCGGATCACTTCGGCGGCCTGGCGGCCGGCGAGCGGGGTCTGGTGCTCAGCCTGATCACCGCCCGCAGCTACGGCCAGCACAACACCGTGGTGTACAAGCAGGGCGATCGCTACCGCGGCATGCCCCACCGCCAGACGATCCTGGTCAACCCCGAGGATCTGGCCGCCAGCGGCCTGCGGGCCCACGAGCGCGTGATCGTGCAGGGCGAGGCGGGGGCTCTGGCGGGCATCGAGCTGATCCCCGGCTCGATCCGCCGCGGCGCGGCGCTGATGTTCTACCCGGAGGCCAATGGGCTGATGCGGCCCCATCAGGATCCCCAGAGCGGCACGCCGGCCTTCAAGCGGGTGCCGGTGCTGCTGCGGGCGGAAGATGGTGGCACCCCTGCTGTGTCGCCGCCCCCGTGACCCGATTGGCCCCGTGACCCAGCCGCCCTTCCCCCAGGCCCGCCCGGAGGTGGAGAGCCTGCAGGCCTACAGCGCTCCGCTGGAGGGGCGCCGCGGCCTGCTGCGGCTCGATTTCAACGAGAACACCGTGGGCCCCAGCCCCCGGGTGGTGCAAGCGATCCGCGCCATCCCCCCCGACCACTACGCCATCTATCCGGAATACGACGGCCTGCGCGAAGCCGTGGTGGCCAACCTCAGCGCCCCCCGCCCGGAGGGCACGCCGGCCCTGGCCCGGCCGCTCGATCCGGCTCAGGTGGGGCTGTTCAACGGCGTGGATGCCGCCCTCCATGCCCTGTTCCACGCCTACGGCGACCGGGGTGACGGGCTGCTCACCACCAGCCCCACCTTCGGCTACTACACCCCCTGCGCCCGCATGCAGGGCATGGTGATCACCGCCATTCCCTACACCCTGCCGGGCTACGGCTTTCCGCTGGCGGCGATCCGCCAGGCCCTGCGCGCCGAGCCCGGCCCGCGCATCCTGCTGCTCTGCAACCCCAACAACCCCACTGGCACCCGGCTGGCTCCCGAGCTGATCCACTCGCTGGCCGCCGCGGCGCCCCGCACCCTGGTGGTGGTGGATGAGCTCTACGAGGCCTTCACCGGCGACAGCGTGCTGCCCACGGCTGACTTTGCCGCCACCCCCAACCTGCTGGTGCTGCGCTCCCTGGCCAAGACCGCCGGCCTGGCGGGGCTGCGCATCGGCTTCGCCATCGGTGCGGCCGAGGTGGTGGACCGGATCAGCCGCGTGACGGGCCCCTACGACATCAACAGCTTCGCCGTGACCGCCGCCCTGGCCGCCCTGGCCGATCAGGCCTACGTGGACGGCTACGTGGCCGAGGTGCTGCGGGCCCGCTCCTGGCTGCTCGGGCAGCTGCAGCAGGCCGGCGTGCGCCACCACGCCGCCGGCGGCAACTACCTGCTGCTCTGGCCCGAGGGCCCGGCCCAGGAGGTGGAGCGGCGCCTGCGCGAGGCCGGCATCCTGGTGCGCTCCATGGCGGGCAAGCCGCTGATCGAGGGTTCGCTGCGGGTGAGCCTCGGCACCACCGAGCAGATGCAGCGGTTCTGGGCGGCCTACGCGGCCATCGAGGGCCCCCGGCTGAGCGGATCCGGCCCCAGCACCTGAGCACTCAGACCCTGACACTCACAACCTGGGGCTCAGAACCTGAACCGCAGCAGCTCCACCGTGGGGCCTCCCTCCAGCTTGCCCGGCAGGTTGATCGAGGCGCCGCGGCGCTGCACGGTGGCATTGCCCATCGCCTGCAGGAACGGCTCCACGCCCCCCTGGTCGCAGTCCTTCGGGGGGGTGCCGGTGGTGTACTGCACCGGGATCACCACCCGGGGCTGCAGCTCCCGCACGATCTCGGCGGCCTCGCTGCCGTCGTACACCTTGGCGCCGCCGCCCACGCCGATGATCAGCACGTCGGGCCGGCCCAGCAGCACCTTGTCGGAGGGGCTCAGCCGCGCCGCCGTGCCGCCCAGGTGGGCGAAGCTCAGCCCGCCCTGCTCCCAGCGCCACAGGGTGCTCTGCCCGAAGCGGCGTCCGCCCACCCGGTCGTGGGGGCCGGCGATGCCTTCGATCTTCAGGCCCCCCACCCGGTAGGAGCCGGGATCCACCAGGAACTTGCCGCTGGCCACCGGCGCCCCCTCATCCAGCAGGCGGCTGCTGGCCAGGATCACGGTGGCGCCCACCCGCGGTTCGGCCAGCCCGGCGGCGCAGGCCACGGCCTTGAACGGATTCACCAGCACACTGGCGCCGCCGCCGCGGATCATCAGGGCACTGTGGCCGTAGCTGGTGATGCTCACGCCGCTGCCGGCCAGCGCGGCGGCCGGCAGCAGCAGCAGCCCGGCTCCGAGGCCCAGGCCAGCCCCCCGGGCCAGGGCGCCGCCGGGGCGGAAGGTGGGGCTTGCCATCGCTGCGGGCCTGCTGGGTGGCGCGAAGCTAGCAGCGCTGTTCGGGCCGCCCGGCGGCCAGGGTTCAGCCTGCGGCCTGGCTCAGCCGGCCCTAGCCGGCAGCCTGGCTCAGGAAATTGGCCAGCAGGGCATGGCCGCTCTGGGTGAGCACGCTCTCGGGGTGGAACTGCACCCCCTGCAGGTGGGGGTAGGCGCGATGGCGCAGGCCCATGATCGTGCCGTCCTCCAGCCAGGCGGTGATCTCCAGGCAGTCGGGCAGCGACTCCCGCTCGGCGATCAGGCTGTGGTAGCGGGTGGCGGTGAGGGGATTGGGCAGCCCGGCGAACACGCCGGCCCCCCCATGCAGCACCGGCGAGGTCTTGCCGTGCATCAGCTCGTTCGCCCGCACCACGCGGCCGCCGTACACCTGCGCGATCGACTGGTGCCCCAGGCACACCCCCAGGGTGGGCACCGTGGGGCTGAGCTCCCGCAGCACCTCCAGGCACACGCCGGATTGATCCGGATCGCCCGGCCCGGGGGAGATCAGGATCGCGGCCGGCTCCAGCTCCCGGATCTGCTCCAGGCTGAGGGCATCGTTGCGCTCCACCCGCAGCTCGGCGGCGAGGGGATGGTCGGCCGCCAGCTCGCCCAGGTACTGCACCAGGTTGAAGGTGAAGCTGTCGTAGTTGTCGAGAACGAGAAGCATGGACGCCACGGGCCTGCGGCCATTCAAAGGCCGAGCCGGCCCAGCAGCGGCGGCACCAGCAGCAGGCCGGCGATCAGCAGCGAGGCCAGGGCCGCCACCAGCACCGCCGCGGCGGCGCAGTCCTTCGCCACCCGCGCCAGCGGGTGGAACTGGCGGCCGATCGCCAGATCCACCACCGCCTCGGTGGCCGTGTTGAGCAGCTCCAGCACCAGCACCGCCGCCACGGTGAGCACCAGCAGGGCCATGCGGTCGGCGCTGAGCTCGAGCCACAGCCCCAGGCCGAACACCACGGCGCCGGTGCCCACATGGATGCGGAAGTTGCGCTGGCTGCGCAGGCCGTAGCCCAGGCCCTGGGCGGCGTAGCGGAAGCTCGAAGGCAGATCCCCCGCCACTCTCCAGGCCCCGATCCGTTTCTGGGGCGGCCGCTGGCGGGCCTGCTGCCCGCCCGGCGGCGGTGCTGGCGCCTCCATCAACCGGGGACGGGGTTCGGGACGGGGGAGGGGGCTGGTCATGGCGTAGCCGCACCATACCGCCGTTGTCCGGTCTGCCCAGGGGTCAGCAGCTCCTGCTGCCGGGCCAGCATCGCCGCCAGGCTGGCGTCGTCCGGGTGGTCCCAGCCCAGCAGGTGCAGCAGGCCGTGGCTGGCCAGGAACAGCAGTTCCTCCTCCAGGCTGTGGCCATGCTCCGGCGCCTGGCGGGCGGCGGTGTCGAGCGAGATCACGATGTCGCCGAGTTCCAGGGGTTCGGCCTCCAGCTCCGGCGTCGCCGGCCCGGGCGGCGGCGGCGCCAGACCGTCGAGGTCCTCGTCCTGGGCGGCGAAGGCCAGCACATCGGTGGGGCCGGAGCCCTGGCGCCACTTCTGGTTCAGCGCGGCGATGGCGGCATCGTCCACCAGGCTCAGCCCCAGGCTGTAGGCCCTGGCCTGCAGCCGGGGCGGCAGCTCGGGCCGCAGGCGGGCCAGCCAGGCCTCCAGCTGCTGCTGCCAGGCTCCGGCGCCCGCGTCGCCATCGGCCAGGGGCCCCGCGGCGGTGGTGAGCGCGGCCGCCAGGCCCGCAGCGGCCTCGAAGGCCAGATCGAGCCCGGGCGGGTCGGCCCCTGGTGCGCCCACCGCTCAGCCCCCGGGCAGCTGGGGGCGGCCCAGCCAGGCGATCAGCACCAGGAAGGCCAGCAGCCCCACGGCCGTCAGGCCGAAGTGCACCAGGCTCTGGCGGCCCTTGCGCACCATGTTGCGCATCGCCAGCTTCACGAAGCTGGGGTTCTCCTGCACGGGCGCAGGCTTCTGGCTGCCGGGCTCAGCCATCCCCGTCCTCCCCGCCGCTGCCCACCTCCACGCCCGCGTGCAGCAGGCTCTGGATGAAGGGATCGAGGTCGCCGTCCATCACCCCCTGCACGTCGGTGGTCTCGTGCTGGGTGCGCAGGTCCTTCACCATCTGGTACGGGTGGAACACGTAGTTGCGGATCTGGTTGCCCCAGGCCGCCTCCACGATGTCACCGCGGATGTCGGCGATCTCGGCGGCCCGCTGCTCCTGGGCGATCACCAGCAGCTTGGCCATCAGCAGCGCCATCGCCTTCTCCTTGTTCTGCAGCTGGGAGCGCTCCTGGGTGCAGCGCACGAACAGGCCGGTGGGGATGTGCAGGATGCGCACAGCCGTCTCCACCTTGTTCACGTTTTGGCCGCCGGCGCCACCGGAGCGGGAGGTGGTGATCTCCAGGTCCTTGTCGGGGATGTCGAGCTTCACCTCCTCCTCGATCTTGGGCATCACCTCCACGCCGGCAAAACTCGTCTGGCGCTTGTCGTTGGCGTTGAACGGGCTGATGCGCACCAGCCGGTGGGTGCCCTTCTCATTGCGCAGATAGCCGTAGGCATAGCGGCCCTCGATCTCGATCGTGCAGCTCTTGATGCCGGCCTCCTCCCCCTCGCTGAGCTCGTCCACGCTCACCTTCATGCCGTGGTCCTCCGCCCAGCGGGTGTACATGCGCAGCAGCATCTGGGCCCAGTCCTGGGCGTCGGTGCCGCCGGCGCCGGCGTTGATGGTGAGCACGGCCCCCTCCTTGTCGTAGGGGCCGCTCAGCAGCCGCTCCAGCTCCCAGCGGTCCAGGTCGCCGCGCAGGCTGGTGAGGCCCGCATGGGCCTCCGCCAGCAGGTCGGCGTCGGGCTCGAGCTCATGGAGCTCCAGGGTGGCCTCGGCGTCGCTCACCGCGGCCTTCCAGCGCTCCAGCTGCTGCAGCTGGGCCTTCACATCGTCCAGCTGGCGCATCTGTTTCTGCGCCGCCTGCTGGTCGTCCCAGAAGTCCGGCTGGGAGGCGAGCTGCTCGAGATCCTGCTGCCGTGCTTTCAGAGCGGGAACGTCAAAGACAGTCCTGGGCATGGCCCAGGCGGTCGGTGAGCTCGGAGAGGTCGCGCTTGAAGTCGGTGAGGTCGAGCACCGGCGGGTAGGAAACGTCGAAACGACCGTACTCAACGGCGGGGGAGGCCAATGGCGGGGGAGGCCGCTTTTAGGATTCCTCCAGCAGTGCTGCGAGCCCCGATGGCCCCCCACGTCGAGATCTACACCTGGCGGGCCTGCCCCTTCTGCATCCGTGCCAAGGCCCTGCTCGACCGCAAGGGCGTGGCCTACACCGAGTACGCCATCGACGGCGACGAGCCGGCCCGCAGCGCCATGGCCGAACGCAGCGGTGGGCGCCGCAGCGTGCCCCAGACCTTCATCGACGGCCAGCACGTGGGCGGCTGCGACGACCTCCACGCCCTCGAGCGCAGCGGCCGGCTCGACGCCCTGCTGGCGGCCTGACCGTGGTGACCTCCCCGGCGTTGTCCGCCCCGGATCCGGCGATCGGGGCGGGAGCCCAGCTGTTCGTGATCGATCCGATCAGCCGCCTGAAGCCCGCCAAGGACTCCACCGTGGCCCTGATGCAGGCGGCCCAGCGGGCCGGCCGGCCCGTGTGGGTGGCCACCCCCGCCGACCTCTCCGCCCGGGAGGCCGCCGCCGGCCCCGGCCATGGCGCCTGGGTGCGGGCCGAGCCCGTGGAGCTGGCGGCGATCAGCCCGGAGCTTGAGGGCTGGCGCGTGCCCGAGCCCTGGTACCGCCTCGGGCAGGCCCGGCCGCTGCCCCTCACCGCCTTCGCCCACGTGTGGATGCGCAAGGACCCACCGGTGGATGAGGCCTACCTCTACGCCACCCACCTGCTCGATCTGGCCGAGCGCCAGGGGGTGGCGGTGATCAACCGGCCGGCGGCGCTGCGGGCCTGGAACGAGAAGCTCAGCTCCCTGCGCTGGAGCCACCTGATGGCGCCCACCCTGGTGGCCAGCCGGGTGGAGGAGCTGGCCGCCTTCACGGGCGAGCACGCCGAGGTGGTGCTCAAGCCGCTGGGTGGCCGCGCCGGCCAGGGGGTGGTGTTCGCCTCGGCGGCCAGTCCGGGGCTGCGGGCGCTGCTGGAGCTGGTGACGGCCCAGGAGCAGCTGCCGGTGATGGTGCAGGCGTTCCTGCCCGGGGTGAAGGCGGGCGACAAGCGCATCCTGCTGGTGGATGGCGAGCCGCTGGGGGCCGTGAACCGGGTGCCGAGCGGCGGCGAGTTCCGCAGCAACCTGGCGGTGGGCGGGGCGCCCGAGGCCACCGACCTCACCGAGCAGGAGCGCCGCATCTGCGCCGAACTGGCCCCCGCCCTGCGCGCCGAGGGGCTCTTCTTCGTGGGGATCGATGTGATCGACGGCCGCCTCAGCGAGATCAACGTGACCAGCCCCACCGGCATCCGCGAAGTGGAGCGGCTCGGAGGCCTCCCCCTGGCCGATCTCACGCTGGAAAAACTGCCCCACCGTTGATACGTTGGCCGCCGCAGCCTGGCCGACGTCCTGAGCCCCGCCCGGCCTGCGCCGCGATGGCCGAACACCAGACCCGTCGTCACCAGATCAACTACCTCCGCACCCTCAGCGGCGTGGTGGGCATGATCCGTAACCCGGAGGGCACCGAGTCGGTGTTCGACATCGAGGACGGCCTGCGCCGCACCGGGGCTATGGACAGCTTCGAGGCCCGCGTGGCGGGCCTGCCCGGCGTGCGGGAGCTGATGGACGAGCGCTACCTGGCCCAGCCCCTCGACGTGGACGTGCTGGCCGCGATGCCCGCCGGCAGCCTCGGCCATGCCCTGGCCCGCCACCTGCTCGACCACGGCTTCGATCCCGACTACTACCGCAAGGTGGAGGTGAAGAGCGACCTCGACTGGATCCTGATGCGCATGCGCCAGAGCCATGACATCTGGCATGTGGTGACGGGCATCGGCACCGACCGGGTGGGGGAGATCGCCCTCAAGGCCTTCGAACTGGCCCAGACCTGGCGGCCGATGGCGGCCGTGATCACCTGCGGCGGCCTGCTCCGCTACCTGCTCAAGGATCCGGAGCAGATGGGGGCGGTGCTGGGCGGCATCGGCCACGGCTACCAGCTCGGCTACAAGGCCCAGCCGCTGCTGGCCCAGCGCTGGGAGGAGCACTGGAGCCGTCCGCTGGCGGAGTGGCGCCGGATGGTGGGGCTGCCGGAGCAGCCGGAAGCCCTGGGCATGGCCTGAAGGCGGCTCCGGTCTGTTCAGGTCCGGTCAGATCAGGTCCGATCCGATCAGTGGCCGGCAGGCCAGCCTTCCCTGAACCGGGCCTGGGCCGCGGCATAGCCCTCGGCATAGATCTCCCGGTAGCGCTTCCACTCGAGGAAGGGAAAGCCACCGATGTCGGGCCGGAGGATCAGGTCGGCCAGCCGCTCCTGGGCCTGGGTGGCGGCGTGGGAGCCGCACATCATCGCGTCGATGATCGTGCGCCCCAGCGAAGGCGGTGTGCGCGCGGCGGCGCTGCCCCCGGCGGCCGGCGTCGCCGCGGCGGGCTCGGGGTCGAGCGAGATGGCCACCACCCGCCCGTCACTGGCCCGGCGGGCCGCCGCCACCGGCAGGTTGTTGAGAATGCCCCCATCCACGTGCAGGTGGCCCCGGGCGTCCTCCACGGGGGGGAAGATCCCCGGCACCGACATGCTGGCGATCACGGCGTCGGGGATGGCGCCCGTGCTCCAGGTTTCGAGCTGGTTGGTGGAGAGGTTGGTGGAGAAGCAGCGCAGCGGCAGCCAGCTGTCCTGAAGGCGGGCGCTGCCGAAGAAGCGCTCCAGCTCCAGCCGCGAGTTGCGCAGGGTGAACAGGGAGCCGCGGGGCAGCGTGAAGGAGTAGGGCCGCGCCTTGATGATCACCCGCTCCAGGTTGGCGAAGATCTCGGCGGCGGGCAGGTCGAAGGCGGCCAGGGACGCCACCAGCGAGCCGATGCTCACGCCCATCACCATGTCGAAATCCCGCAGTCCCAGCTCCTCCAGGGCCGCCAGGGCGCCGATGTGGGCGAAGCCCCTGGCGCCGCCGCCCCCCAGCACCAGCACGTTCTGGCGCCGCAGGATGGCCCGGGCCAGCCGGTCCAGGTGGGAGGAGCGCCCGGGCTGCAGGTTGAGCACCTGGGCGAAGGGCTGGCTCGTCGCCCAGTCGCGGGAGCGGGGCTGCTGCTGCTCCCGGGGCCAGAGCCGCACCAGCAGGGCCTCGCCGTCGGCGGCCTCGGGCAGGCTGATCCGGCTGGCCTCGCCGTCGCAGAGGATCAGCAGCCGGTCGATCAGCAGCCGGTTGCGGCGGCTCACGGCCCGGGGATCCCGGTTCACGATCAGCTGGGGCCGGCCCGTGCGGGTGGCCTCGATCAGCCGGGCGTGCAGCCGTGCCTCCGGGTCGTCCCCCGGTTCCTGCTCCCCCGCGGCCTCGCCGCTGCCGGCGGCGTCCGGCTCCAGGCCATGGAGCTGGAGGTCCGGCAGGATCTCCAGCTGCCCGCACAGCCGCCGCAGGTGCCCGGGCAGCTGCGCCAGCACCGCCGCCGTGAGCGCCGAGCCGGGGCTGGCCAGGTGGATCACGATTGTCTCCAGCGGCATGCAGCCGGGGTCGCGGCCGATCGAGGCGGCCTCCGCCAGCGCCGTGATGAAGCGGGTCTGCAGGCAGGGCTGGCACTCCAGCAGCTGATCCAGCTGGTGCCGATCGAACGCCAGGTAGTCCACCGCCGTGAGGGCCAGGGCCGAGGCGGAGCGCGGTTCGCCGCTCAGGGGGCTGTACTCCCCCACCAGTTCGCCGGCCACCACCTTGCGGAAGAAGGCGCCGGGCTGGCCCGCCTCGCCGGTGTGGAGCCCCAGCACCCCCTGCAGCACCAGATAGGCATGGCGGCCCAGTTCTCCCCTGCGGAACAGCTCGCCGCCCTCCTCGATCCGGCCGCGGCCTGGGGCGAGCCCCGTGATCTGGGCCGGATCGAGCCCCGCCAGCAGCCCGGACCCCGAGAGAGCGCTGGCCAGCAGCGCTGTGAGCTCCGTCGTCATCGTGATCCTGGGGTGTCGGAGATCCTGGCGTGTCAGAGCGGCAGGCCTGCCGCCGCCATGGGATGGGGGAGGTTGAGCTGCTGCTGGAGCACACCCAGCTTGAGCGCCACCTCCTGCAGTTCCCGATCCACCGCAGAGCCTGGCACCAGACCGGCTCCGGCGGTGAGCTCGAGCTGCCGCCCCTCCACGGTGCCGCTGCGGATCGCCACGCGCAGGTCCAGGTCGCCGGCGCTGTCGATCCAGCCGATCGGAGCGGCGTAGTGGCCGCGCTCGAACGGCTCCAGGCTGCGCAGCCAGGCCATCGCCTCCCGTCGCGGCAGCCCGGCCACCGCCGGGGTGGGGTGCAGGGCCGCCGCGATCGCCAGGGGAGGCTGGGCCCCCAGGCAGGCGCTGATGGGGCTGTGCAGGTGCACGAGCTGGCCGTGGCGGGCGAGGCGCGGATGGCGCGGGCGGCGGGGGTTCAGCCCTGAGCGGGCCAGCACGGCGGTGATGGTGTCCACCACCAGCTCGTGCTCCAGCCGGTCCTTGGTGGAGTGCAGCAGGGCCGCGGCGCGGTCATCGGCCGGGGCGGTGCCGGCCAGGGCATCGCTGCGCAGCTGCCCCTGGCGCACGGTGAGCAGCCGCTCCGGGGAGGCGCCGATCAGGGCCGAGGCGGCGTTGCGCTGCCACATCAGGCGGCAGCTGCCGCCCTGGTGCCGCCGCAGCGGTGCCAGCAGATCGAGGGGATCGGGCCTGGCACTGAGGCTGAGCTGCTGGCGCACCGCCAGCACCAGCTTCTGCAGGGCGTTGCCCTCCACCAGCTCCAGGGCCCTGGCGGCGGCCTGGCGGTAGTGCTCCTGCCAGGGAGAGCGCAGGGCCACGGCGATCCGCTCCGCCCGCGGCAGCTGCGGTGTGCAGCGCTCCAGCCGGCGAGCCGTGTCCCACAGCTCTTCCGCCAGGCTGCGGGGGGTCACGTCACCCCCCAGCGGCCGCTGCAGCCGCAGCCAGCAGCGGTGGCCGTGGCGGCTCAGCTGCCAGCGGGGCAGCACCGCCTGCACCCCGGGGATGGCGGCCGCGGAACTCTCGAGCGGGGCGTCGAAGAAGGCGAAGGCCAGCAGCACCCGCGGCCGCGCCAGGGGCGGGCAGGTGCCGGCCTGGCCGGTGTGGTGGCCGGCGAGCCGGCTGAGGCTGGCGCTGGCGAAGCGCTGGGCCAGCTCGAACCGCCGCGGCCCGCTCAGCTCCAGGCTGTTGGTGCGGCCGCTGGCGGCGATGCAGAGCCCGGGGGCGCCGTCCCACAGGAAGCGGAAGCTGTCGCCCCCCTCCAGCAGGGGCAGCAGCGCCATCGGGTCGCACGGCGCCATCGGCACCGCCAGGCTGAGCACGCCCTCCTCGTCCGCCAGCCGGGCGCCCTCGCTGGCCAGGGCCAGCAGATCGGTGAAGGAATCGGGAGCCAGCAACGGCTGGGGCCTGAAGGCGCCGCGAAGAGCTGCTCAAATGTATGGGTCCTGCCGCGGTTGCCGCCTTCGGTCCCCATGCCTGAGCCCGAGGTCGTCGCAAGCCGTTACGCCACCTCCACGTCCCCCTCCACCCACACCCCCATGCCCGCTCCGGTCCCCGGGCCCCCGGGCCGCCGTGATCTCTGGAAGGCAGCCCTGAAGTGGCCCATGTACGCGGTGGCGGTGATGCCCGTGCTGCTGGCCGCCGGCTGGCGCTGGGGCCGCGGCGAGCCCGTGCGGCTCGATCAGCTGCTGCTCTTTCTGGGGGCGGCCGTGCTGCTGCTGGCCTGGGAGAATCTGGCCAACGATGTCTTCGATGCCGACACCGGCGTGGACACCCGGGGCAAGCCCCACTCCGTGGTGAACCTCACCGGCCGGCGGGATCGGGTGGCGCTGCTGGCCCATGGGGCCCTGGCGCTGGGGCTGCTGCTGATGGCCCTGGTGGCCTGGCGCAGCACACCGCTGGTGCTGGGGCTGGTGCTGGGCTGCTGCGCCCTGGGCTACCTCTACCAGGGGCCGCCGTTTCGCCTGGGCTACCGCGGTCTGGGGGAGCCGCTGTGCTGGCTGGCCTTCGGGCCCCTGGCCACCGCCGCCGGCCTGCTGGCCCTGGCCCCGGCCGCCGGGGCGGATGCCGCGGTGCCCTGGCGCGCGGCCCTCGCCCTGGGCAGCGGCCCCGCCCTGGCCACCACCCTGGTGCTGTTCTGTTCCCATTTCCATCAGGTGGAGGAGGACGCGGCCCACGGCAAGCGATCGCCGGTGGTGCAGCTCGGCCCCCGCAGCGCCGCCGCCCTGGTGCCCTGGTTCGTGGCCTCCAGCCTCGCCCTGCAGTGGGCGCCGGTGCTGCTGGGTGCCTGGCCCCTCACCGCC
The DNA here is from genome assembly GCF_900088535.1 of Cyanobium sp. NIES-981. Taxonomy (NCBI): domain Bacteria; kingdom Bacillati; phylum Cyanobacteriota; class Cyanophyceae; order Synechococcales; family Prochlorococcaceae; genus Cyanobium; species Cyanobium sp. NIES-981. The sequence continues at coordinate 2,941,291 of NZ_LT578417.1, read as the reverse complement.
CTGCTGGGCGCGGCCGGCCTGGTCCCCGCCCGGGCCCTGATCGCGCTGCTGGAGCAGCACCACCACGCTCCGGAGCGGATCGTGGGCAGCAAGTTTCTGGCGCTCCGCTTCCAGACCCTCAACGGCCTGGGCCTGGCCCTCGGCCTGGCCCTGGGGCACTGGTTGTGACCCCGGTGGCGTGCACGCCTGCCGCCGCCGGCCAGGGTGGTGACCTCCAGCTTCGGCTGCAGTGGCGGCCGTTCCGGGCCCTGCTGCCGCAGCCGCTGCGCACGGCCCGGGGCACCCTGGCAGCCAAACAGGGCTGGCTGCTGCGCCTGGACGCGGAGACGGGCGCGGTGGGCTGGGGGGAGGCCTCGCCCCTGCTGGAGCAGTCCGCCGGGCTGGAGGAGGCGATCGCCGGCCTGCCCGCCGTGCTGTCGCGCCGGGATCTGGAGCAGCGGCTGGAGCACGGCTTCGGCTACGGCTTGGGGCCCCGCTGCCTGGCCTTCGCGCTCGGTGCCGCTCTGGCCGAGGTGGAGGGCCTGCCGCAGGGGCGCTGGCGTGCCGCGCCGCCCGGTGCCGTGCTGCTGCCGGCGGGTGAGGCCGCCCTGGCGGCGCTGGAGGAGGCCATCGCCCAGGCCGGTCCCCACCCCCTGGTGCTCAAGTGGAAGGTGGCCACCCACGATGACGTCCTGGAGCGGCAGCTGCTGGAGCAGCTGCTGGAGCGGCTGCCGGCCACGGCCGGCCTGCGGCTCGATGCCAACGGCGGCTGGACCCGCGCCACCGCCTGGGGCTGGGCCGAGCGGCTGGCCACCGAACCCCGGCTCCACTGGCTGGAGCAGCCGCTGCCCCCCGCCGACCCCGAGGGGCTGCTGGCCCTGGCCCGCCAGCTGCCGGTGGCGCTGGATGAATCCCTCCAGCACCATCCCGGGCTCACGGCCCACTGGCCCTCCTGGCAGGTGCGACGTCCCAGCCAGGAGGGTGATCCCCGGCCCCTGCTGGCGGCCCTGCAGCGGGGAACGCCGGGGCTGATGCTCAGCAGTTCCTTTGAAACGGGCATCGGCCGCCGCTGGCTGGAGCATCTGGCGGCCCTGCAGTGGGCCGGTCCCACCCCGTCGGCGCCCGGGCTGGCGAGCCGCTGGCAGCCCCGCGGCCCCCTGGCCGCCGCCGACCCGGCTGCGGTGTGGCAGGCGGCGGCTTGACGCCCGACCCGCTGGCCGAGCTCGAGGCGGCCTGGGCCGACGGCCGGCTGGCGGGCCTGGCGGCCCCGCAGGAGCAGGCCGCCCTGGATGCGGCTCTGGGGCCCGGGGGGCTGGAACGGCTGGGGGAGCACTGGGGACCCGGCGTGGTGGTGGGCAGCGGCGGCAGCAGCGGTGGCCGCCGCTGGTGCCTGCAGCCCCTGGCCCACCTGCAGGCCTCGGCCGCGGCCACGGCGCACTGGCTGCGGGCGGTCGGTGTCGATCCGGCCGCCTGCCTGCACCTCAACCCCTTGCCCCTGCACCACGTGAGCGGCCTGCTGCCCTGGCTGCGGGCGCGCCAGTGGGGCGGGGCCCACCGCGTGATCCCGCCCGCCTGGATGCGGCAGCCCCGGGAGCTGGCCGCCCGGCTGCCGCTCACCGGCCCGCCGGGCTCGGCTGCGCCACCGCCGGCCCTGCTCTCCCTGGTGCCCACCCAGCTGGCCCGGCTGATGGTTGAGCCCGCGGGTCTCGCCTGGCTGCGGTGCCTGGCGGTGATCTGGGTGGGGGGTGCGCCCCTGCCGCCCGCCCTGGCGGCCCGGGCCCGCCGCGCCGGCCTGCGGCTGTCGCCCTGCTACGGCGCCACCGAAACGGCGGCCATGGTGGCCGCCCTGCCACCGGAGCGGTTCCTCGCCGGGGTGGGGGGATGTGGCCCGGCCCTGGCCGGGGTGGAGCTGCGGCTGGCGCCGGGGTCCGTGGCCCTGGAGGTGCGTTGCGACCGGTTGAGCCCGGGGTGGGTGGAGGCCGGCGTGCTGCAGCCGCTGCCTGGGCTGCGGCAGGGCTGGTGGCGCAGCGGCGACGGGGCCCGGCTCAGCGCGGAGGGCCTGCGGCTGCTGGGCCGGATCGACGGGGCCATCCACAGCGGCGGCGAAACGGTGTTCCCCGAGCAGATCGAAGCGCGGATCCGAGCCCTGGCGGCTGAGGGGGGCTGGCCCCTGCAGGAGGTGCTGCTGCTGGCGCTGCCGGATCCCGATTGGGGGGAGCGGCTGGCGGGCCTGGTGCGGCCGGCCCCGGGCGCCGACGGGGCGGCCCTGTGCCGCCAGCTGGCCGCGGCGGCGGCCGGCTGGGCGCCGGCGGAGCGCCCCCGCCGCTGGCTGTGCTGCCCGGGCCTGGAGCCCTCGCCGTTGGGGAAATGGGAACGGAGCCGTTGGCAGCGCTGGCTCCTATCGCTAGAAGCAGGGCATCCCCTGCGCGATGGTGCTGCCGCCGATGGCCACCCTGAGTGAGACCGAACTGAGCAACAAGAAGCTGGCGGCGGGCCTCACCGGCATCTTTCTGGGTGCGTTCGGTGTGCACAAATTCATCCTCGGCTACACCAAGGCCGGCGTGATCATGCTGGTGGTGTCCCTGGCCGGGGGCGTGGTGACCTGCGGCCTGGCCAGCTTCGTGATGGGGGTGATCGGCCTGATCGAGGGCATCCTCTATCTCACCAAGACCAACGAGGAGTTCCAGGCCACCTACATCGACGGGGTGAAGGACTGGTTCTGATGCCCGTGCCGACCAGACGCCTGGCCCTGCTGCCCCTGCTGGCTGGGGGGATGGTCAGCGTGGTGGCCGTGGGCGCCATTCCCCACGACACCACCCTGCCCCTGATGGCGGTGCTGGCCAGCCTGCTGCCCCTGCAGCTGGCGGCGCTGTACTGGGCTACAACGGCTGCACCCCGCCCAGGCTCGAGGCCTCCAGCCAGCGGTTGAGCGGCTCCGGCAGGCGGCAGCGCCTGCGGCTGGCCGTTTCGATCGCCACGTGGCAGGTGAGTCCCCGGGCCACGGCAGTGCCGTTGCAGCTGAAGCTGTAGCCCACCTCGAAGCCGCCCGGATCGAGGCGCCTCGGCTCCAGGGCGATCGCCAGGGGATCACCGCACACCAGCGGCTTCAGGTAGTCAGCGCGGCAGTGCACGATCGGCAGGGCCACCGCCAGGGGGTGGTCCGGGGTGGGGAACACCTCGGCGGCGCCGATGCCGTAGCGCTCCAGGCTCTCTTCATAGGCCTCGTGGCACCAGCTCAGCAGGCGGGGGGCGTGCAGCACCCCGGCGGCGTCGGTGTCACCGAAGCGCACGGTGCGGCAGAGCAGCAGCCAGCTGGAGGGATCCGGAGCCATCGCAAGCAGGGGGGAGTGGAGCCGGGGGGCTGCCGTCGACCGTGTTGTAGCGGCCTTGGCGGCTGCCTACATTCCGGGAACCTCCGGACCGCCCCCTTGGCTTCTCCTGCCGCCTACGAACCGCCCACCGTGACGCGGGCCTGGCAGGCGTTTCTGACCCATGTGCCCACCATGCTGCTGATCTGGGTGGCCACGGCGGTGATCAGCGGGATGGGCTTCGGCATCTACGTGGTGATCAATGTGATCGCCTATCTGGTGGCCGGCGGCCAGGCCATGTCCGAGATGGCGGAGGCGGTGGCGATGGCCCTGGGCCAGCTGGGCCAGCTGCCCTTCTCCATCCTCTCGAGCCTGGTGGGGGTGCTGTTCACGGCGGTGCCTGCCCTCCACTACGCCAGCGGGGAGACCATCGGCATCGAGGCGGCTTTCCAGGCCCTGTTCCGCCGGCCCTGGCGTTACCTGCTGGCGGGCCTGCTGTTCAGCCTCGTCACCGTGATCGGCCTGCTGCTGTGCGTGCTGCCCGGCATCGCCGTGGCGCTGGTGGGCCCTGTGTACGTGAACAAGGTGTTCAACACCGACCTGCCGGTGCTGGAGACCCTGCGGCTGTCCTTCCAGGCGGTGTACCGCTCGCCCAGGGGCTGGGAGTTCGTGGGCATCGAGCTGCTCACCGGGCTGGTGGTGGCTGTGGTGTCGGTGGTCACCTGCGGCCTCGGTGCCCTGGTGGCCGTGCCGGTGTCCAGCTTCTACATCCAGAACGTGGCCTACCACCGCGGAGTGCTGAGCTGAACGGCTACGCCCACCGCTGCCGGCTGCCCTCAGCCTGAGGGAAAGGCTGCCAGACCCATGCCGTAGTGCATCACCAGGCGCAGGCCCCAGTAGCCCAGCAGCACCGCCAGCACCACCGCCCCGTGCCAGGGGCGCAGCCCCCGGGGAGCCAGGCGCCGCCGCCGGATCGCCTGCACCGACCACACCAGCAGTGCCGCCGCAGCCAGGGGCCCCAGGGCGTGCTGGCTGAGGGCCTCCCCCCACTGGGCCTGGAGGCTGGCGGCGGTGGCTCTGGTGAGGAAGCAGGTGGGGCAGGGAATGCCCGTGATGGCCCGCAGGGGGCAGGCGAAGCCCGGCAGGCCCGGATGGGCCCCCTTGAGCCAGAGGTAGCCCGTGATCCCGGCCGGCAGCAAAAAGCCGGCCTGCTGCAGCCGCTCCAGAAACCGGCGCGGGAGCGAACCGGATTTCAGCGATCCACCGAGCCCATGATCACGTCGATCGAGCCGAGGATCGCCATGATGTCGGCCACTTTGTGCCCCTTGAGGATGTGGGGCAGGATCTGCAGGTTGTTCTGATCGGCAGCGCGGATCTTGAAGCGCCACGGGGTCACGTCGTCGTTGCCCTGGATGAACACGCCGATCTCCCCCTTGCCCGATTCCAGGCGGGTGTAGAGCTCGCCACTGGGGATCTTGAAGGTGGGGGCCACCTTCTTGGCCACGTACTGCAGGTCGAATCCACTGGATTCACCGCCCTTGCCCTCGGCCAGGCGCCGGGCCTCGAGGTTCTCGGTGGGGCCACCGGGAATCATGGCGCAGGCCTGGCGCAGGATCTTCAGGGATTCGCGCATCTCCTGGATCCGCACCCGGTAGCGGGCGTAGCAGTCGCCCTCCTGGGCGGTGGCCACATCCCAGTCAAAGTCGTCGTAGCACTCGTAGTGGTCCACCTTGCGCAGATCCCACGGCACGCCCGAGGCGCGCAGCATCGGACCCGAAAGGCTCCAGTTGATCGCCTCCTCGCGGCTGATCGTGCCCAGGCCCTCGATGCGGCGGCGGAAGATCGGGTTGTTGGTGATCAGCTTCTCGTACTCGTTGATCTTGGGGCCGAACCAGTCGCAGAAGTCGAGGCACTTCTCCAGCCAGCCGTAGGGCAGATCGGCCGCCACCCCGCCGATGCGGAAGTAGTTGTTGTTGATCAGCCGCTGGCCGGTGGCCGCCTCCCAGAGGTCGTAGATCATCTCCCGCTCGCGGAAGATGTAGAAGAACGGCGTCTGGGCGCCCACATCAGCCAGGAAGGGGCCAAGCCAGAGCAGGTGGTTGGCGATGCGGTTGAGCTCCAGCATCAGCACCCGGATGTAGCTGGCCCGCCTGGGCACAGGCACATCGGCGAGCCGCTCGGGAGCGTTCACCACGATCGCCTCGTAGAACATGCCGGCCGCGTAGTCCATGCGGCTCACGTAGGGCACGAACATCACGTTCGTGCGGTTCTCGGCGATCTTCTCCATGCCGCGGTGCAGGTAGCCGATCACCGGCTCGCAGTCCACCACGTCCTCGCCGTCGAGGGTCACCACGAGCCGCAGCACCCCGTGCATCGAGGGGTGATGGGGGCCGAAGTTCACCACCATCGGCTCCGTGCGCGTCTCCAGCTGCGTCATGGGCCGTGGTCTGCGGTCGAATGGCGGGATCTTAGGAAGGTTTCGTGCCCCCCTCTGTTCCCCCGCCACCTTCCGACTCCCCAGGAGAGGCTCCAGAAGAGGCTCCTGGAGAGCCCCCGGCTGAGGCCGCTGGCGACGCCGCGGCGGCCCCGGCCTATGCCCACCAGCCGGTGCTGGCCGAGGCCGTGCTGGCGAGCTTCGAGCCCCTGGAGGACCTGCTGGCCCAGCGACCCGGTGGCGGCCTGCTGATCGACTGCACCCTCGGCGGCGGCGGCCACAGCGCCCTGTTGCTGCAGGCCCATCCCGGCCTGCGCCTGATCGGGCTGGACCAGGACCCGAGCGCCCGCGCCGCCGCCGCCGAGCGCCTCGCCCCCTTCGGCGACCGGGTCACGATCGTGGCCACCAACTTCGCCGACCACCGCCCGGCCGAACCCGCCCTGGCGGTGCTGGCCGATCTGGGGGTGAGCAGTCCCCAGCTGGATGGGGCGGAGCGGGGCTTCAGCTTCCGCAGCGCGGGCCCGCTCGACATGCGCATGAACCCGTTGGCGGGCGAGACGGCCGCCGCCCTGCTCGACCGGCTGGAGGAGAGCGCGCTGGCCGATCTGCTCTACGCCTACGGCGAGGAGCGCCTCTCGCGCCGCATCGCCCGCCGCATCAAGGACCAGGGGCCCTGGAACGATCCGGCCCGGCCCCGCAGCACCGCCGAACTGGCCTGGCTGGTGGGCGGCTGCTACCCGCCGGCCGCCCGGCGCGGCCGCATCCATCCGGCAACCCGCACCTTCCAGGCCCTGCGCATCGCGGTGAATGATGAGCTCGGGGTGCTCGAGCGCTGGCTGGAGCAGGTGCCCCACTGGCTTCTGCCCGGAGGGCTGCTCGGGGTGATCAGTTTCCATTCCCTCGAAGACCGGCGGGTCAAGACCGCCTTCCTTGCCGACGAGCGGCTCGAACGGGTGACCCGCAAGCCCCTGGTGGCCGCACCCGAGGAGGCGGAGGCCAACCCCCGCAGCCGCTCGGCCAAGTACCGCGTGGCGCGGCGAAGGCCATGACCGGCCTGCCGCTCCACCTTCCCGAGGTCGCCCTCCCGGCCATGACCGCACGCGATGGCCTGTGGTGGGCGGCCCTGCTGATCCAGCTGCTGGCCATCCCGGGCACCCTGCTGCCGCTGCTGCCGGGCCTGGCCCTGCTGCCGCTGGGGGCGGGCCTGTGGCTCTGGGCCGTGGGCTGGGCCGCCGGCTGGGCGCCGTTCCTGCTGGCCTGTGGGCTGCTGCTGCTGGGCTGGGGGGCCGATGCCCTCGGCCTGGTGCTCGGCCCGGCCCGGCTCAAGGCCACCCGCTGGGCCTACATCGGCGCGGGGCTGGGGCTGCTGGTGGGGCTGGTGGGCCTGCTGCCGGCCCTGCCGGTGGGCGGGCCGCTGCTGGGGGCCCTGGTGGGGCCGCTGCTGGGGGCCAGCCTGGGGGAGCTGGTCACGGCCTCCACCGCCCTGGGCCCCATGGGGCTGCTGCGGCTGCGCCGCTCGCTGCTGGTGGGCCTGGCGGTGGTGGCCGGCATGCTGGTGAGCAAGGTGGCCCAGGCCGTGCTGGCCCTGCTGGGGGTGGCGGGTTTCGTGCTGCTCACCACGCTGTTCGCCTGACCGGGTGTTTCCCTCACCGGGTGTTCGCCTGAGCCGGGTTCAGCCCCGCAGCTGCCGCACGGCGGCGCTCACCGCCTCGATGGCGCGGCCGATCTCGGCCTCGCCGGTGCCGCGGCCCAGGCCGAAGCGCACCGAGGCCGCCGCTGCGGCGCGGCTGAGCCCCAGGGCGGCGAGCACGTGGGAGGGGGAGCCCTGGCTGCAGGCCGAGCCGCTGCTCACGGCGAGGTCGCGGCGCAGCAGGCGGTGCAGGGCCGTGCCGTCCACGCCGCTCACCGTGATGTTGAGGTTGTGGCTCAGGCGGGGGGCGCCGGCACCGTTGCAGTCCACGCCGCCCAGGGCCTCGAGGCTCTGCCAGAGCCTGTCCCGCAGGGCCCCGAGCCGCCGGGCCCGCTCGGAGCGATCGGCACAGCAGCGCTGCAGGGCTTCCCCCAGGCCCACCACCAGGGGCACCGCCACGGTGCCGGCCCGCAGGCCGCCCTCCTGACCGCCGCCATGGAGCTGGGCGGCCAGGGCCACCCCGGGCAGCAGCAGCAGGGCGCCCACGCCCTTCGGGCCATAGCACTTGTGGCCGCTCACACTCAGCAGGTCGATGCCCAGGGTCTCCATCGCCAGGGGAATGTGGCCGGCGGCCTGGGCCCCGTCCACATGCAGCAGCACGCCCTGGGCGCGGCAGAGCTCCGCGATGGCCGCGAGGGGCTGCAGCACGCCGATCTCGTTGTTGGCCGCCATCACCGAGGCCAGCAGCACATCGGGGCCGAGGGCCGCGGCGAAGGCCTCCAGGTTCACCAGGCCGTCGCGCCCCACCGGCAGCACGGTGAGGGGAAAGCCGTGGCGTTCCAGATAGCGCAGCGGATCCAGCACCGCCCGGTGTTCGGTGGCGAGGGTCAGCAGGCGCCGCCGCGGCTCACCCCGCTCCAGGGCGGCCTCCACCACGCCCTTGAGGGCGAGGTTGTTGGCCTCGGTGGCGCCGCTGGTGAACACCACGCCGGTGGCCTCGCCGGCGCCGAGCGCCCGGGCCACCTGGGTCCGGGCCCGCTCCACGGCCGCCGCCGCCTCCAGCCCCGGACGGTGCAGCCGGCTGGAGGGGTTGGCGGCCTGCACGCTCCACCAGGGCTCCATGGCGGCCTGCACCGCCGGATCGCAGGGCGTGCTGGCGTGGTGGTCGAGGTAGGCGAGCATGGGCGGTCGTGCCTGGCACCATGCTGACAACCCCGCCCGCGGCGTCGTGGTGGCCGCTCGGGCTGCTCCCCCTGCTGGCCGGCGGCGGCCCCGCCCCGGCCCCGGCCACGACCCTGGCCCAGGCCACAGCGGTGGACCGCCCGGCCGGGCTGGTGGTGCTGGATGAAAAGCCCCGCCCCGAAGGCCCGCTGGTGCTGGGGGTCTACGGCCCCAAGGCCGATCCGGCCGTGCCGGGGCTCTGGCGCGCCCAGCTCTGGCGCCAGCTCGGCTCGGACGTGAGGATTCAGACCGACACGGTGCGCTGCACCGCTGCCGAGCCCATGCGCATCACGGACGACAGCGGCCGCCTGCTGATCCGCTCCATCAACCCCGGCGGTGTGATCACCCCGGCGAACCGGGTGGATCATCTGGTGTGGTGGGCGGTGTGCCATCCGGAGCACGCCGGCCAGGATCCCGCCGGGCTCACGGCTGTGGCCCGCCGGCTCGGCTACAGCACCACGCTGCGGGAATCCGAGCAGGTGCTGCCTGGACGCTCCCGCTGAGGCTCTGCAGACTGGTGGCCATGACACCCGATCAACCCGGCGGCACCGCCAGCCACCCCGCCAGCGGCGCTCCCGATTCCGGCGACCAGGCCACGGATCACGCCCTGGAGTCCGCCTCCCAGACCTCCACCCCGCCCGGCCCCCCGGCCCCGGTGCGTCTGCTGCTGGTGGACGACGAGCCCGGCCTGCGCACGGCCGTGAAGGCCTACCTGGAGGATGAGGGCTTCGCCGTGAGCACCGCCGTCGATGGCGAGGACGGCTGGGAGAAGGCCCAGGAGCTGCTCCCGGACGTGGTGATCTCGGACGTGATGATGCCACGCTGTGACGGCTACGGGCTGCTCAGGAAGCTGCGGGCCGATGAGCGCCTCGGCGGCACCCCCGTGATCTTCCTCACGGCCAAGGGCATGACGGCCGACCGCATCGCCGGCTTCCAGGCCGGCTGCGACGACTACATCCCCAAGCCCTTCGATCCCGATGAGCTGGTGGCCCGGGTGCGCAACGCCGTGCGGCGCCAGGAGCGGCTGCTGGCCGAGGCCGCCCGCTTCGCCGACGCCGACATCGGCCAGATGGCGAAGCAGATCACCGAGATCCGCTCGCTGCTCGCCACCGGCGGCCAGGCCAAGAAGCCAGCCGGCAGCAGCGACCTGGTGTTCACCCCCCGCGAGGCCTCGGTGCTGCAGCTGGTGGCGGAAGGCCTGATGAACAAGGAGATCGCCCGCCGCCTCGAAACCTCGATCCGCAACGTGGAGAAGTACGTGAGCCGCCTCTTCATCAAGACCGGCACCGCCAGCCGCACCGAACTGGTGCGCTATGCCCTGGAGCACGGCCTGGTGGAGTGAGCCCGCACGCCGCCCCCAACGGCGGCCACGCCTATGGCGACACGGTCCGCAGGGCCCATTCCAGCGTGAGCGCCTTCTACGCCGCCCGCTACCGCCACTCCCCGGCGGCGGTGTGGCTGGAGCGGATCGCCGCCGGCGAGATCGTCAGGAACGGCCAGCGGCTCCGGGCCGATGGGCCGCTGCAGCCGGGCGACCGGCTGATGTGGCATCGGCCCCCCTGGTGGGAGCCCGCCGTGCCGGATCTGCCCGGCCCCCTGTTCGATGACGGCGACCTGCTGGTGCTGGCCAAGCCCAGCGGTCTGCCGGTGCTGCCCGCCGGTGGCTTTCTGGAGCACACGGCGCTGCGGCTCCTGGAGAGGCAGGTGCGGGCAGGCCGCCTCGACGCCGGCGCCGGCCTGCCGCGCCCGGTGCACCGGCTGGGCCGCTTCACCTCCGGGCTGCTGGTGTGTGCCCGCCGCCCGGCCAGCCGGGCCTGGCTCAGTGCCCTGCTGCGCGACAGCACGGCCGAGGCCTGCCGCGCCGCCTCCACGGCCGCTGAGGAGGCGCCGGCGGCCTGCCGCAAGGTCTACCGGGCCCTGGTCGGCCCGTTGGCGGCGGAGGGGGCCGGCGCCCTGGCGCCCGGGCAGAGCCTCCGCATCACCACCCCGATCGGCCGCCGGCCCCATGGGCGGCTGGCAGAGGTGTGGGCGGCCGGCGGCCGCGAGCCCCTGCCGGCCCTCACCACGATCACCCTGCTGGAGCGGCGGGCCCACGGCTGCCTGGTGACGGCGGCGATCGGCACCGGGCGGCCCCATCAGATCCGCATCCATCTGGCCGCCATCGGGTCCCCGCTGCTGGGGGATCCGCTCTACCGGCTGGGCGGGGCGGTGGATCCCACGGCGCTGCCGGGGGATCCCGGCTACCGGTTGCACGCCCACCGGCTCAGCCTGCCCTGGCCTCCGGGTGCTGGCCAGCGGCTCGCCCTGGAGGCACCGCCGCCGCCGGAGCTGTGCAGCCACGGCGACAGGCCGGGCGTGTCAGCGTGAGCTTCCGGGCGGGGCAGAACCCCGCCCGGCCCTGTTGCCGTCGTTCCTGAGGCCTCTGTGTCCCAAGGCTCCTTGTCCCAAGGCTCTCTGTCCCAGGGCTCGTCGTCCGAAAGCCTCGCGGCCATGGCTTCCCTGGCCCCGATCGTGCTCGCGGCGGAGCCCACCGCCGAGCTGCTCGCCTGGGCGGAGGCGATCGAATCCAGCGAGGCCACCACCCTGGAGAAGGCCCGCCAGCTGGCCACCCGCCTCGGTGCCCATCCCCGGCCCGACGGCCTCACCGAGGTGGGCTTCTGGACGCCTGAGCTCTCCGGCGATGTGATCCAGCCGAGGAACATCCTGCTGGAGGTGTTCACGCCGCGCCAGGCGATTGATCCCGCCCGGCCGGAGCAGACGGTGCTCTTTCACCGCGACTACGTGCAGCTCGAGAAGCAGGGCGACTACCACTGGGGCGTGCTGAGCGGCATGCGGGCCGGCGGCGCCTCCAGCATCGGGTCGCTCTACTGGCTGCGCTACCTCAGCCCCGACACCAATGCGGTGAACATCGTGGGCGACCCGCTGGCCAGTTCCTACCCCTACGGCGTCTACGCGCCGGCGGAGGTCTACGACCTGGAGGCCCTGCAGCGCCGCCGTGGCGATCTGCCTTACTACGAGGCCATGGCCGCCGCCCAGGTTCCGGAGGCGGAAGGGCAGGCACCGGCCCCCTTCACGGTGCCGGCCCCCTGCAACATCCTGCAGCTGCACGTGCGCACCGCCTCCCCCAACGGCTATCTCTCCGGCCTCACCCAGTTGTTCCGCACCCTGGCCGGCAAGCTGCGCAGCGGCGAGAGCCTCACGCCGGTGGAAACCAACCTGCTGGGCTACGACGCCGTGCAGCTCCTGCCCACCGAACCCACCGTGGAAATGCGCGGCGGCCAGGCCAGCGACCAGGATTTCTTCAGCCTGCGCCCCGACGATGAGGGTGTGCTCGATCCCGAAACCGAGGGGATCGTGATCGAGACGGGCGATGTGCGGGTGCGGCTGCGGCGACCCGACCTGCAGAACTGGGGGTACGACGTGGTGATCTTCGGCAGTGCCGCCACCAACCCCGCCCTGCTGGAGAGCCTGCGCCCCGACGAGCTGGTGGACTTCGTGGCCGAGCTGCACAGCTTCCCCACCGGTCCGATCCGCCTGATCTACGACCTGGTGTACGGCCACGCCGACAACCAGGCGATCGATCTGCTCAACGGCCGCTACCTCAAGGGGCCGAACATGTACGGCCAGGATGTGAACCACCAGAACCCGGTGGTGCGGGCGATCCTGCTGGAGATGCAGCGCCGCAAGGTGAACACCGGCGCCGACGGCATCCGCATCGACGGCGGCCAGGACTTCAAGTACTTCAACCCCCTCACCGAACGGGTGGAGTACGACGATCCCTACCTGATGGCCATGGGCGATCTGGTGCAGGAGATCGGTCCTGCCCGCTGGCGCCCGTTCGTGATCTACGAGGATGGCCGTCCCTGGCCGGCCGAGGGCTGGGAGGAGATCTCCACCTACCGCGACCTGGTGGAGCTGCGGCCGGAGTCCTACCAGTGGGGACCCCTGATCTTTGCCCACAACACCCCGGCGCTGCATGGCTTCTGGGCTCGCAAGTGGCGGCGGGTGTGCGAGAAGATGCAGTTCGGTTCCCGCTGGATCACCGGCTGCGGCAACCACGACACCCTGCGCCGCGGCACCCAGGTGGCGGCCACCGAGCCGATCAATCCACACCTGGGCAGCACCCTGCCGGAGGTGCTAGCCAATGCCTACGACAACCCGGCCATCGGGGCCCTCACCTATGGCTTCGGCCCGGGCCTACCGATGGACTTCATCCATTGCCTGATGCGGGCCCCCTGGGGCTTCTTCCGCAACACCGACGACCGCTTCGGCGTGAAGGTGGTGGCGGAGGAGGCGCCGGGATTCCTCGACTGGCAGCTCAGCCCCGAGCAGTACCGCGACCCCGACCTCTTCCCCGCCCTCAAGCAGCTGGGCTTCACCGAGCTCGAGCCCCTCCGCCGCTTCCTGACGGCCCTCGCCGAGGCGATCGCCGCCACCGACCACGACCTCGAGCGCATGGCCCTGGCCTGCCGCAGCGCGGCGCCTGCCGATGCCGACGGCGATCTCCCCGCGGTGGATGTGGCCTGGTTGAAGGCCTTCGCCCGCAGCTTCATGGAGGACATGCACGCCGCCTGCAACATCTGGCGGCACACCGATCGGGTGCAGCCGGAGCAGGCCGCCTACAACCTCGCCCTGCGGCAGTTCCGCCGCTCCCGCCCCTGGCTGCGCGACAACCTCGCGGCCAGCGACGACCGGCTGGACCTGCTCACCACCCCCAGCACCACGATCTTCTACGGGATCCGGCGGGCCCCGCAGCAGCTCCCCGGGCAGGCCCCCGGCCAGTCATCGGCGGTGGCTGTGGCGGTGGCCCTGGTCGCGCACATGGGCGGAGAAGCGATGGCCGTGCGCCTGCCGGAGCTCTTTCCGGAGCTCTCCCGGGAGCTTTCCCCGGAGCACGGTGGTGGCTGGTCGCTGCTGCTGGCGTCCCCGGGGCTGGAGATCTCGGCAGCCCAGCTGGCCGGCGAGCCGATCCTCCTGGAGGACAGCCAGGCCCTGCTGCTGGAACCTCAGCAGGCGGTCCTCTCGAAGGCGATCAGCCGTGAGAAGTAGAACGGGGCCTGGTTGAGGTTGCGGCGCACGGGTGAGAATCCCGCCTCGGCCGCGGCCCTCACGATCCCCTCCTCCCGGAGGGTGTAGGCGCGGGTGGTCTTGCTGGGGCCGGGGAACAGCTGGCCGATCCCCTTCAACAGCGCCAGCAGGGGGGTGTAGGGGGCAAAGCTCACGATCAGGTGCTTCTCGGCCATGGCGGCCAGATGGCGCACCATTTCCTCGGCCGCGGCCTGGGGGTAGTGGATGAACACATCCAGGCAGATCACCGTGTCGTAGCGGCCGCTGAGGCTCTCCAGGTCGGAGGCCTGGAAGCTGAGCTGGCCGGGGGCGATGCCGGCCTCACCGGCCCGCCGCGAGGCTTCGGCCACCATGGCCTCGGAGAGATCACTGGCGGCGATGCTGCCGGCACCCAGCCGGGCCAGGGGCAGGCTGAGGCTGCCCACGCCGCAGCCGGCATCACAGAAGCTGCGGCTGGCCAGATCCCCCTGCTCCTGCAGCCAGGCCAGCACGTTGTCCACCGTTTTCTGGTGACCCAGGCGGATGTTGCGCTGCACCTTGTTCACATCCTCGCTCTCGCTGTAGATGCGGTTCCAGCGCTCGAAGCCGGTGGTTTCGAAGTAGCCCTTCACCTCCTGCTTCTCGGCTTGTTTCTCGACAGCCTTCTGGCTGCTGTGACCTGCGGCCGTGGTGCTGGGCATGGGAAGAGGGGCGGCGGACCGGGGAGTGGGGCGGATCCTAAGGAGCGCCCGCCAGGCGGCGCCGCAGCCGCTGACTGCCGGAGCAGGGCGTCAGCTGGCCCGCTGCCACCGGAGGCCATCGCTCCCCTGGCGCCAGCGCAGGGTTTCGTTCAGGGGTGTGCCCACCAGCATCGCGGCGGTGTCCCGGTCGTCGCCCAGCACCCGCCTCGGCGTGATGGTGGCGGCGGCGATCGCCTGCTCCGGCGCCGCCCCCCAGCCCGCCAGCCGCCGCACCCCCTCCAGCAGCGGCAGGGTCACCCCGGCCAGGGTGCCGTCCTCGAGGCGGCAGCTGCCGTCCACCACCAGCAGCAGCCGCTCGTCCCAGCGGTGGCGGCCCTCCCCCAGGCCGTAGGGGGCCAGGGCATCGCTCACCAGCACCACCTGCTCCGGAGCCAGCCGCTGCAGCAGCAGCGCCATCGACGGCGCCACGTGCACCCCGTCGGCGATCAGGCCGAGGGCCACGCCGCCATCGAGCACGGCGGCGGCGACCGGTCCCGGGGCGCGGTGCTGCAGGCCGGGCATGGCGTTGAACGTGTGCGTGACCATCCCCACCCCGGCCGCGAAAGCAGTGGCGGCCTGCTGCGCATCGGCGTTGCTGTGGCCGAGGCTCACCACCACCCCGGCATCGCGCAAGGCGGCGATCAGGGTGTCGGCCCCCGGCAGTTCGGGGGCCAGGGTGACCAGATCGATCTGGTGCTCGAAGCCGCCGATGCGGGCCCGCAGCGCATCGAGGCTGGGGGCGGCCAGGTGCTGCTCGGGGTGGGCGCCCCGGCGCTGCGGTGCCAGGAAGGGGCCCTCCAGATGGGCACCCAGCAGCTGGCAGCGGCCGGGACGGTGCTGCAGGCGCGCCTCCTCCAGCACCGCCAGGGCCTGGCGCAGGGGGGCGACGGCGCAGGTCACCAGGGTGGGGCAGATCGCCTCGACGCCATCCCGCCAGAGCAGCTCCAGCAGCTCCAGCAGGCGGGGCAGGTCGTCCGCGCTGAGTTCGGGGAAGGCCAGCCCCAGGCCGCCGTTGATCTGCAGGTCCACCCCGGCCGGGCTCAGCCAGTCGCCCTGCCAGTCCTCCCCGGCCATGGCGCTGCCGGGATCGAGTGGTGCGGCGGCCTCGATCCATCCCTCGCTGCTCACTCCGAGCCGCCAGCGTTGCCCGGCCCCGTGGCGGCAGCGGCTGGCGCGGGGCAGGCGGACATTGCGGATCCAGCGCATCGCGGCGGCACGCGAGAGAATAGCCCCATCCTCCGCCCAGCCCTCTTGAGCCTCAGTCCCGCCGCCGAACCCCCCGCCGCTGGATCGGGCCCTGTCCCGGCACCCGCCCGGGCGACGGTGGCGGTGGTGATGGGCAGCGATTCCGACCTCCCCACCATGCAGCCGGCGGTGGCGGTGCTGGAGCGTTTCGGCGTGGCGGTCGAGGTGCGGGTGCTTTCGGCCCACCGCACCCCGCTGGAGATGGTGGCCTTCGCTCAGCAGGCCGCGGGCCGGGGCCTCCGGGTGATCATCGCCGGTGCGGGCGGCGCGGCCCATCTGCCCGGCATGGTCGCGGCCCTCACCACCCTGCCGGTGATCGGTGTGCCGGTGCAGAGCCGGGCCCTCTCGGGGGTGGACTCGCTCCATTCGATCGTGCAGATGCCGGCGGGCATTCCGGTGGCCACGGTGGCGATCGGCAACGGCACCAACGCCGGCCTGCTGGCGGTGCAGATCCTGGCCACGGCCGATGCCGCCCTGGCCGAAGCGGTGGCCGCCTACCGCGCCGAGCTGCACGGCCAGGTGCGGGCCAAGGATGAGCGCCTGGTGGAGCTGGGCAGCGCCGCCTACCTGGCCCAGATGGGCTGACGCGTTCCCGATCCCCCGCCTGCCCCGCGATGCTCGAGCGCCTGGTGCTGCCCCCGATGTTGAAGGCCGGCCTGGCCCTGCCCCTGCTGGTGCTCAACCTCTGGGTGCTGCGGCAGCTGCTGCTGCCGCTGGCGCCCTTCCCCGCCCTGTTCACGGCCGCGGCCCTGATCGCCTTTCTGCTCGACATCCCCAGCCGCTGGCTGCGGCAGCGGGGCCTGCCCCGGCCCCTGGCGATGGTGCTGGTGCTGGGGGTGGCCCTCGGGCTGCTGGCCCTCGCCGTGATCTGGCTGGTGCCTCGCCTGATCGACCAGCTGGCGGAGCTGGTGGCGGCCCTGCCGGGCTGGCTGGCCCAGGGGGAGGTGTGGCTCGATGCCCTGGAGGCCTGGGCGGAGGAGCAGGGCCTCCCCACCGATTTCGGCAACCTCAGCAGCGATCTGCTCAGCCGCCTCAGCAAGCTGGCCACCCAGCTCAGCCAGCAGCTGCTGGGCCTGCTCGGGGCCACCGTGGGTCTCACCGTGAACACGGTGATCGTGCTGGTGCTGGCGGTGTTCCTGCTGCTGGGCGGTGAGCGGATCAGCGCAGGCCTGGCCCAGTGGCTGCCTGCGGACCTCCGCTCCCTGGTGGTGGACACCCTCAGCCGCACCTTCCGGGGCTACTTCGCCGGCCAGGTGGTGCTGGCCATGATCCTGAGCAGCCTCCAGATCGTGGTCTTCACCCTGCTGGCCATCCCCTACGGGGTGCTGTTCGCCGTGGCGATCGGCTTCACCACCCTGGTTCCCTATGCCAGCGCCCTCACGATCGTGCTGGTGAGCGGACTGGTGGCCCTCAACGACCCGCGCACCGGTGTGGAGGTGCTGGTGGCGGCCATCGTGGTGGGCCAGCTGGTGGATCAGGTCATCCAGCCGCGCCTGATGGGCAGCATCGTGGGGCTCCAGCCCGCCTGGCTGCTGATCTGCCTGCCGGTGGGGGCCAGGCTCGGCAGCCTGCTCGGTCTGGGGGAGCTGCTGGGGCTGCTGCTGGCCGTGCCGGTGGCGAGCTGTGCCAAGACCTTCCTCGACGCCCGGCTGCGCAGCTGGCAGCTGCCCGAGGGGTCCTGAGCGGACCGGGCCGTTCAGCTCAGTCGTGGCTGCAGCCGTGGCTGCTTGAGAACCAGGCCCAGCCGTCCCGGCACATCTCCTCCAGACCGCGGCGGGCCTTCCATCCCAGCACCGCCTGGGCGCGGGACGGGTCGGCCACGGAGACGGCCACATCCCCGGCGCGACGGGGTGCGATCACGGCCGGGATCGCGCGGCCGGAGATCTTCTCCAGGCAGGCGATCAGGTCCAGGACGGACCATCCCCTGCCTGTGCCCAGATTCAGTTGAGTGAGCTGGGCGTTCCCCTCCAGCAGGGCACGGATCGCCAGGGCATGGCCATCGGCCAGATCCAGCACATGCAGGTAGTCGCGCACGCCGGATCCATCCGGTGTGGGCCAGTCATCGCCGAACACCTCCACCCGCTCCCTGCTGCCGTTGGCCACCTGGCAGAGCACGGGGAACAGGTTGGTGGGAGGCATCCGCGGATGTTCGCCGATCATGCCGCTGGGATGGGCTCCGATGGGATTGAAATAGCGAAGAATGCTGATCCGCCAGCCCTTCCGGCTCGCCGCCAGATCCTGCAGGATCTGCTCGATGGCTGCTTTCGTGCGTGCATAGGGATTGGTAGGGCGCAACGGCGCAGATTCGGAGATGGGAACCTCCTGGGTCTCTCCATACACGGCTGCCGAACTGCTGAACACAAGTGTCTTGCAGTCATGCTTTTCCATCGCTCGCAGGAGAGTGATGCTGCCGCTTACATTGGCGTCCCAGTAGTTCAAGGGCTCGTCTGACGATTCACCCACTGATTTCAGCCCTGCAAGGTGAATCACGCCCGCGATTCTGTTCGGCATCAGGCTGAAGGCCCTGTCCAGGTCACGGGCCGAGCGCACATCCCCCTGCAGAAGAGCCAGCCAGGGGCTGCCACTGGCGTGCCGCCAGAGGTGGTCGCCCCAGGGTTCGAGATCCGCCAGCTGCGCGATCCTGGCGCCAACCTCCCGGGTGCTGTTGATCAGGCTGTCCACAAGCACCAGGGAGTATCCAGACTCCAGCAGCACCACGGCGGTGTGGCTGCCGATGAACCCTGTGCCGCCCGTGATCAGCAGGGCCGGCTTGGCCTGCCGGGGCCCAGGGGCGTTGTCATGGGAATGGGTCATGCCATCAACGGCGGTGGGAGCCGGCCGAACCCGCTCAGTGCCACGGGTGGTTCGTCTGGTGCCTCGTCCTGCCGCTTGCCGGCGGCGTGGACAGCCGGTTCAGCAGATCGGCCATCGCGTGCAGAAGTTGGCCGTACCTCTCCCCGGCGTGGATCCGGTGCTCCAGCTCCCGGCTGGTCTGGCGGAGGCTGCTGCGGTTCCACTCGAGTTTGGCGTTGGATCTGTCGAGCTGGAAGCGGGTCTTGTTGAGCACCTTCTGGCAGTTCTGAAGCTCTGCCCGGGTTGCCTTCAGTCGCTCACCCTTCTCCTGCAGCAGTCCACGGGTCTCCTCCAGCTCCCGCAACGTTCCCTCCAGTCGGATCCCTGTCTGCTCCCGATCGGCTGTGCAGGTGGCGAGCTCCGCCGCCAGCGCGGCCTGCTCGGCTGAGCGGGCCGCCAACGCAGCCCTGGCCTGCTCCAGCTCTGCGGCTGTCCGGTGGTGGTGGGTCACAAGCGCCTGGAGCTGGTCCTCGATCAGCCGGGTCTGCAGGGTCCAGAGTGTGGCGGGGGTGGTTCCGTCCATCCCCTGGGCAGCAGCGGCAGTCGTGGAGGCCGCCTCAAGGTCGAGGCCCAGAATCTGGGCGGCTTGGCTGCGGAACCTCTCCTGTGCGTCAATGATCTTTCGCGTTGTGAGAATGTTGAGGTCGATATAATCAGTTCTTTCAAGGTTGCAGCCTGAAATCCGTTCAATCAGGAACTCACGGTAAAATGTGGTTGGATTGTAGGGATGCAGCTCGCGCCTGCTCCAGGGCTCGATCTCCTGAAAATACTGAAAGGCATCGTAGTGGGTGTGCCAGCCAAGCAAGCGTCGTTCAGGGGATAGCCGGGCATTTCTTTCGGTCAGCACTTTTCGCCTGGCATGGGCCGCTGATCTGAGGGGGTAGTGCTTAATCAGAAACTTCAAAGGAAATACGGCCTGATCGTTCAACAGGATCCGATGCCCACCCTCGCTGAGGGTCTGCTGGTCGGCTTTTTTCCATGCCTTGAACTGGGTGAAATTGGCTCGGTGGGAGGGGAAGCGGAAGCGTGTGAGCCTCTGATCAAGGCGTTGATGGCCGCCCTCGGCAGACCTGCTGTCTGAGTCCTGGGTGAACAGGAATTCAACAACAGTGTGATCGATGCAGTTGTAGCCAAGGCCATCAATCATCCCAATCGCTTTTGCCAGGCTGACGCCTTCCCAGGGTGATTCTCGTAACTCGTCTGC
Organism: Cyanobium sp. NIES-981; assembly: GCF_900088535.1. Taxonomy (NCBI): domain Bacteria; kingdom Bacillati; phylum Cyanobacteriota; class Cyanophyceae; order Synechococcales; family Prochlorococcaceae; genus Cyanobium; species Cyanobium sp. NIES-981. Next base: position 2,921,631 of record NZ_LT578417.1, on the reverse strand, counting down.
ATCGTGGTGAATGATCCAGTCGGCATCGAGTGTCTGTGCCTTGGCAAAGGAAAGGGCCAGCAGCTGAGACCATCTCTCCTGGCAATCCTCCGGCAGGCCGCTTCGCTCGTAACCTGCCAACACCCCCCGCTCCAGCAGGGCGTGCGCGATGGCTTCCGTGCCATCATCCGACTCGTCATCCAGGAGATAGGTTGCTACACCCTGGCCGTGGAGATAGGAGAGACACTCCTCCAGAACATCGCTTTCATTGTGGGCAATGATGATCGCAGCTACATGCGGATGGGTTGATCTTTCTGTTTCCGGAGTATAGTGGCTGCCAAATAATTCAATCCAGAGGTTCTGGTTTGTGCCCTCTGGTGTTGTCAACACAGCTTCCCCTTCCAGCAACAGGCGTTGAGCGGTGCTGTTGACAGTGTTCAGACTGTGATGATAATCGACGTTGTTCGCCAAGCCCAGCGAAAGGCAGAAGCTCTGGCGCTGAAGCACTTCTCTTGTGCGGAGGCGGGAATCGAGAGGAATGCTGTCGTGGAGATACGAGTCCGCCTCCACAAGGATTAGGGTATGGGCGTCATCCTCGTGCACGAGGCACTCCTGCAGTCTGGCTTCCAGCCAGGCGCTCCGCTCCTGGGAAGTTGCCGAAGGGATCTCCTGGGTGCAGAGGATGAAATGGGGCCGGATCTGCGCCGGAATGAGGGGGAGGATGCGGCTGTAGGTATCTGCACTCGCAACGATCAGGCAGGCAGAAATCTTTTGCCGTTCGCAAAAGTAGTGAATGATTTCCGCGAGGCTGCTTTCAGTTGGCATGGAGCGATGCCTGAGCTGGCGAAGATGATCGTTGCGATGGAAGGGAGACCACCGAATCTCGCACGAAACGAGTGTTGTTGACGCGCAATAAAATCGACCACTTTGTGGCCTGCCGGCCAGTGTACTGCGCCTCGGTGGAACGGCTGGCCCATCTGACCCTCATTCCCCCTGGGCTGTGGCTGCTCATGGGCCACAGCTGCGCTCTGCGAGGGCATCCATCGCCTTCCTGCAGAGCGCCTTGGCATGGTGCCGCACTGCTGGGGCGACCTCCTGGGGGAGTGGTGGTTCCGTTGGCACCGCAGGGTTGCAGATCAAGGCAATGCGCAGGGCATGGAGGCTTGCCGATGCTCTCACCTGTCGGGGGTCGAGGTGGAGTCGTGAGGCATAAAGGGATGTGATGGCCCTGAATCTTTCCATCTCTTCGTTGCTTCGTTGTGCTGCCGATGCAAAGTGGTGCCACTCTGCTCCTGCTGGCAGATACGAGACCCAGGCAAAGTCGTGGAACTTCAGCGTATTGAAGTCACCGGGTATTCTCAGCCTGATGTTGTGCCAGTAGATGTCTCCATGGGTGCATATCAGCGGGAGGTCTTCGAGGCTTTGCTGAATGGAAAGGAGATTCTCGAGGATCTCTTTGTCGTTAGGGCTCAAGGCGGCTTCAAGGATGGCCAGGTCGTTTGGTCGCAGCGATGTCGTTTCCGAGGTGAGGGTTGTTTTGGCCAGGATCTGCGACAGGGCTGTCTGCAGCTTGACACTGCTGACCACGAGCTTATTCAGCAGCTCTGAGGTGATTGGGGCGTCAATTGGAGCTGGTAAATACTCCATGAAAATACGATGCACTGGCCCCTCAGGGCCTTGGGTTGTGTCTGCCCCGTAGAGATAAGGAAAAACCGAAGACCTGGCCTTCTTTGCTCCTGCAGGCTGAGCCGCTAACATTTTTGTTGCCATCTCATGCTCTTGCCGGTAGCCCGTTTGCTTTTCAATCACCGGCAACCTGCTCCTGCGGTGACGCCGTAAAGAGAGCCTGTGAAGGTAGATCCCCAGGTTATCGGATCCCTCCGGGAGCAACTTCGTTGGGTGTGGTTCCCTCAGAGCCTCCTCCAGGCTGCGTGGTAGCAGCCTGTCCTGCTGCAAGTCCCGGCCGACTGACTCCATGGAAACGCACATTAGAAGTTGACGATAGAAATTGACGATAGAAAGGGTCGTTAGAAAAGGGCGTTAGAAATGCTCGGCCTGGTCCGTTGGCTCAGCGGACGGGCCGGCGTCTTTTCTTTCAGTTTAGGGAGCTTCCTCAGAACCTCTCCTGCAGATGGCCATGGTTTGCTTTGAGGCCTCCCGTGCCTGCTCCCGTGGGTTGATGGCGTGGGCCGCCCCTGCTCACCAGGCCATTCCCCGCCCCATGGCGGCGCCTTGCGGTGATCTGCCCGGGCGCTGCCGGATGGCTCAGCTCAGAAATCCTGGCCGTGTCAGGAGCCGCGTCAGGAGCCCCTCCGGAGCAGGGGCCAAGCCGGTGGTCTGGGTTCGTGCTGCGGCTACGTTGGTCTGGCAGCAGGTGCCTGCAGCAGGTGCCGGCGGAGGCTTCCCATGGCGACATCGGTACTGGACAGCTGGCGGGCAACGGGCTTGCCTCTCTTTTCGATCATCATCACGTGCTTCAACAAGAAGGCTTATATCGAGGAATCCATCCAGAGTGCTCTTGCCCAGAAGCATGACTCCTTCGAGGTGATCGTGGTGGATGACGGATCTCAGGATGGATCCTGGGATGTCATTCAATCTCTGGCGTCCCAGAATTCCAGGCTCACGGCAGTGCGCCATGCCCAGGCTCGCAACCTTGGCGAAGGAGCCACCCGGCAATGGGGCCTGGAAGTCAGTCGTGGCTGTTACAGCCTCTACCTCGATGGTGATGACCGGCTTCTGCCGGGCAGGCTTCAGCACGATGAGGCGGTAATCGCGCGGCACCCGGAGTGCACGTCCATTGTTTCTCGGACACGTTACTTTCATCAAGACATCACCGCGGGAACGCAGATTCTCTGCGAGGAAGAGGAGTCTGTGGATTGCATTGCGCCACTGACCGATCACCTCTATGGGTTGTATGAATTCTTTCTGGCCTGTTTCTTCGATTACGAGCAAGGGCAGCCGGCTTTCAAGGGCCTGCCTTGCGTCGGCGCTGTCACCACGCGGCGGGAGGTGGCGTTGGCTGTGCCATGGCAGCGTGAGTTCAGTTGTGCCGCGGACATCTGCTACTTCGCCGAAGTGCTGATGCGCGAAGGGGTCTACTTTTCGAGTCAGTGCCTGGCGGAATACCGCCTCACGGCAGAGGGCGCCTGGTTCCAGTCCCGTCAGGATGAGTCGGAAGGTTTCTGGCAGCACCTCACCAAACGGCACATCCGCTTTCTTGCCTTGGGCGCCGATCCAGTCCTGCTGGAGGCGGCGCATCAGAGCTTTGCCTCCAAGCTGGCGGGCCGCTTGCCCGAGCCGCTGCCCAATCCGGATCCGCTGCCTGCCGCCGCTGAGTCCATCGCGGCCATTCCCTCCCAGCCCTTCTGCCCCACCTGGGGTCTCAGTCGGGGGTTGCCCGTGGATCGTTACTACGTAGACCGCTTTCTCTCCCGTCATGCAGGGGATATCCGCGGTGATGTGCTGGAGGTGGGCGATGACGGCTACAGCCGCCGTTTTGGCACAGCCGAGCTGGTGAATGTGGATATCCTTGACATCAATCAGAACAACGGGTTGGCCACGGTCATCGCCGATCTCTGCGACCCTCCACCAGACCTTCTGCCTGATCATTATGACTGCATCGTGATCACCCAGGTTCTGCAGAACACCAAGGATCCACTGGCGGCCATCCGAACGCTGCGCGCGATCACCAGGCCCGGGGGTGTGATCCTCTGCACCTGTCCCGCCATCAGTCGGGTGAGCCCGGTGGCTGAGGAGCAGGAGCACTGGTATTGGTCGTTCTACATCCCTACGGTGCGCCTGCTGTTCCAGCAGGCGGGTTTCCGGCCTGCCGATCTGCTGATCGACACCTGGGGCAATCTGCGTGTGACCACGGCCTTCCTCTGGGGCCTGGCCCAAGAAGACCTCACGGAGGCCGATTATCGGGTCCAGGATCCGGGATTCCCTCTCATCACCACGATCCGGGCCACGAAGGCCCTGTGACCTGATGCTGCATGTTCTCTGCTACCACCGTGTGGTGGATGGTCCCATCGGTTTCGACCGCTGGGATCTGTCGGTAAGCCGTGCACGTTTCGAGAGGCAGCTGCGTGTGCTGTCCAACAGGATGCCACTGCTGAATCTCTCCACCATGAGCCTGGATGAGGCTCTTTCCGCACCCGAAAGCTATGCGCTGATCACCTTCGATGACATCTATGCCGATGTTGTCACCGGGGCCCTGCCCCTGATCGAGGCCTGCGGCGCCACTGCCCTGCTGTTTGTCTCCGGGGCCTTTCTCGATCGTGCTTCGTTCTGGTGGGATGACCTTGAAGCCCTCCACCAGCATCTTCCTGAGCCTGAGCGCAGTCAGGCCATCGATACCCTGTGGCTGTGGCTGCGTGATCGCCCCCTCGAGGAGAAGGAGCAGACCCTCCGCCACATGGCCCGGCTTGCTGGCCCAGAACCCTTGTCCCGCCGCAGCCGCCCCCTGCGCCGCGACGAACTGGAGCAGCTGGCGCACCACCCGGCGGTGCGGTTCGGTGGTCACACCATGACCCACCCCTGGCTTCCCTCGCTCTCCCCTGCGGCGGTGGAAGAGGAGATCCAGGCGGGCACCGACCTGCTGCGCCGGGTCACGGGCCAGGAACCGCTGGCGTTCGCCTACCCCTATGGGGCCTGGAGTGATCCGTCCCGGGACGCGGTGGGCCGGCTGGGGTACGGCTTCGCCTTCACCACCCAAGCACCCCCATCCCCCCCCACGCTGCCGGAGCAGGCGGACAAACTGGCCTATCCACGCCTCTGCGTGGGGAACTGGACCGGAAAGGGCCTGGCTTCTAGGTTGACGCGGAACCGGCATCCTTCCTGCTGACTTCATGCTGAATTCCGTCTCCGGCCTCACGCAGGCGCTGACTGCCCTGCCGCGGGATGCCGGTGGGGAGGATTCAGCCTTGCCCAGGATCACGGTGATCCTCTTCCTGCGGCGGCAGGATCAGGCCGCTGCCGCCCTGTCCCTCGCCTCCCTGGAGGTTCAGCACCTGCAGCCCAGCAACGTGCTCCTGGTCAGCCCGCCCCAGCCCGATGCGCAGGAGGAGCCGGCCCGGCACCTGGCCGGCGCAGCACGGCTGACCCGCTGCACCCTGGTGTCCTATGGCGAGCTGGCCCAGACCCTGCTTCGCGACGCGGCCGATGCGCTGGTGTTCCTGCATGCCGGCACGTGCGCGCACCCCTTCCGCCTTGACCATGATGCGCGCATGCTGCAGCGCCATCCCGCGGCCGGCGTGCTGACGCTGCCGATCCTGCACGCGGCGGCCGGGGACTATCCGAGCGTTCCGCCGCTTCCGTTTCCCGAGGATCGCATCCCGGGCCAGCCGCCCCAGCTGGCGGGGAGGGATCTCCTGTCGGGGGGAGGGGGTGTGGCTGACAGCCCATGGCTGCTCGACTGCCTCACGCTGCGGGCGGCTCAGCTGCGGGAGCAGCTCATGCCGGGCGATCTCTCGATCCTGCCGGCGCTGCACCGCTGCCTGCAGCAGGCCGGGCCCATCCTGGTGCTGGAGCGTTGTCTCACGACCTGCCCGCTCCGGCTGGATGGCCAGGGCTGAGCTGGTTCTCCCTCAACCGGTGTTCCCCTTGTGCTTATGCAACCAAAAATCAGCATTGTGGTTCCTTGTTTCAATGTTGAGACCTATCTCGGTGTTTGTCTTGATTCCATTCTCGAGCAAACATTCTCTGATTTCGAATTGATCTGTGTTGACGACTGCAGCACGGACTCCACGGCTGATCTGTTGCGCCGCTACCTCGGCAGGTTCGATGGGCGGATGAAGATCGTCACCCATGCGGCCAACCGTGGTCTTGGCGCGGCGCGTAACAGCGGCCTGGAGGCAGCAAGCTGCGAGTGGATCGCGTCCGTGGATTCCGATGATTGGGTGGATCCGCCCATGCTGGAGCAGCTCTACGGCGCGGCGCTCCGGTACGGCGCAGACATCGTGAATACCGGCTACAAGAAGGTTTCCGCCGATGGCATCGTTGAGGCCGAGTATGGCTATCCAGAGCGCGTGCATCAGCTCACGTCAGGCGACGATCTGTTCACGCTCTGTTGGCCGGCCTTCTGGAACAAGCTCTGGAGGAAGCGTCTGTTCGTGGAGCACGGAATCACTTTTCCGCCCACCCTCCACGATGATCTGGCGACCACTCCACGGGTTCTGTCTTACGCGCAAACCATCGCGTTTGTGCCCGGAGCTCCCTACAACTATCGGCAGCGACCAGGCTCGGAAACCTTCAGTGCCTCATTCAGGCACATCGCGAGCTACATGAGCGTGTTCGGATTGCTCGAGCGCCATTTCGCCACCAGGTTGGCCTCCGACCGTGAGCTGCGGCGACAGTTCTGCACAATGGTGGAGAGCAACATCAGTTATCACGTTGGCAATGCGGGTGCTTTGGCTGCCGCAGAGTCCTATGCTGATGTTGCCTATCTTGCGGCGATGGGATACCTCACCCATGTGGAGAGAACCTACGGTCCGATTGACCGTGAGCATCCCTTCTTCGAGCACTGTTATCCCCCTTCCCCCTCTGCAGTGGGTTGATGGCCTCACGGGATCGTGGCGAGGCCTTCCATCCGCTCCGCCAGGCAGGGATTCGTTCAGCTGCTCTGGGGAACGACCTGCCTGGCTTCGAGCTGCGCCAGCACCTCAGCCACACAGGCTTCCAGGCTCTGGGCACCGGTTTCCACCCGCAGCTCGGGGGTTTCCGGTTCCTCGTAGGGGCTGGAGATGCCGGTGAACTCCTTGATCTCGCCGCTGCGGGCCTTGGCATAGAGCCCTTTGGTGTCGCGCCCCTCGCAGACGCTGAGGTCGGCGGCGCAGTGGATCTCGATGAAGTCGCCCTCGGGCACCAGGGCGCGCACCCGATCCCGGTCGGCCTTGAACGGGGAGACGAAGGCGGTGAGCACCACCACGCCGGCATCGAGGAAGAGCTTCGCCACCTCGCCGATGCGGCGGATGTTCTCCTCCCGGTCGGCATCGGAGAAGCCGAGGTCCTTGCAGAGGCCATGGCGGATGTTGTCGCCATCGAGCACATAGCAGGCCAGCCCCTGCTCGAACAGGGCCGAGTTCACCGCATTGGCGAGGGTGCTCTTCCCCGAGCCGCTCAAGCCCGTGAACCAGAGAATGGCACTGCGATGGCCCCGCTGGTGTGCCCTGGCGGCCCGGGTCACGGTGCTGTGGTGCCACACGATGTTGGTGGACTTCCCCTCATTGGTGAGTGCGCCGTAGGCGGGATTGGAGGCGGGGGAAGGAGCCATGGAACTGGGTGGCGGCGAGGTTCGCAGGCCCATCCTCCCAGGAGGGGTCCTGTGGACTCCCCTGGCCAGAGGGATCGCGGCCGGCGAAGCTGTGGTGGCGCATTGTGGCAGCGTTCCGCGTCATGGCTGCAGATCTGATCCTGGCCCTCGGGCTGCCGCTGGTCCTGCTGCTGCTGGGTGGCTGGCTGCTGCTGCAGAGCCGGGGCCGGCTGCCCGCGTGGCTGGAGCGGCTGCGCCGGCACCAGGGCACGATCTGGAACACCGGGATCGGGCTGCTGATCGGCCTGTCGGCCCTGCGCTGGCTGCTGGGTCGCTGAGGCGATGACCGGGGAGCCACCGCGCAGGACCTGGACCCTCCACGCCGTCCGAACGGCACTGGCGGCGGGACTGTCGATGGCCGTGGCCACGGCGCTGGGGGTGCCGGATCCCTACTGGTCGCCCATCACCACGCTCATCGTGACCCAGTCGGGTGTGGCCGACTCCTGGCTGATCTCCCGCCGGCGCCTGCTCGGCACCCTGCTCGGGGTGAGCTTCGGTGCCCTGCAGGTGCTGCTCCTGCCGAAGGGGATCCTCTCCTACGCCCTGGCCATCCTGGTGCTGGGGTTGGTGTGCGGAGTCAGCCGCATCCACCAGAGCGCGTACCGCTTCGGGGGCATCGCCCTCACGATCGTGATCACGGCGGCACCATCGGATGCGCTGTGGCGCGTGGCGCTGTTCCGGTTCGTGGATGTGGCGATCGGCATCGGCGTGGCCCTGGCGATCACGCGTCTGTGGCCGGAGGCCGTGCCTCCGGACGAGCCCCGTTGACGCCCCGGGCCTGGCGGCGGCTGCCGGGCGGGGCGGGCGCGGATAGCGTTGGACGGCCTGAGGCTGCGATCGGCCCGATGTCTCCCAGGGGTGGCGCAGCCGAAGGGCGGCGCGCGGCAACAGGCGGCAACGGGATGAAGGCGGCTGCGCCGGTTCCCCGGCTCGCCCTCGCTGGGGCGTTCGCGGCGCTGCCGGCGCCGGGACGGAGGGAGCCGCGTACGGCATGAGTGCCCTGGCCCTGGCCCTGTCGCTGCTGCTCGCCGGGCTGCTCATCGGCCTGGCGGAGCTGCCCTACCAGGCCCTCTCCGAGCTCGGTTTCCACCTCCAGGCTCTCTGGCCCCTGGGCTCGGGCCGGATGCCTGATCCGCGGCTGGTGCTGGCCACGGCGCTCGGCACCGCCCTGTTCGTGGGCCTGGCCTGGAAACCCCTGGCGGCCGGCAGGGGCGGGGGCGTCACCGGCGTGCTGCTGCTCCAGGACGCCGGCGGCGATGGCGAGCGGCGCTCGGCCCTGGCCAGCCTGGGGCTGGGCCGCCAGCTGGTGCGTCTGCCCCTGGTGGCCCTCACCCATCTGGCCGGGCTGAGTGTGGGCACCGAATCCCCCTCGGCGGCCCTGGGGGCCTCGATCCTGCTGGCCCTGCGGGCCCGGCTGGCGCCGCTGCAGCGCCTCTCGCTTCCCCTCACCGCTGCCATCGGTGGCGGTGCCGGCCTGGGGGCGGCCTTCCGTGCCCCGCTGCTCGGTGCCGCCTACGCCCTGGAGGAGCTCAGCGCAGAGCGGGGCTTCAGCCTGGTGGCGCCCACCCTCGCCCTGGGGGGCATCGGCACCCTGCTCACCTCGGAGCTGGGGCAGCCGGCCCGCCAGGCCGTGCCTCCGCCGGTGCTGGTGCCCCCCGCCCTGCTGCCGCTGGCCCTGGGGATCACGGTGGCCGCCGCCCTGGCCGGCGTGGGGTTGGTGCGGCTGCTGCTTCCCCTGGCCCGCTGTCTGGGGCCCCTGTTGCGCCGCCGCACTGCACCCATGGCGCTGGCGATCGCTGCGGCGTTCGCGCTGCTGGCGCTGGCCAGCGGCGGCATCAGCCTCAATGACGGTTCCCTCGCCCTCGGGCCTGCCCTGGCGGGGGCTGCCGCCCCCAGCCCCTGGTGGGCACCGCTGCCGCGGCTGCTCGGGCCGCTGCTGAGCCTTGCGATCGGCGCCCCGGGGGGGTTGATGCACGATTCGATGAGCCTGGGGGCGGTGCTGGTCAGTCCCTGGCTCGCGGCACTGCCGGAGGAGCAACGGGCCGCCCTGGCGGCGATCGCGGCGGCGGCGACCTTCAGCGGCGCCTGCCGCACCCCCCTGTTCTGTGCCCTGTTCGTGTTCACCCTGCAGGGTCAGCCCAGCGGCCTGCCCCTGCTGCTCACGGCTGCCGCGATCGCTGCGGCGCTCGGACGCTGGCTCGGGGGAGAGAGCTGGAACGGGGTTCAGCTGGCGGCGGCGAGGGCAGCGGCCCCGGGGCTGAAGGGTGCCGGGGGGGCGGTTGGGGGGGCGGTTGAGGGCGGTCCACCCTCCCTAGGGTGAGACCGGACGCAGACAGGGAGTTCGACCGCCATGGGCCCAGCACCGACCGAGCCCGTGGCCCTGCTCCCCGGGCTGGGCATGCATGGCATTGCGGAGTACGGCGTCAGCGCCTTTGCGATCATCCTGGCCCGCTATTTCCTCGTGGCCGGGTGCGTCTGGTGGCTGCTCTACGCCCGCGGGGGCCCGCAGGGGGGGAGGTCGGGCGACGTCCGGCGCCCCGATCGTCCGGGGGAGATCCGTCGGGACATCCGTCTCTCCGTGCTTTCGGCGGTGGTGTTCGCCCTGGCCACCACCGCGTTGATGACCCTGCATGGCCTGGGCTTGACGCGGCTCTACAGCCAGCCCCAGCACTACGGATGGTGGTATCTGCCGGCGAGCTATCTGGCGGTGCTGCTGCTGCAGGACGGCTTCTTCTACGCCACGCACCGCCTGTTTCACCACCCTGCCCTCTACCGCTGGTTCCACCAGGGCCACCACCGCTCGCGTCAGCCCACCCCCTGGACGTCCTTCGCCTTCGATCCGCTCGAGGCCGGTGTGCAGGCCCTCTTCCTGATGGCGTTGGTGCTGGTGGTGCCGCTCCATCTGGGCACCCTGCTGGCCGTGCTGAGCACGATGACGGTGTGGGCGATGGTGAACCATCTGGGGCTGGATCACCTGCCGCTGCGCTTCCCCCACCACTGGCTGGGCCGCTGGGTGATCGGTCCGGCGCACCATTCGGTGCACCACCGCCGCCAGCAGGTGCACTACGGGCTCTACTTCACCTTCTGGGACCGGGTGTTCGGCACCCAGGACGCGGCCTACAGCGAACGCATCCGCATTGGAGCGCCCGCAACCCCGGCTACGGCCGGGCCAGGGCATCGCTGACCTGCCCGGCCGTACTGATCACCGCGTTCACCGGGCCGCCCGGGGACTGCAGACTCCGGCAGACCCCCGACCGAAGCGGACCTGGAGCACCTCAGCGGGCTCGAGCGCGGTGACGGCACGGATCCCCGGGCTCCCGAGGCAGCGGCCAACACGGTGCTCACGCTTCGCTGGCCGGGAGCAACGCCTCCAGGCTGATCACCACGTTGCCGCGCTTGTGCCCCGCATCGACATGGCGATGGGCGGCGATGATCTGGTCAAAGGGGTAGATCCGGTCGATCACCGGCCGGAACACACCGCTCTCCGCCAGGGCCGCAAGGACCGCCAGATCCTCGGCGCTGCCGCCGGCGGTGCCGGCCACCAGGCGCCGGCCGCTGAGACGCGATCGCAACGGAGCGAGCAGCATCGCCGGCAGGCTGGCCACCACCAGCAGCAGACGCCCTCCCGGGGGCAGGCAGCGCCGGCAGCGCTTCAGCGGGGCATTGCCCACGGCGTCGAGGATCACATCGAAGCTCTGCCCGAGAAGGCTGAAGTCCGTCCTGGTGTGGTCGATCACCTGGGCCGCCCCCAGGGAGCGCACCAGCTCGGCGTTGGCGGGCCCGCAGACTGCCGTGACCTCCGCTCCGGCGTGCACCGCCAGCTGCACGGCGGCCGTGCCGACCGCCCCGGCGGCACCGTTCACCAGCAGCCGTTCCCCGCTGCGCAGCCCGGCGCGCCGCAGGAAATGCAGGGCCGTGGTGCCGCCGAAGCTGAGGGCGGCGGCCTGCGCGAAGGAGAGGTTCGCCGGCTTGGCGGTGATGGCCCCATCCTCCGGCAGGCAGGCGTACTCCGCATGGCACCCCATGGCCATGTCGCTGAAGGCCACCACCGCATCCCCCACCCGAAACCGGCGCACCCGCGGGCCCACCGCCGCCACGGTGCCCGCCAGTTCGGTGCCCAGGATCGGCTGCCGCGGGCGGCGCAGGCCGGCCACCAGGCGCACCAGCACGCCGAAGCCCGCCGGCACCTCCAGGCTGCGCATCCTCCAGTCACCCGAACTCACCGTGGAGGCGTGGATCCGGATCAGCACATCGCGCTCGCCCGGCACCGGCCGGGGGACATCCCGGAACCGGAGCACCTCGGGCGGGCCATAGCGCTCGTAGACCACGGCCCGCATCAGGGTCGGGGTCGCTTGCGGGTCAGGGTGGTGCAGCGTCATGGCAGGCAGATATGGCAGGCAGACATGGCAGGGAGATCGGCTGAAGGGTTGCCGCACCCGCCGACGCGGCGCCACGCCCCCGGCCGCCGGCCCAGGCCGCCTGTCCGCGGGCCGGGAAGTCCGCCTGGGGGATCGCCACCCGCCAGGGAGCGGCGTGCTGGCGTGTGGTCGTGGTCGGTCTGGACACGGGCCGGAAGGATGGTGGACCTGTGGCTCCGCTCGCGTGCTGCATCATCTGCCCGGATGCCACCCCCGAGCCGCAGAGCCGCGATATCGCGACACTGCGATCCGGTATCGGGCCGCACCTGCTGGAACGCAGGCGGACCGCCGGGTCTGTGAAGGCGTGTGAAGGCACGTTCCGGATCCAGCGTGCAGGATGGAATCAAGAGCCAAGGGAACGACCATGGACTCCAGCAGGCCTGCCGCGACGCCCACGGCCACCGGGACGAACCCGGCGGGCACGCCCTCCAGCGAGCGCGTCTCCCACCGCGGCTACGGGCTGGTGATCGAGCCGGGCGCCGAGGGCTGGGAAGCCCGCATCGAAGACCCTGCGGGGCACGTGGCCGACGTGGTGCTGCAGGAGCAGCTGGCCGTGGACCCCTTCCCCAGTGCCGAGCTGGCCCAGGAGGCGGCCGAGCAGTTCGTGGATGACCTCCTCGCGCAGGAGAGTTCCTACTGAAGGGTGGGTTCCAGGCGGCTGGTTCCCGCCCGCGCGGTGCGCTGCGGCACAGCCCCAGGGCGATCCAGCTGACCGCCGCGGCTCCAGGTGGCGTGCAGCCTGGCGCTGTGGCTGTTCCGCCGATGCACGACGTTTCTTCCGCCCCGCGTCCCGTGGTGCTCACCGAGCTCACTGAGGGGGGCCAGCGTCCCGCCTCGCGCCCCCGCTGCAGCCCGGAGCTGCCGCCGTCGCCGCCCCTGTCCTTCACGATCCGCCGCCTGCCGGAAGCCTCGCCACCCAGCTGGGAGGACCTGCTCGGCGAGCGCTGAGCCGGCCGCCCCGGCATCCAGGCACGGGCCTCAGTGGTACTCGGTGTGTCCCCCGCCGATCTGCGGTGTCTTTTCCTTCCCGTCCCGCTGCGCTGCTGGCCCTGCTCCTCGCCCTGGGTGGGGCGGGCTGCGCCCAGGCCTCCCAGCCCACCCCTGCGCCGGCTCCGCCCAAGACCATGGCCGCGAGGAACGACGCGGTGCTGCACAGCGGCGTGTTCCGCCAGGCGGAAGCGCCGGTGAAGGGCGGCTTCACGATCCGCCGTGACGGCGGCCGCACGCTGCTGGTGCTGAGCGACGACTTCAGCACCAATCCCCAGGCCCCGGACCTCAAGGTCGCGATCGGCCGTGCCGCCAATCCCATCGCCGGCAGCAAGGCCCCCGCCTACCCCCTGCAGGAAGGCAGCTACACGGTGATCGCCCCCCTGAAGGCGGCGAGCGGAGGGCAGGTGTATGAACTCCCCACCGGCCTCGATCTGGGCGCTCAGGGTTCGGTGATCATCTGGTGCGAGCAGTTCAACGCCACCATGGCCTGGGCTCCCCTGGCGAGGTGAGCCTCCGCCCCGGATTCAGCCGCCCAGCACCACGGCATCGGGGATCTCGAAGCGCTCGTCGCCGATCTGGATGCGGGTGAGATCCCCCTCCCGGCTGGCCTGGAACGGGCCCGTGGGCGCAGCCTCGGCCGACGCGTTGCCGATGGCCTGGCCCAGGCGGAAGTACACCGTGCGTCTGCGCCCGTCCGGCAGGCTGATCACCACCGTGGCGTAGCCCCCGCCGGCCCGGGCCACCTGGAAACCGCAGCGCCCCATGGGCTGGCCAGACCCCAGGCTGCACGGCAGCTCACCGCTGGCGTCGAACTCTCCCTGGCCGGCCCTGAGCGCTGAGCCATCCTCGCCGTAGTGCACGGTGCCATCCGGGGAGATGGCCGCCTCCAGGTCGTTGCGGAGCAGGTAGCCCCGCGGCCCGCCGCCCAGGCGCTGCACGTCGCACCAGAGGCCAGCGGGCCCCTTGCCGCAGCCCAGGTTGTCCAGCAGCGTGCCGGCGGGGTAGCGGGCCGCCACGGAGGCGGTGGCCGAGGGCACCCGCCGCAGGGCGGCGGTCTGGGCGGTCACCCGCCAGTTGCGCGGCCCGCCCTCCAGACGCTCCCAGAGCAGGATGCCGCCATCGGCGAACAGGCTGAGGGCGAGGCGGTCGCCCTCCAGCCGGTAGCCCCGCACGAAGGCCAGGTCCCGTCCCAGCTGGCTGTCCAGGCTGGGGGGAGGGCAGAGGGCGCGGGTCATCGCCAGGGGGCTGAACCGGAGGCTGCCGCTGCTGCCATCACCGGCCGGCATCGCCGTCCAGGTGCCCGTGGCCCGGTTGCAGTTGAGGCGCAGGGAGGCACGGCCGTCGGCGCCGAGCTCCAGGGTGTAGAGCCGCGGGTGCTCAGGCCTGCGGCTGCCGATGGCGTCGTCCATCGACCGGATGTCCAGCAGCTGCCAATGGGTTGGGGCCAGATTGATCGGTGCCGCTGCCGCCCCCTGCCTCGGCTCGGCTCGGGAAGGGGCGCCTGGCCCCGGCAGGAGGGGCAGGCTCAGCAGCAGGGCGGCGGCAAGCTGAAGCGGGCGCCGCTTCGATCCATGCCCCCGGGCTCGCCAGGGATCGGCACAGGACCTTCGCTGGCGTTGCTGCCCCATGGAGGACCGACGGCAATGGCTGCTGCAGCAACCTACAGACCCTGTTCAGGTGTGGTCAGGGCGAGGCGTGGCGCCTTCATCCGGGCCGACACCTGGGCTTCGGGGTCCACCCCCTCGAAGGTGGGGGGCAGCCACACCCGCACCACCATCAGCACGGCCATGGTGGTGAGGAAGAGGCACACGGCCAGGATCTGGTGCCAGTCGGTTTCGAGAACGCCGTTCACGATCACTTCCCGCAGCACCGACACGATCGCGATCTCCACCGACACCCCGATCGACACCCGCTGTTCCTGCAGATAGATGATCAGCAGGCGGAACAGCTCCACCAGGATGAGGATGAAGAGGATGTCCGAGGTGATGGCGTGGAACTTCGGCTCTGAGAGCAGGGTGGAAAACATCACCTTCATCTGCAGCACCATCACGCCGAACAGGCCCACGCAGAGCGAGATCGCAATCAGGTCCTGAATCGCCTCCAGCGTCTGGACGATCTGCACCCGCCTGAGCTGCTTGTACCAGGGAACGGATCGGGCCCGGGCCGCGTCCCCGCCGGACTGCGGCGCTGGGGTGGCTTCCGTCGCCTGCGGGGGGTGGCTGGTCGTTGCCTGCGGGCGGTCCTCACCGTCGGCGCCGGCGGCAGGCATGGGGAGAAAGGGGGAGAGGCTGGTGGTCATTGCATCGGCTGCGGCAGGACTCCCACGACGGCGTCGGGGGCGAATGAAGAAACATTAAGGGGGCTTTTCCTTATGGGTCAATCTTGCATCGATCAGTCTGGCTGATGACCTCCATAGCGGAGCGCCGCCTACGGTGTGCGCCGCCGGGTCAAGCGCTTGGGTCTGCTCGTCGACGGCATCTGGCACGACCGCTGGTACGACACCGCCGCCAGCGGAGGCCGCTTCGTGCGCTCCGCCTCCCGCTTCCGTCACTGGATCACCCCCGACGGCCGGCCGGGCCCCAGCGGCGACGGGGGCTTCCGGGCCGCAGCGGGCCGCTATCACCTCTACATCTCCCACGCCTGTCCCTGGGCCCACCGCACGGCGATCTTCCGGGTGATCAAGGGGCTCGAGGAGCTGGTGTCGCTCTCGGTGGTGCACTGGCACATGGGCGCCGAGGGCTGGACCTTCCAGCCCGGAGACGGGGTCATTGCCGATCCCATCCATCAGGCCCGCTGTCTGCACAGCGTGTACACCCGGGCCGATCCGCACTACAGCGGCCGCGTCACGGTGCCCGTGCTCTGGGACAGGGAATCGGGCCGGATCGTGAACAACGAGTCTGCCGACATCATCCGCATGTTCAACAGCGCCTTCGAGGCCGTTGGTGCCGCTCCGGGTGACTTCTACCCCGAACCCCTGCGCTCCGAGATCGACGCCCTCAACCAGCGCATCTACGACACCGTGAACAACGGCGTGTACCGCTGCGGCTTCGCCACCAGCCAGAGCGCCTACGACGAAGCGATCGGCCCCCTGTTCGCCACGCTGGATGCCCTCGAGGAGCGTCTGGCCGATCAGCCCTTTCTGCTCGGATCCACCCTCACCGAGGCCGACTGGCGTCTGTTCACCACCCTCGTGCGTTTCGATGCGGTGTATGTGGGGCACTTCAAGTGCAACCTGCGCCGCCTGATCGATTACCCCCACCTCTGGCGGTATGTGCGCCAGCTCTACCGCGTCCCGGGCGTCGCCGGCACCGTGAACCTGCACCACATCAAGGCGCATTACTACCAGAGCCACCCCACCATCAATCCCTCCGGGGTGGTGCCGGCGGGTCCGCTGCTGAGCTTCGCCTGATTCAGCCCTGGCGGTGGGGCACCCGGCGCGGCTCGAGCGGGCAGGGACGGGTGCGATCGAAGGCCGACCAGTCGATGCGGTGCAGGTTCCCCTCGGTTTCCACCATGTCGAGAAAACAGAGGCCGTAACCGATCTGCTCCACCGCCCAGCTCCAGCGGCTGTGCACGGGGCGCTCGATCGTCTCGTCGATGCCGCTGAAGGCCACCACCAGTTCGGCGTTGCGGGCGGTCAGATCGTCCGGCGTGAGGCCGTGCAGCGGGCTGGCGGCATCGATGCGGTGCTGGGCCGTCCACACCAGCAGGAAGGCGATCCCCTGGTCGCGCTCCAGGGGCAGGGCCCGCAGCCGGCGCATCCGGTGCCCTTCCTGGCTGATCTCATCCACGGCCAGAAAGGCCCGCACCCGGGCTTCGAGGATGTGGTTGCCCCGCTCGTTGGCCAGCCGGAAGCTGAGCATCGGCGTGCCGTTGTAGGGGTGCACCACCGCCAGCCGGGAGAAGCGGATGCGGGCGCTGCTGCGCGAGAAGCGGGCGAAGGCCAGGCCGGTGCTGAGGGCGAGGAACAGCACACCGCTGAAGGATTCCGCCGTCACCAGCAGGTTGGTCACCAGGCTCACCGGGTGCAGGGCGCCGTAGCCGATCGAGCCCAGGGTCTGCACGCTGAAGAAGAACGCTTCGGCGAAGCTGGCCCTGCCGCCGGCGGTGCCCGCCAGTCCGCCGGGGTCGAGCCGGTAGAGCCCGGCGAACACCAGGTTGATCGCCAGATACACCAGCGCCAGCAGGCCCAGGAACAGGGGCCAGGAGATCGAGAGGGCCAGGAGGTAGGGCTCCCGCCAGTGGCGCCACCAGCGCGGTTTCCCCTGGGTGGTGAGGAGGCCCTGCTGGCGCCGCAGGTGCTGGACCCTGGCCATCGGCTCCGTTGCCGCTCTGCGCCATCGTTAGCATCCGGTGATGGGCAACCAGTGGGAGAACTTCCGCCGCAACCTCGGTGAGTGGCGCGGCAGCTTCGCCAATCTCGACCGTGAGGGCAATCTGCTGGGCTCCACGGCCTCGATCCTCACGCTGGAGAGCCGGGAGGAGGGCCGCTGCGTGCTGTTCCGTCTGCGCCGCTACGGCGATGGCGGCTACGACACCCCGCCCCTGCAGGACCACCAGCAGGAGTACCGCTCCCTGGGGAAACAGGTGGTGTTCTTCGAGAACGGCAGCTTCTCCAAGGGCTCGCTCCAGGTGGCTCCCGCCACCCGTTCCGGAGCCGAGTTCGGCTTCGTGGGCCACGACCGCCGCTGGCGGCTGGTGCAGCTCCACGGCGAGAGCGGTGCCTTCGAATCCCTCGTGCTGATCCGGGAATTCCGCGCCGGCAGTCAGGCCGTCGAGCGTCCTGCCCTCAGCCCGGAGCAGCTGGTGGGCACGTGGGTGGGCCAGGCGGCCACGGTGGAGGCCGACTGGCCCGTGCCGAGCCAGGCGGAGTGCCGCACCAGCATCGAGGCACTGCCGGGGCAGGGGCTGCGCTTCACCACCGAGCTGGGTGGGACGCCGGAGGTGCTGGAAGGAAGGCTGCAGGGCTCCGTCGTGGCGATCGGAGGTTCCCGGCCCCGGCAGCTCAATCTTCTGCCCGATGGCGGCTCCAGCCTGGTGCCGCTGCAGGTGAGCCACCGGGAGGGTTTCACGGTGGAGGCGGGCTGGCTCAGCTCCCCCACCGAACGGCAGCGCCTGATCCGCCGCTACAACGATCGCGGTGAATGGGTGTCCGCCAGCCACCTGATCGAGACCCGGGTGGCCTGAAACCGATGTCCCCCTGACCGGGGGGCAGGGCTGGGATCAGCCTCCGGCCTGCTTCGGCCGATACCCCGCCTGCTGCAGGGCAGCGAGCGCCACGCTCACCTGATCCCCCTGGAGTTCGATCCCACCGGCCTTGAGGGTGCCGCCGGTGCCGGCGGCCGCCTTGAGCTGCTTCAGCAGGGCCTTGAGCTCGGCCTCCCCGGCCTCGAGGCCGGTGATGGCCGTCACCAGCTTGCCGCCCTTGCCCGCCCTGGTGCGTTGCACCCGCACGCGCTGCTGGACCTTCGGGAGGGGAGCGGAGTCAGGGCGTTCGAGGCTGGCCGGCTGGCTGAGGCTGCCGAACTCCTGCCAGCCCCCCTTGGTGCCCATCGCATCCCGCCCCCGCTTGCGCGCCCATCTTCTCTCAGCCCTGCTGCCTACGCTGAGGCGATCCGATGATTCCGGTGGCCCGCGCGTGACCAGCACCGTTCCTTCTGCCGCCTCCTCGCTCACCGCCGCCTCCCTGCAGCCCGAGGTGCGTCCGAACCCGGCCGGCCGCTTCGGCCGCTTCGGCGGGCAGTACGTGCCCGAAACCCTGATGCCGGCCCTGGCGGAGCTGGAGGCCGCCGCCGCCGAGGCCTGGGCCGATCCCGCCTTCACCGGCCGGCTGGATCACCTGCTGCGCACCTACGTGGGCCGGCCCACGCCGCTCTACGAGGCCGAGCGGCTCACCGCCCACTACGCCCGCCCCGAAGGAGGGCCGCGTCTCTGGCTGAAGCGCGAGGACCTCAACCACACCGGCGCCCACAAGATCAACAATGCCCTGGGCCAGGCCCTGCTCGCCCTGCGCATGGGCAAGAAGCGGGTGATCGCCGAGACCGGCGCCGGCCAGCACGGCGTGGCCACCGCCACGGTGTGCGCCCGTTTCGGTCTCGAGTGCGTGGTGTACATGGGCGCCGAGGACATGCGCCGCCAGGCCCTCAACGTGTTCCGCATGCGGCTGCTGGGCGCCACGGTGCAGCCCGTCACGGCCGGCACCGCCACCCTCAAGGACGCCACCAGCGAGGCCATCCGCGACTGGGTGACCAACGTGGAGTCCACCCACTACATCCTCGGTTCGGTGGCCGGCCCCCACCCCTACCCGATGCTGGTGCGCGACTTCCATGCCTGCATCGGCAAGGAGGCCAAGGCCCAGTGCCAGGACGCCTTCGGCCGGCTCCCGGATGTGCTGGTGGCCTGCGTGGGCGGGGGCTCCAACGCCATGGGCCTCTTCCATCCCTTCGTGCAGGACACCGCCGTGCGGCTGGTGGGCGTGGAGGCCGCCGGCGAGGGGGTGGCCAGCGGCCGCCATGCCGCCACCATCACCGAGGGGCGGATCGGGGTGCTGCACGGCGCCATGAGCCTGCTGCTCCAGGACGGCGAGGGCCAGGTGCAGGAGGCCCACTCGATCAGCGCCGGCCTCGACTACCCGGGAGTGGGCCCCGAGCACAGCTATCTGCGGGAGATCGGCCGGGCCGAGTACCTGGCCGTCACCGACGAGCAGGCCCTTCAGGCCCTGCGCCTGGTGAGCGAACTGGAGGGCATCATCCCGGCCCTGGAAACCGCCCACGCCTTCGCCGCCCTCGATGCCCTCTGCCCCACCCTGGCGCCGGGCACCGAGGTGGTGCTCAACCTCTCCGGCCGCGGCGACAAGGACGTGAACACCGTGGCCGATCGCCTCGGCGCCCAGCTGGGCGGCTGAGCGCGGCCGCTGCGCTCAGAGCGGGTCCTCCTCCCAGGCGAAGCGCGGCAGCCGGCGCAGGCCCTCCTGCATGCAGGCCGCCCACACCTGCATCGAGCGGCCGATCTCCGGTGCCCCCTTGGCCAGCTTGATCCGGCGGGTGATCTTCAGGCCATTGGCCGGCATCAGCGCCAGCTCGAAGGGCGGGCCCACCGAGAGGTTCGAGCGGCGGGTGATCACCTGGGAGATCAGGCAGAGCCGGGCCGCATCCTCCAGCGACAGGCCGCAATGGCCCACGAAATCGAGCGGCGGCTTGCCGTACTTGCTCTCGCCGATCTGCAGGAAGGGAGTTTCCCGCGTGGCCATCACCGCATTGCCCTGGGGGTAGATCAGGTAGAGGCCATGCCGATCGCCCTCGATCTGGCCGCCGAGGATGAAGCTGGCCTCGGCACTGGCTCCGGACTGGTGCAGCGAGGCCTTGTGCTGGTCCTGCACGGCCACGCTCATGCGGCCCACGTAGTCGGCGGCTTCGAACAGGTAGCGGGCCGTCACCAGATTGGCGGGTTCGCCGTCCTCCTCCGGCGGGGGGATGGCCGCAGGCGGCCGGCAAGGCGGCGTGCTGGTGCCCATGGGCTGGCCGGCTTCCGGTGCCACGGTCACGGCCGCGGGCGCCGGATCGCTCAGCCCCACGAACACGGAGGTCTGCAGTGGCGGGTCCCCCGCCTCGCCGCTGATGCCAGGGCCGCTGCCCACCGGCATGCCCGGGACGGCGTTGCCCATCGGTCCGACACCATGGCGGCGCAGATCCCGCTGGATCTGGTTGAGCACCGCCTGGGTGGTGGCGAGATTGCCGGCCGCCAGCAGCACGAACAGCCGGTCCGGGGCCGGCTGGAACACGTGCATCTTGCTGTAGGTGGAGATGTAGTCGACCCCGGCGTTGGTGCGCGAATCCGAGGCGAACACCAGTCCGGCATCCAGCAGGAATGCGACGCAATAAGTCATGCCTGGAACCTGGAAGGAAACCTGCGGTCCTTGATGATCGCCCCTCCCGGTCTCCGGATCACAGGACGGCCAGGTGCTGCCCGGGTCAGCTGAGCAGTCGCGACAGGGTGGAGGCCACCGACTGCACCGCCGCCCGGGCCGTGGCGTAGGCCATCCGCATCGGTCCCACCAGCGCCACGTGGCCATGGGCGCCATCGCCGGTGGCGTAGGCGGCCTGCACCACCGCGCAGCGCTCCAGGGCACCGTGGGGATGCTCCTGACCGATCCAGATCGCATCGGCCCGGGGGCCGAGCAGCTGCTGCGGAGTGTCCTCCACCAGTTGCACCAGGGGGCGCAGGCTGGCGGTCTGGCTGAATTCCGGCTGGGCCAGCAGACCGCCGAGGCCGCTCGCCACGGCGGAGCCGCCCTCCCTGTGCAGCGGTTTCTGCACGTCCAGGGCCTGGCGCAGCAGATCGCCGCTGCGGCGCAGCTCCGCCGGCAGCAGGTGCCAGGGGATGGGGGCCTCGGGATGGGCGCGCAGCTGGCGGTTGGTCCAGGATTCCAGCCGGCTGAGCTGGGTCGCGGCCTCCGGGGGGAGCCGCAGATTCAGGCTGCCGCCGCTGGCCGGACCTTCCACCAGAAACACCAGCAGACGATCGCCACTGGGCACCAGGCGGAGTTCCTGCAGCCGCTGCTGGGGGCGTTGGGGCCGGGTGATCAGGCTCAGCAGGCCCGTGAAGTCCGCCAGACGGCGGCTGAGGTGCAGCAGCAGATCGTCGAGCGCCGTCCAGGTGAGGCTCAGCCCGGCCAGCTCCCGTTCGAGCTGCTGCGCCGCCACCCCCGGGGCCGGCAGCAACCGGTCCACGTATTCCCGGTAGCCCTGCTGACTCGGCACCCTGCCGGCCGACGTGTGCGGCTGGGTGAGCAGCCCCCGCTGCTCGAGAGCCCCCATGGCGGAACGCACGGTGGCCGAGCTGGCGGGCAGACCGAAGCGACGCACCAGGGTCTTGCTGCCCACGGGCTCCATGGTGTCCACGTAGTGACGCACGGCGAGCTGCAGCACTTCCTGCTGGCGTCGGGAGAGCTGTCGGGGGGAGTGGTTCCGGGTCAACCCAGCCGCCCGCGGGGGGTTGCCGGATGGTAGGGAGGGGCAGGGGCCGTCGGGCCAGAGCGTGTGGGGTCAGTAACGCGGCGCACACCCCGCTTCAGCCCCGAGCTTCACTCCTGCGCTTCGCTCCTGCGGGTCAGTACCGCGGCACGGTCGGATCCACCTGGTTGCTCCAGGCGTCGATCCCGCCCACCAGATTCCAGACGTGGGGATAGTGGTGCTGCTCCATCAGCCAGCAGGCGAACTGCCAGCTGCGGATGCCGGCGTGGCAGAGCACGGCCACGGGCCTGTCGCGCTCGAGCGTCTGCTCCAGCCGGCTCAGCCAGAGGTCCGACTGGCTCAGTGGCAGGTGGATCACCGGGTGGGGCAGCCTCGCCAGCTCCAGCTCCGCCGTCTCGCGCACGTCCACCAGCTGGATGGCCTCTCCGGCCTCGAGGCGCTGGTGCAGCGCAGGGGCCGTGATGCTGACGGGCGTGGGCACGGGCGTGGGTTCGGTGCAGGATGGGGCCATCCTGCTTTGGGCGCATGTCCGGGCGCATCCATGCCCGCTTGAACGGATGAGGACCCGCCCCTTCCTGGCGGTGGTGCTGGCCGTGACCCTGTCGCTGCTGGGGCTGGCCCTGACGGCCGGCTGGCTGCTCTGGCAGCGATCCCCACTGCAGCTCCAGGTCCAGGCGCCCAGCCTGCCCCGCTCGGCTCGCTTCGTGCCGCGGGATGCGGCCCTGGGGCTCTTCCTGCAGGCGGATGCCGAGCTGCCGGTCGACTACGCCAGGGCCCTGGCGCCCACCCGCCAACGCCGCCAGGCCGCCGAGGCCGTGGCACGGCTGCGGGATGGAGCCTTCGCCGCCGCGGGACTCGACTACCGCGGCGAGCTGGCCGGCTGGCTGGGGGGGGAAACCGGCGTGGCCCTGCTCGCCAGCGAGCCTGGCCAACCCCCGGACGGCTGGCTGCTGGCCCTGCAGAGCCGGGACGGGGATGGAGCCCGCCGCTTTCTGCAGCGCTTCTGGCAGACCCGCAGCCTCGCCGGCACTGGTCTCCAGGTGTCGAGCTACCGCGGCATGGGCCTGATCAGCGGCCAGGGCGCCCTGGTGGGCCGTGAGCCCGTGCCGATCGCCACGGCCCTGATCGATGACGACCTGGTTCTGCTGGCCTCCGGGCGTGGGGTGCTGGAGCAGGCCCTGGACGTGTCCCAGATCGATGAGCTGAATCTCGCCGCCGATCCGGCATTCCGGCAGGCACTGGGGCGCCTTGCCCGTGGTGCCGTGCTGCTGCATGTCCGTCCTGCAGGTCTGGAATCCTGGCTGGGGCTTCCCCCGCCAGCACCGCAGGGGGGGGCTGGCGGGGGCATCCAGTCGGTGGTGGCGGCCCTCTCGCCCCGGGGCCGCCAGCTCCAGCTGGAGGCCCTGGTGGCGCTGGCGGCCGATCCGCAGGAGTCCACGACCCCCTCGGCATCTTCGCTGGATCCCTCCCTGGATTCCCCGCCGGATCCCTCCCCGGCTTCCCTGCCCGGGCCTCCGCGCGCCTGGTCGTCGCGCCTGGATCCGGAGCATGCCGCCGCCTTCACCGCAGGGCTGCATGGGGAGCTGCACACGGTGGCCCTGCTGCAGGATCCCGCCCACTGGCCCGCCCCCTGGCGCGCCCTGCTGCAGCGGAGCCTGGATCCCGACACCGACGGCCCCCTGCCGGCCCTGCTGGCCGCTGAGGATTCCGGCCCCCTGCTGTGGAGCCGTGGTCCCCTGGGCTGGTTGATCGCCACACCGGCCGGGGATCCCGATCCCACCGTGCTGGAGCCGGCCCTCGGGCCCCTGGGCCTGGTGACCTCCAGCCTTGATGGACCCAGCCACCAGAGCCTGCAGGTGTGGACCCATCTCGACGCGCTTCCCCGTCCCCGCCGCCGGCGCGATGCCACCACCCAGCTGGCGGTGAGCGTTGCCGGTGCCCGGCAGGTTGAGGGCGCCCAGGCCTGGTGGGGCCAGACCCTGGCCGTGCTGGAGGAGCGGCAGGCGGGTGGCGCGGGCCCCCGCCCGCAGTGGCGGGCCCTGGAGGGCCTGGGGCTTCCCGGCGCTCCGCTGCAGTGGGCCTCCGATGGGGGCCCGGCCCAGGCGGCCCTGCGCCGGTGGCCGGCCTGGCGCCTGCTCGCCGGCCTCGCCGGTCAGCCCCTCGAAACCCCGGTGACGGGGCTGGCCCTGGCGCTGGAGCCCGCAGCGGGCCCCGGCCCTGGCGTCCATCTGGTGGCCGCCCTGCGCTACGCCTGAGCGCAGGATGAACCTCTTCCTGCTGCGCCATGGCCTCGCCGAGGAACGCCGAGCGGATCGTCCCGACGCCCTGCGGCCGCTCACGGCCGAGGGTGTCGAGCGCACCAGGGCTGTGGTGGAGAGGCTGGTGGCGCTGGATCTCCGGGCCGATCGCCTGCTCACCAGCCCCCTGGTGCGGGCCCGCCAGACCGCGGCGCTGGCCGTCGAGGCGGGGCTGGCGCCCTCCCTGGAGGAGGCTGCCGCCCTGGAGCCGGGAGGGTCTGGCCTGGCCGGCCTGCGGGGCCAGCTGGCCGGGCTCCCCGCGGAGGCGCGGCTGGTCCTGGTGGGCCATGAGCCGGATCTCGGGGATCTGGCGGCCCACCTGATCGGGGCGGCGCCAGGGACTCTCCTGCTCAAGAAGGCGGGTCTGGCCTGGCTGCAGTCCTCGTCCGCCTCGCTGGAGGGTCCCTGGCGCCTGCGTCTGCTGATTGGGCCGCGGCAGCTGCTGGGGACCTAGGCGGGCGCCGGGCCGCTGCCACTCCGGTGTGGCCGGGCACGGCGGGGCCACCGGTCCCAGCCGTAGGTTCTGGCCACTTGTGTTCCTCCCGGCATGGCAGGCAGCGTCAGCGACAGTGTCCCCGGCAGCACCGCTGGTGCCGCTGCCGCACCGCCGTTCCGGCCTGGGTTGGAGGGGGTGCCGGCCACCCAGTCGGCCATCTGTGACATCGACGGCCAGAAGGGGCGGCTCACCTACCGGGGCTACGACGCCGGCCTGCTGGCGGCCCACAGCACCTTCCTGGAAACCACCTACCTGCTGATCTGGGGTGAGCTCCCCACCGCCGAGCGGTTGCGCCAGTTCGAGCACGAGGTGCAGATGCACCGCCGGGTGAGCTTCCGCATCCGGGACATGATGAAGTGCTTCCCGGCCACCGGCCACCCGATGGATGCGCTCCAGAGCAGCGCCGCCTCGCTGGGGCTGTTCTATTCGAGGCGCGCCCTCGACAACCCGGAGTACATCGCCGAGGCGGTGGTGCGGCTGATCGCCAAGATCCCCACGATGGTGGCGGCGTTCCAGCTGATCCGCAAAGGGCAGGATCCGATCCAGCCCCGCGACGATCTGGCGTTCGCCTCGAACTTCCTGTACATGCTCACCGAACAGGAGCCCGACCCCCTGGCGGCCCGCATCTTCGATGCCTGCCTGATCCTGCACGCCGAGCACAGCCTCAACGCCAGCACCTTCAGCGCCCGCGTCACGGCCAGCACCCTCACCGATCCCTATGCGGTGGTGGCCTCGGCCGTGGGCACCCTGGCCGGTCCCCTGCACGGCGGCGCCAATGAGGATGTGCTGGCCATGCTGGAGGCGATCGGCAGCGACGACCAGGTGGAACCCTGGCTCGACCAGGCCATCGCCCAGAAGCAGAAAATCATGGGCTTCGGTCACCGCGAATACAAGGTGAAGGATCCGCGGGCCGTGATCCTGCAGGGGCTGGCCGAGCAGCTGTTCGACCGCTTCGGCCACGATCCCCTCTACGACCTGGCCCGCAAGCTGGAGGAGGTGGCCGCTGAACGCCTGGGGCCGAAAGGGATCTATCCCAATGTCGACTTCTACTCGGGCCTGGTGTACCGCAAGCTCGGCATCCCCCGCGACCTGTTCACCCCCATCTTCGCCATCGCCCGCACGGCCGGCTGGCTGGCCCACTGGAAGGAGCAGCTTGGTGCCAACCGCATCTTCCGGCCGTCGCAGATTTACACCGGCGCTGATCCCCGCGACTGGGTTCCGCTGGAAGCCCGCTAAGTTGCTGCGATCCGAGCCAATCCGATGCTGAGCTCTGCAACCGGCCTGGACACGGCCGTGGGCCTGGACCTGGAGTCCAGTTTCGTGTCAGCCCTGCAGGGGCTGGGGCTGAGCCCGGGGGCGGCCCATCTGCTCTGGCTGCCCCTGCCCATGGTGCTGGTGCTGGTGGCCGCCGTGGTGGGCGTGCTGGTGAACGTGTGGCTGGAGCGCAAGATCTCGGCTGCCGTGCAGCAGCGCATCGGCCCTGAGTACGCCGGCGCCCTCGGGGTGCTGCAGCCGATGGCCGATGGCCTCAAGCTGCTGTTCAAGGAGGACGTGATTCCGGCCCGGGCCGATGGGCTGCTGTTCACCCTGGGGCCGGTGCTGGTGCTGATCCCTGTGATCCTCAGCTGGCTGGTGGTGCCCTTCGGCCAGCACCTGCTGATCAGCAACGTGGGCATCGGCATCTTCCTCTGGATCGCCCTGAGCTCGATCCAGCCGATCGGCCTGCTGATGAGCGGCTATGCCTCCAACAACAAGTACTCCCTGCTCGGTGGTCTGCGGGCGGCCGCGCAGTCGATCAGCTACGAGATACCCCTCGCCCTGGCGGTGCTGGCGGTGGTGATGATGAGCAACTCGCTCAGCACCGTCGACATCGTCGATCAGCAGACGGGCGCCGGCATCCTCAGCTGGAACATCTGGCGCCAGCCGGTGGGCTTCGTGATCTTCTGGATCTGTGCCCTTGCGGAATGCGAGCGCCTGCCGTTCGACCTCCCCGAAGCCGAGGAGGAGCTGGTGGCCGGCTACCAGACCGAGTACGCCGGCATGAAGTTCGCCCTGTTCTATCTGGGCAGCTACATCAACCTGGTGCTCTCGGCCCTGCTGGTGTCGGTGCTCTACCTGGGGGGCTGGGGTTTCCCCCTGCCGGTGGAATGGCTGGCCGGCTGGCTGGGCCAGCCCATCGATGCTCCCGCGGTGCAGGTGATCACCGCGTCCGTGGGCATCGTGATGACCGTATTGAAGGCCTACCTGCTGGTGTTCCTGGCGATCCTGCTGCGCTGGACGACGCCCCGGGTGCGCATCGACCAGCTCCTTGATCTGGGCTGGAAATTCCTGCTGCCGATCGCGCTGGTGAACCTGCTGGTCACCGCCGGCCTCAAGCTGGCCTTCCCCGCCTTCTTCGGCGGCTGACCCTCCAGGCCAAGGACGCCTGGGCCATCATGGCCCGGGTGGCGCCAACCTCTCGCCTCTCCCCGTTACCTGCCTTCCGCTCATGTTCGGGTTCCTCAAGAAAGTCGGTGACTACACCCGCGATGCCGTGGGTGCTGCCCAGTACATGACCCAGGGGCTGGCGGTCACCTTCGATCACCTGCGCCGCCGCCCCGTCACCGTCCAGTACCCCTACGAGAAGTTGATCCCCTCGGAGCGGTACCGGGGCCGGATTCACTACGAGTTCGACAAGTGCATCGCCTGCGAGGTGTGCGTGCGCGTCTGCCCCATCAACCTGCCGGTGGTGGATTGGGTGATGAACAAGGCCACCAAGAAGAAGGAGCTGCGCAACTACTCCATTGATTTCGGGGTCTGCATCTTCTGCGGCAACTGTGTGGAGTACTGCCCCACCAACTGCCTTTCCATGACGGAGGAGTATGAGCTGGCGGCATTCGATCGCCACAGCCTCAACTACGACAACATCGCCCTCGGCCGCCTCCCCACCAGCGTCACCAGCGACCCGGCCGTGGTGGCCCTGCGGGAACTGGCCTACCTGCCCAAGGGCGCGATGGATCCCCATGGCGTGCCCGACACCACACCCCGGGCCGGCCAGTTGCCCGAGCAGGTTCTGGCCGGCATGCAGGCGGCCGAGCCTTCCGCCCCCAGCTCCGAGGGAGACGCACGATGACCATCGCTTCCACCACCCAGTTCATCTGTTTCGCGGTGCTCTCCACCACCCTCGTGCTGGGCGCCCTGGGCGTGGTGCTGCTGCCCAACATCGTCTATTCCGCCTTCCTGCTGGCCGGTGTGTTTCTCTCGGTGGCCGGTCTCTACCTGATGCTCAACGCCAGCTTCGTGGCCGCGGCCCAGGTGCTGGTCTATGTCGGCGCCGTCAACGTGCTGATCCTGTTCGCGATCATGCTGGTCAACAAGCGGGAAGACCTCTCGGTGATCAAGGGGCTGGCCCTGAGACGCGCCCTCTCCGGACTGGTGTGTGGCGGGTTGTTCGTGCTGCTGATCCGGGTGGCCGTCACCACCCCCTGGGCCCTGCCGGGGCCGCTGCCCGTGGGCGAGGAGGCCACCATCCGCATCGGCGAGCACCTGTTCTCCGATTACCTGCTTCCCTTCGAGCTCGCGTCGGTGCTGCTGCTGATGGCCATGATCGGTGCCATCGTGCTGGCCCGTCGGGACGTCTTCAGTGCGGACATCGTCACTGGGGAAGCCGTGGATCAGGGCCTGATCGAGAAGGCCCGCACCCCCCTGTTGCTGGATCAGTCCGGCCGCTGATCCTCTCCCACCTTCGCTGTTCCGCCCCGTCTGCGCCCCATGGAGCTGAGTCTTCCCGCCGCCATCCCGCTTCAGGCCTACCTGGTGCTTGCCGCCGTGCTGTTCTGCACCGGGGTGTGGGGCCTGATCAACAGCCGCAACGCCGTGCGGGTGCTGATGAGCATCGAGCTGATGCTCAATGCCGTGAACATCAACCTGATGGCCTTCTCCAGCTACCTCGATGGTGCCCTGGTGCGCGGCCAGGTGTTCGCGATCTTCGTGATCACGGTCGCCGCAGCGGAGGCGGCGGTCGGCCTCGCCATCCTTCTCTCCCTGTATCGCAACCGCGAGACCGTGGATATGGAGCGGTTCAACCTCCTGCGCTGGTGATCCGGCCCCCCAGGTTTCATGCGGCTGGATCGCGTCTGGCTCATCGCCCGTTCCGGCAGCCAGGCTGCCCAGCGTCAGGCCCAGCGCTGCGCCGCTGACCTCCGCTCCCAGGGGGTGGCCGTGGTCACGGCCACCAGCGGACAGGCCCAGGATCCCTTTCCCGGCCTGCTGGCCACGGAGGGGGAGCTGCCCGACGTGGCCCTGGTGCTCGGTGGGGACGGCACCGTGCTGGGGGCGGCCCGCCATCTGGGCCCCCTGGCCGTGCCCATCCTCTGCTTCAACGTGGGCGGCCACCTTGGCTTTCTCACCCACCACCGCAGCCTGCTGCGCCTCAGTGGCGAGCAGCCGCGGCGACGGTCGGACGATGACGACCAGCGCAGCCTCTGGCAGCGGCTGCGGGACGACAGCTTCGCCATCGAGAGCCGCATGATGCTGGAGGCCCGGGTGGACCGCGGCGATGGGGTCGGACCGGCCTCCCAGCCCCGCCATCTGGCCCTCAACGACGTCTACTTCCGGCCGGGGCTGGATGAACGCTCCCCCACCTGCGTGCTGGAGCTGGAGATCGACGGCGAAGTGGTGGACCAGTTCCGCGGCGATGGTCTGATCATCGCCACCCCCACCGGCTCCACGGGCTATGCCATGGCGGCGGGCGGCCCGATCCTGCACCCGGGCATCGAGGCGATCGTGGTCACGCCGATCTGCCCGATCAGCCTCTCCAGCCGCGCCCTGGTGGTGCCGCCCCGGGCCCAGCTGTCGGTGTGGCCCCTGGGGGAGTCGAGCCGTCGGGTGAATCTCTGGCAGGACGGCGCCCATGCCACCACGCTGGAACCGGGAGACCGGGCCATCGTGCAGCGCTGCGGCCATCCGGCCAAGATGCTCATCCTGGAGCGCAGCCCCTCCTACTACCGCACGCTCACCCACAAGCTGCACTGGGCCGGCAGCCTGGTGGCGGCCGAGCCCTCCCATAACTGAGCCCCACGCCACTGGGTTCCACAATGGGGACCTCCCTCAAGTTCACCGATGGGCCTGGAGATCGAGCGCCGGTTCCTGGTGGATGGCGACGGCTGGCAGCCCCATGTGTGCTGGCGGGCCCGGCTGGACCAGGGTTACCTGGTGGCCCGCCCCGACGGGATGACCCTGCGGGTGCGCCGTACGGTCTTCGACACGCCCGGGGCCAGCGATGGGGCCTGGTTGACGCTCAAGGCCCGTCCCCCGCAGTCGATGCCGGCCGCCCCGGCGAGGGAGGGCATCGTGCGCCAGGAGTTCGAGTACGCCATTCCGGCTGAGGATGCCCTGGCCCTGATGGCCATGGCGAGCGAGCGGATCAGCAAGTGGCGCCATGGCCTCGATCTGCCGGGGGGGGCCTGGGTCGTGGATGTGTTCGAGGGGGAGAACGCCCCGCTGGTGGTGGCGGAGGTGGAACTGGAGAGCCACGATCAGCACGTGAGCGTGCCGTGCTGGTGCCGTGAGGAGGTGACGGGCCGGCACGAACTCAGCAACGCGGCGCTGGCGCGGCAGCCGCTGCTGCGGTGGAGTTCGTTGCAGCGGGCGCGGTTGCCGGCGTGGTTCGCCGTTCCCCCCGTTGCATCGGATACAATCAGCTGAGTTTCTTAAGGATCGTCTTGGTCGGCCTCTACGACAGCCAGGGAGTGCTGCGCTTCTCCGGGCGCGATCGGGACGACTGTCTGGCCTACGCCGAGCTGTTCGCTCTGCCTGAGGACAGCTTCAGTCTGGAGAGTGTCGCTGTGGTGGTTCATCCCCTCGATGCAAGGGCCGAGGGCGCCCCGGCCATCGCCTGACGTCCTGTCGCCTGGGGTCCTGGCTGTCCGGACTCACTCGTCCTCTGGCTGGTCCAGCGCACAGCAGTTGAACCCGTCCCGGCAGATCTTGCCGTGGTCCATGGCCCAGTTCAGCAGGGCCACCCGGTTCTTCGCGCCGGTCTTGGTGAAGATGTTGCTCACGTGGTTGTCCACGGTGCGCTTGCTGATGGTGAGCGAGCTGGCAATTTCCTGGTTGGTGAGCCCCTCGGCCACCAGCCCAATGATCTCGAGCTCCCGCTCCGAGAGGTCCCGCTCCTGAGACTGCTGGAGCTCTCTGCCCATCGACCAGGCTCCGCACAGGCGCAAGCCCACTCTAGGCAGTGCCCTGCCGCATGATGGGCCTGCAACGCGAAGCTTGGCTTGCTGCTCCAACAGGCCCTCACCCGTGGTTTGCCGGCGATCACGGCTGAGGTCACTCCGCCCCGCGGCGCTGATCCCGCGCGCACCCTGGCGGCGGCGGCCTCGCTGCGTCCCTGGGTGCATGCCGTCAATGTCACCGATGGCAGCAGGGCGGTGATGCGGATGAGCAGCCTGGCCATGTGCCGCCTGCTCCTGGAGGCCGGCATCGAGCCGGTGCTGCAGATGGCCTGCCGCGATCGCAACCGCATTGCGCTGCAGGCGGATCTTCTGGGCGCCCATGCCCTCGGCCTGCGCAATCTGCTCTGTCTCACGGGCGATCCGGTGCGCGCCGGCGACCAGCCCGATGCCCGGCCCGTGAACGAGCTGGAGTCGGTGCGGCTGCTGCAACTGGTGGCCAGCCTCAACGCCGGTCAGGACCCGGTGAAGGGCTCCCTGCCGGATGGCGGCACAGCCTTCTTCGCGGGGGCGGCGGCGGATCCCCAGAGCCCCAGCTGGAGTGGGCTCAAGGCACGGATGCGCCGCAAGCAGCGGGCCGGGGCCCGCTTCGTGCAGACCCAGATGGTCACCGATGCCGAGGCCCTGCGCCGCTTTGTGGAGGAGATCGCCGCTCCGCTGGGCCTGCCCGTTCTGGCTGGGGTGTTCCTGCTGAAGTCCGCCAAGAACGCGCTGTTCATCAACCGGGTGGTGCCTGGGGCCAACATTCCCCAGACCCTGATCGATCGGCTGGCAGCCGCCTCTGACCCCGCCGCGGAGGGCGTGGCGATCGCGGCGGAGCAGGTGGCCCGTTACCTGGAGATCGCCCAGGGGGTGCACGTGATGGCGATCAAGGCGGAGGAGCGCATCCCCCTGATCCTGGCCAGGGCGGGCTTGGCCCCGTTGCCAGAGACAGCGGGCGGCACCGGGATTCCCGCCCGTGCTCCCCAGCTTCTCTGAGTGAGGCTGGGCGCCACGGTGACTAGGTGAGGCTGAGGTCGCTGCCGAGCAGTTCGGCCATCGCCTTCTGCTGCGGACTTGGCGACACCACGTCCAGCCGGCGTGCGTCGGTGATCAGCCAGTCGAGGGCGGCTTCCTGAAGGTCGAAGTGATCCCCGTTGCGGTCCACGCAGTAGCGGCCGAACACCAGCTTCTCCACCAGGCGCACACCGGGACCGATGCGGGAGTAATCAAAGATGATGGAGTTGTCGATCGTGGCGCCCTCACAGATCTGGCAGCTGGGGCCGATCATGGCTGGCCCGATGATCGTGACGCCGTTCTCGATCTTGGTCATGCCGCCCACGTAGATCGGGCCTTCCACGTGAATCTTGTCCCAGTCGGCAGCCACGTTCAGCCCGGTGAAGATGCCTGGCCTCACCTCTTTCCCTGGAATCTGCACCTGGCGCACCTGGCCCTGCAGCACGCTGCGGATCGCTTGCCAGTAGTCGGGCACCTTGCCGATGTCCACCCATTCGAACTCCATCGGCAGGGCGTAGAAGGGGGCCCCCGCCGCCACCAGCTTGGGGAACAGGTCGGAACCGATGTCGAACGGTACGTTGCTGGGGATGAAGTCCAGCACCTCCGGCTCGAAGATGTAGATGCCGGTGTTGATCATGTCGCTGGCGGCCTCTGCCACCGAGGGCTTCTCCTGGAAGGAACGCACCCGTCCATCGGCATCGGTCACCACCACGCCGTAGCTGCTCACCTGGTCGGGCGGCACCCGCTTGGTGATCAGACTGGCCATGGCGCCCTTCTCGCGGTGGCGCCGCACGGCCTCGGTGAGATCCAGATCGATCAGGGCGTCACCGCAGAGCACCACGAAGGTGTCGTCGAAGAACGTCTGGAAGTTCTGAATCTTCTTGAGACCTCCAGCCGAACCGATGGCATCGCCGATCAGTTCACCGTCTTCGATGCGGCCCTCGAAGCTGTAGGCAATCTCCACGCCAAAGCGTTGGCCATCCCTGAAGTAGTTCTCGATCTCTTCGGCAAGGTGGGAGACATTCACCATGATCTCGGTGAAGCCGTGCTGCCGCAGAAGCTCCAGCAGAAACTCCATCACGGGTTTCTGCAGAATGGGGATCATGGGCTTGGGAATCGTGTGCGTGATCGGACGCACCCGGGTTCCCTTGCCAGCCGCCAGGATCATCGCCTTCATCGGCGCGTACTCTCATTGGTCGGAGGCCCCACCTTAGGCGCCGGTTCATGCCACGAGCTGTTCAGCGGCCGGCCGGGGAGCTGACCCGGATGCGGCCAGGTGGGACAGGCCTGCTCCGGTCTGGGCGTCCACCAGGGGCTCCGCCCGGGTCTCCGCGCATCGCCTCAGGCTGAGGCGGCCAAACAGGCCGCCCTGCTGCTCCAGGTCCACCTTGCCCTGATGGCAGAGGAACAGCAGGGCCCAGAACACCCCCACCCGGTCCCTGTCCAGATCGTCCTCACCGGCCTGGGCGGGCTCCAGCGCGGCCTGGCTCCAGGCTCCCACCAGCCGCTCGAAATCCACCCACTCCTGGGCCGGAGGCCAGCGCAGCAGGAAGCGGCTGAGGGCCGCGGTGGTTTCCGGCAGCTTTTCGCGGTGGGCCAGGGCGGCCACCTGGGCAATCGCCGCCCGCTCGCTGTAGCGGCGCTGGCGCTGGCGCTGCCGCGGGCGGCCTGCATCCTGTTCGAGCCGTTCGGCGATGTCCTCAAGCTGGCGGATCAGCTCGCCCAGGGTCACCGGTCGCTGCAGGGGGGGCGGTGCCACGGGCCGCCGCCACAGGTGCCGTTCCGGCCGGCGCGGCAGCTGCAGGGCGGGATCGATGATCCAACCCTGGCCCTCCGCTTCGAAGCCGAGGTCGAAGTCCGCCTCCGGTGGCGCTTCCTGGGGGAAGGTGCTGGCCTCCAGCACTTCAGCCTTGAGGCTCACCAGCACGGAAGCGGCCAGGAAGGCCTCGCTGGTTTCCGCCAGATCCTGCTCGTAGCTGCCGCCCCTGGCGGTAGCCGCCACCAGGCGCGGCACGGCGATGCGCTGGCGCAACTGGTCGAGAAAACCGTCGATCACGGCAATCACGTCCACGTCCCAGGGGTCGAGATCCCCCCGTTCGGCCGCATCCTGCAGCAGCCGGATGGCCAGCCTGGCGCCCCCGTCGGTCAATCCTGTGCCGCTGTCGCAAGGGTGAGCCGCCTCAAGCTACCGGTGCTGGAGCCGGGGGACCACCCCTGGCAGGCAGGCTCAGCCTCTGCTGCTCCCGTCGTCCGTGGAGCTCGGCTCGCCATCGCGGCCAGCCGCCTGGGCGGAGCTCTGGCCCGCCGCCGGCAGCAGCCCCAGCTGGGCATCCACCGTGGCGCGGTAGCGCTGCAGGTCGTTCTCCAGCTCCTGGATGCGCACCTGCTGGGCGTCGAAGTCGCTCTGGTTCTGCATCGCCTCCACCTTGCGCACCACGCCGGTCCACACCGCGAACACCCAGGCGGCCGTGGCCCCGATGCCGCCCACCACCAGCAGCAGGGCCGCCAGGGGCATGGTGGCGGACAGGCCCGGCAGGAAGTGCACGGTGGTGGCCGCCGTGTTCTCCAGGGTGAACATCACGGTCGCCAGACCGAAGCTGAAGATCAGCAGGAAGTTCAGCTGTTTCATGCGGGCACACCCCACGCACTGGGATCAGGAGCGTACGCAGTTGGGCTGCCAGCCGAAAGGGGGGCAGGGCAACCGCAGGGTTCTGTTACGCCGGCAGGGGTCATCCCGGCAGGCCCGGGGCCTGCAGCAGGGGCTGGCGGATCAGGCTGCTGGCCGGAGGGTGAATCACCCGGCCCATGGCCAGGGTTTCCCGTTGCACGAGGGCCTCGATCGACGCCCGGTAGCTGTCCGTCATGATCCGGGGGTAGAGGCCGATGCCCACGATCGGCACCAGCAGGCAGCTGATCACGTAGATCTCGCGCGGTTCGGCATCCACCAGATGGGTGTGGGAGGAGAGTTCGGCGTTCTCCTTGCCGAAGAAGATCTCCCGCAGCATCGAGAGCAGGTAGATCGGCGTGAGGATCACGCCAACGGCGGCCAGAATCGCCATCACCACCCGGAAGCTGAGGGTGTAGGCCTCGCTGGTGACGAAGCCCACGAACACCATCAGCTCCGACACGAAGCCGCTCATGCCGGGCAGGGCCAGGGAGGCCAGTGAGCAGATGGTCCAGAGGGCGAACATCTTGCGCATCTTCTGGCCCACGCCGCCCATCTCATCGAGCTGCAGGGTGTGGGTGCGGTCGTAGGTGGCGCCCACCAGGAAGAAGAGGCTGGCGCCGATCAGGCCGTGGCTGATCATCTGCAGCATTGCTCCGCTGGTGCCCAGGTCGCTGAAGCTGCCGATGCCGATCAGCACGAAGCCCATGTGACTGATCGAGCTGTAGGCGATCTTGCGCTTGAGGTTGCGCTGGGCGAAGGAGGTGAGCGCGGCGTAGATGATGTTCACCACCCCCAGCACCACCAGCAGCGGGGCGAACTGGGCGTGGGCTTCCGGCAGCAGCTGCACGTTGAAGCGCAGCAGGGCATAGCCGCCCATCTTGAGCAGGATGCCGGCCAGCAGCATGTGCACCGGCGCCGTGGCCTCGCCGTGGGCGTCCGGCAGCCAGGTGTGGAGCGGCACGATCGGCAGTTTCACGCCGAAGGCGATCAGCAGGCCGGCGTAGCAGAGCACCTGGAACCTGGTGCCGAACTCCTTGGCCATCAGCGTCGTGTACTCGAAGCTGGTGTCGCCGCCGTAGAAGGCCATCGCCAGCCCCACGATCAGGATGAACAGGGAGCTGCCGGCCGTGTAGAGGATGAACTTGGTGGCGGCGTACTGGCGCTTCTTGCCCCCCCAGATCGCCAGCAGCAGATACACGGGGATCAGCTCCAGCTCCCAGGCCAGGAAGAAGAGCAGCATGTCCTGCACGGCGAACACCGCGATCTGGCCGCCGTCCATGGCCAGCAGCAGGAAATAGAAGAGCTTGGGCTTGAAGCTCACCGGCCAGGCCGCCAGCGCCGCCAGGGCGGTGATGAAGCTGGTGAGCAGGATCAGCGGCATCGAGAGGCCGTCGGCCCCCACCGACCAGGCCAGCCCCAGGTCGGGCAGCCACTCCACCCGCTCCACCAGCTGCAGACCCTCCACCGCGGGGTCATAGCCGGTGAGGTAGCCCGCCACCGTGAACAGGAAGGTGGTGAGGGCGATGCCGAGGGCGTACCAGCGCACCTGCTTGCCGTCGCCCTTGTCGGGCACGAAGGGGATGAGCAGGGCCGCACCGATCGGGAACAGGATCGCGGCGCTCAGCCAGGGGAAAGGCACTGAATCCAAAGGGCTCCGTTGGCCGGAGTGTAGAAATGCCGGCTAGGTGATCACTCCTACGGTGGGGGGAGGCACACAGTCCGTAGGCTCCTGCTGAGGGTGCGCTCGCTGCGGCGCGAGGCTCGCTGGGCAGAGGCACTGAGTGCGTGTGGCGCGCCCCGCGCGCTCTCGGCCGAAGCCCTCAGCCCAGCGAGCCGAACAGCACCACCAGGGCGATCACCCCCCCGAACACGATCAGGGCATAGAACTGGGCCCGGCCGGTCTCGAAGTACTTGAGCCCCTCGCCACTGCCCAGGGTCACCAGGCCGGTGAGGTTCACCACGCCATCCACCACCTTGGAATCCACCTCCAGCACCGAGCGGGCCAGCTTGCGGCTGCCCTGCACGAAGAGCTTCTCGTTGATGGCGTCGAGATACCACTTGTTGGCGAGGAAGGCGTTCACGGCCGGGAAGCGCCCGGCCACGGCCTGGCCCAGATCGATCCGGCGGAGGGCGTAGGCCAGCACCGCCAGGCCGATGCCGGCGGTGGAGATCGCCACCGAAGTGCCGGCCAGGGGAAGGAATTCCCCCCAGCTGAAATGGGCTGCCATGTGTGCCGCCTCCTCCGGGTCGAGCAGGGTGGCGAAGCGGTTGTTCCAGGGCGTGCCCAGCAGCCCGATCAGCACCGACGGCACGGCCAGCACGGCCAGGGGCATGGCCATCTGCCAGCCCGATTCATGGGGATGGTCGGCGTGGCCGTCGTGGTGGGCTTCCTCGGCGCTGCGGCCCGCGGCCAGCATGAGCTGGGCCTGGATGGCCTTGTCGCCCCCGCGGAACGGGCCCTCGAAGGTGAGGAAGTAGAGCCGGAACATGTAGAAGGCGGTCATGCCGGCGGTGATGAACCCCATCGCCCACAGGATCGGGAAGCTGTTGAACGCCTGGCCGAGGATCTCGTCCTTGCTCCAGAAGCCAGCCAGGGGCGGGATGCCGCTGATCGCCACGCAGCCGATCAGGAAGGTGGCGCTGGTCACGGGCATGTAGCGGCGCAGGCCGCCCATCAGGCGCATGTCCTGGGCCAGCACCGGCTCATGGCCCACCACCTCCTCCATGGCGTGGATCACCGAGCCGGATCCCAGGAAGAGCATCGCCTTGAAGAAGGCGTGGGTCACAAGGTGGAACATGCCGGCCACGGGGGCGCCGCAGCCCATCGCCAGCATCATGTAACCGAGCTGGCTCACGGTGCTGTAGGCGAGGCCCTTCTTGAGGTCCATCTGGGTGAGGGCGATGGAGGCCCCCAGGAACAGGGTGATGGTGCCCACCACGGCGATCACCAGGTTCACCGCCGGGAAGGCGTCGTACACCGGCTGCAGCCGGGCCACCAGGAACACCCCGGCGGCCACCATGGTGGCGGCGTGGATCAGGGCCGAGATCGGGGTGGGGCCCTCCATGGCATCGGGCAACCACACGTGCAGCGGGAACTGGGCCGACTTGGCCATCGGACCCATGAACACCAGCAGGCAGAGCACCACCGCCACAGCGGTGCTGAGGCTGCCGGCGTTCACGGCCTCGGCGAGGCGGGAGCCGATCTCCTCGAAGCCAAAGCTGCCGGTGGCCCAGAACAGGCCCAGGATGCCCAGCAGCAGGCCGAAGTCCCCCACCCGGTTCACCACGAAGGCCTTCTGGGCGGCGTTGGCGGCGCCGTCGCGGTCGTACCAGAAGCCCACCAGCAGGTAGGAGCACATGCCCACCAGCTCCCAGAACACGTAGATCTCGAGCAGGTTGGGGCTGATCACCAGACCCAGCATCGAGCTGCTGAACAGGGCCAGGTAGGTGAAGAAACGCACATAGCCCTTGTCGTGGGCCATGTAGCCATCGGAGTACACCATCACCAGCAGGGCGATGGTGGTGACCAGGGCCAGCATCACGGCGCCGAGGGCATCCACGCGGAAGCCCATCTGCAGGTTGAACGTGCCGGCGCTCGCCCAGTTGAACAGCACCTCGGTGGGGCCGGCACCGGCGAGCTGCTCGGCCAGCAGCGCGAAGCTGAGCACAGCCGCGGCCCCCACACAGCTGATCAGCAGCAGGGCCACGGGCTTGCGCAGCCGGTTCACGGTGCGGTTGAAGCTGATCAGCCCAAGGCCCACAAGGCAGGCCCCCGCCAGGGGCAGCACCGGGATCAACCAGGCGAGTTCAGCGGTTGAAGGCATCCGGCGGGCTCGGGCTTGGCAGAGTGTAGGCAGCGCGCCGGTGCCCGCCGCTCCCTGTGGGCGATTACGAGCAGGCCGCCCTCACCCGAGCCAGTGGGCCAGGCCGGTGCGCGAGAAGGCGGTGGCCCCCAGTCCGATGTAGCGGTGGGCCCACCAGAACACGCCCACGGCGATGGCGATCCCCAGCTGGGCCGGCCGCAGGAATTCGGTGGCCACCAGCTGCTGGCGGCCATCCAGCACGGCCCGGAAGGGCAGAACGGAGGTGTGGGCTTCCAGCTCCTCGAAGGCGGCGCCGAAGCGGTTGCGCAGGCGGCGATCCCCGTTCCATACCGCGAAGAGGTGATGGGCGATCAGCCCGGCGCAGGTGACCACCATGAAGCTGGTGCCGAGCCAGAGCAGGTGGGTGGCGCACCAGAGCACCTGTCCCACGGCCTGGGGGTGGCGGCTGATGCGGATGATGCCGGTGGCGTACAGCCTCACCTGGGGTTTGAGCACCGCCGGGATCTCCAGCAGGTTGTAGGTGGCGGGGTAGAGAAAGAGAAAGCTGATGGCGGTGCCCGTCCACACCACGGGAATGATCCAGGGCTGCTCCTGCAGGTTCCACAGGCGCACACCGTCGTAGCGGTGCGCCAGGAAGTAGCCCACCACCACCACGGCGGCGGGGATGCTCACCCCAGCGAAGAGCAGCCGCCAGGCCCGCTCCCCGATCCGGGCCACGCCCCAGAACCGCAGGGAGGCGCCCCCGCTGTGCAGCACGGCGAAGGTGAGCAGCAGGGCGAGCATCACCCAGCTGCTGTGGTGGAGGGGGCTGGAGGGCAAGGGGGAGATGGATGTGAAGTTGGCGATTCTGCCGCCGGGAAGGCCACCTAGAGTTCCGGCTTGCACCCTGGTGCTGGCCGGCGGGCCCTATGGCAGATCTGCCCTTCACCCTTGACCAGCTCCGGATCCTGCGGGCGATCGCCAGCGAGGGCAGTTTCAAGAAGGCTGCGGACAGCCTCTACGTGACCCAGCCCGCCGTGAGCCTGCAGATCCAGAACCTGGAGAAGCAGCTGAGTGTCTCCCTGTTCGACCGGGGCGGCCGCAAGGCCCAGCTTACCGAGGCGGGCCATCTGCTGCTGAGCTACTGCGACCGCATCCTCAGCCAGTGCCAGGAGGCCTGCCGGGCGCTGGAAGACCTCCACAACCTCAAGGGAGGCTCGCTGCTCGTGGGCGCCAGCCAGACCACCGGCACCTACCTCATGCCCCGCATGATCGGGCTCTTCCGCCAGAAGTATCCCGATGTGGCCGTGCAGCTCCAGGTGCACAGCACCCGGCGCACCAGCTGGAGCGTGGCCAACGGCCAGCTCGACCTGGCGATCATCGGTGGGGAGCTGCCGCCCGAGCTGGCCGAGCTCCTTCAGGTGGTGCCCTACGCGAGCGACGAGCTGGCTCTGGTGCTGCCCACCAAGCACCCCCTGGCCCGCCTGGCTGAACTCACCAAGGAGGATCTCTACCGCCTCTCCTTCGTCTGCCTCGACGCCCAGTCCACCACCCGCAAGATGGTGGACCAGTTGCTGGCCCGCTCCGGACTCGATCTGGCCCGGCTCAAGATCGAGATGGAGCTCAACTCCTTCGAGGCCATCAAGAACGCCGTGCAGTCCGGCCTGGGCGCGGCGTTCCTGCCAGTCGTCTCCATCGAGCGGGAGCTGGCCGCCGGCACCCTCTACCGCCCCCAGGTGGCCGATCTGCTGGTGCGGCGCCAGCTGAAGCTGATCAGCCACCCCGCCCGCTACTGCTCCAGGGCTTCGGACGCCTTCCGCCGGGAGGTGCTGCCGGTGTTCGCCAGCCCGGACAGCCCCCTGCGTCGCCCGCTGCAGGCCGCTGTGCCCGAGCCGGCACCCGCCGCCGGCTGAGCGGCGAGGGCCAGGCTCCCGATCAGGCCTGATCCAGGGTCAGAACTGGCCGGCCTCCGGCGTGATGCCCACCGTGTCGTCGGCCACGCCCTTGGTGACGAACTTGTTCTCCGTGATGTCGGTCTGGTAGACGCAGCGCACGATCGGCTTGTCCTTCACCGAGCCGATGTAGGCGAAGGTGTTCATGCGTTGTTTGCACTGACGCATCTGCTCGGAGGTCACGGCTCCCTCCTTCTGCAGCACGCTCCAGTTCTCCCGGCGAATCACGCAGCCCGGTTTGAGGGATGGCTGGGTCACGAAGCTCGAGCTCGGGTTCATGGTCGTGTAGAGCTCGATGTCCATCACGAAGGCGCTCGCACCCCACTGGCGGCAGAATTCCGGGTCGGGCACTGCCATGTCGAGCTGCTGGGAGCTGGCGATGTTCCCCTGGTTGCCCTGGGTGGTGCTGGAGATGGCGGTGCCGATGCCGATGCCCACCACCAGCACGCCGGCCAGAACGGCCAGGGTGCCCACGTTGAACTGAATCGGACCGCCCCCCTGGCCATTGCCCCCGGGGCCTCCGGGAGCACCACCTCCCGGACCGCCCCCTCCGCCGCGGCGCCGGCTGGGTTCGGCGTAGCGGCCGTAGCGATCGGCGCCCCGCTCGGCCCCCCGCTCGGAACTGCGGCCCGCATAACCCCGGTCGTAGGCATCGGCGTCGGCACGACCGCCGCGGCGGTAACCGCTGGGGCGCTCGTCGTAGCGGCTGGGCGAGCGGCTCACAGGGTTTCGGGGGTACGGGGCAGGCCCATGGAGTAGTTCTGCACCCGGCAATCCGGGTTGTAGCGGAGTTCGCCGGCCTGCAGCAGCTGGCGGATGAACCCCTCGAGCTCGGAGCCGATGCGGCGCAGGTTGTACTCGCTCAGATCGGCGCCGGCCTGGGCGTCCACAAGAGTGCGGAAGTGCTGCTGCACCTTCTCGAGCACAGGCTGATCCCAGAGGAATTCATTGTCCGGGTCCACATCCAGGGTGAGCTGGCCCGGATCGGGCACCAGGTCGGCCCCCTCCACGCGGGCGGTGAACAGGCGCACGTGGCGGGTGGTGGACTTGAGCAGGGTCGCGGCAGGACCGGAATCAGCCATGGATCGGCGAGGACATCTCCATGGCCCCGACTCTAGGAACACCCGCGCGGGGCAGAGCCCAAGCCTTCGCGCCCGCGGCCGGCCGCGTCCGCCGCGGAGCCACCCCTAAGGTTGACCTTCCCTTCATGCGTGGCTATGCGCGTCGCGATCGCCGGTGCCGGACTGGCGGGCCTGTCCTGTGCCAAGTATCTGAGCGATGCCGGCCACACCCCGATCGTGGTGGAAGCCCGCGACGTGCTCGGCGGCAAGGTGGCCGCCTGGCAGGACGAGGACGGCGACTGGTACGAGACCGGCCTGCACATCTTCTTCGGGGCCTACCGCAACATGCGCCAGCTGTTCAAGGAGCTGGACATCGAGGACAGGCTGCAGTGGAAGAGCCATTCGATGATCTTCAACCAGAAGGAGACGCCCGGCACCTACAGCCGCTTCGACTTCCCCGAGATCCCAGCCCCCTTCAACGGGGTGGCGGCGATCCTGGGCAACAACGACATGCTCACCTGGCCCGAGAAGATCGCCTTCGGGCTGGGTCTGGTGCCCGCCATGCTGCGGGGGCAGGGTTACGTGGAGGAGTGCGACAAGTATTCCTGGACGGAGTGGTTGCGGATTCACAACATCCCGGAGCGGGTGAACGATGAGGTGTTCATCGCCATGGCCAAGGCGCTGAACTTCATCGATCCCGATGAGATCTCCAGCACCGTGGTGCTCACGGCGCTCAATCGCTTCCTGCAGGAGAGCGATGGCTCGAAGATGGCCTTCCTCGATGGCAACCCCCCCCAGCGGCTCTGCCAGCCGATCGTGGACCACATCACCGCCCGCGGCGGTGAGGTGCACCTCGAGGCTCCCCTGCGGGAGATCGCCCTTGGCGCCGACGGCAGCGTGGCCGGCTTCAGGATCGGCGGCATCAAGGGGCGGGAGGGCTACACCCTGGAAGCCGACGCCTACGTGAGCGCCCTGCCGGTGGATCCGCTCAAGCTGCTGCTGCCGGAGCCCTGGAAGACCCTCCCCTACTTCAGCAAGCTGGAGGGGCTCAACGGGGTGCCGGTGATCAACATCCACCTCTGGTTCGACCGCAAGCTCACCACCATCGACCACCTGCTGTTCAGCCGCAGCCCCCTGCTCAGCGTCTATGCCGACATGAGCAACACCTGCCGGGAATACGAGGATCCGGATCGCTCGATGCTGGAGCTGGTGTTCGCGCCGGCGAAGGACTGGATCGGCCGGCCGGATGCCGAGATCGTGGCCGCCACCATGGAGGAGCTCAAGCGCCTCTTCCCCATGCACTTCACCGGCGACGATCAGGCGAAGCTGCGCAAGTCGATCGTGGTGAAGACCCCGCGTTCGGTGTACAAGACCGTGCCCGGCTGCCAGCAGCTGCGGCCGGACCAGACCTCCCCCATCGCCAACTTCTTCCTGGCCGGGGACTACACCATGCAGCGCTACCTGGCGTCCATGGAGGGGGCCGTGCTCAGCGGCAAGCAGTGTGCCCAGGCCATTGCCGCCCAGGCCGCGCGTCTGGAGGCGGAATCCCAGGGGCGCCTCCTGAGCCCTGTGGCATGAGCGGGGGGGGGGCCGACGGCGCTGGGTCAGGATGGGAGCCACTGGTTGGCCCGGAGGGCTTCCACCCTGCCCGATGTTTTCCGCTTGAGGCTCTCCGCCCCCTGCCCTTGCCCCTCTGCTTCCGGCAGCCCCAGGGGCCCGGCCGCATTGCGCAGGGTTTCCGTCCATGGCGGGTAGCGCTTTGAACGACACCCGGCTCTGCCACCATGGCCAGCGCCCCGGTGCTCCTGTGGTG
This sequence comes from Cyanobium sp. NIES-981, assembly GCF_900088535.1. Classification (NCBI taxonomy): domain Bacteria; kingdom Bacillati; phylum Cyanobacteriota; class Cyanophyceae; order Synechococcales; family Prochlorococcaceae; genus Cyanobium; species Cyanobium sp. NIES-981. The sequence continues at coordinate 2,878,662 of NZ_LT578417.1, read as the reverse complement.
CTTCCCAGCCTCGACCAGGCCTACGAGGATTGCCGCCAGGAGACAGCCCTCTGGGCCAAGACCTTCTACCTCGGCACCCTGCTGATGCCGCCCGCCAAGCGCCGGGCGATCTGGGCCATCTACGTGTGGTGCCGCCGCACCGATGAGCTCATGGACAGCGCAGAGGCCCAGGCGCTGCCCCCCGAGCAGCTGGAGCGGCGGCTGGATGCCTGGGAGCAGCGCACCCGGGGGTTCTTCCGCGGTGAGGTGCACGATGGCCTCGATCTGGTGATGTGCGACACGCTGGAGCGCTATCCCCAGCCGCTGCAGCCCTACCTGGACATGATCGAGGGGCAGCGCATGGATCTGCGCCAGCACCGGTACTCCACCTTTTCCGAGCTGGCTCTGTACTGCTACCGGGTGGCGGGCACCGTGGGCCTGATGACCCAGGAGGTGATGGGGCGCGACACGGCGTACACCTCGGCACCCTGGAGTGATGCCCCCGATACGTCGGAGGCGGCGGTGGCCCTCGGCATTGCCAACCAGCTGACCAACATCCTGCGTGATGTGGGCGAAGACCGCTCCCGGGGGCGCATCTATCTTCCCCAGGACGACCTGGTTCGCTTCGGCTATGGCGAAGACCAGCTGATGACCGGTGTGGTGAATGACAACTGGCGTGCCCTGATGCGCTTTCAGGTGGACCGGGCCCGGCAGTGGTTCGCCCGATCCGAAGCGGGCGTGCGCTGGCTGGCGCCCGACGCCCGCTGGCCGGTGTGGGCCTCCCTGCGTCTGTACCGCGGCATCCTCGATGTGATCGAGCAGCACGATTACGACGTGTTCAACAAGCGCGCCTACGTGCCGCGCACCGGCAAGCTGCTGGATCTGCCGCTTTCCTTTGTGGTGGCTCAGGTGCGCTGAGGGTTCCCGCTCAGGGCGGCCAGAAGCAGGGGATTGGTTGCATCCGGTGCCTCGTCATGGGGACAGTGACCGCACCCTTCCAGTTCAAGAAATGCTTTCACGCACGCAAATCTTTGCCATGTTCGTGCTTCCTGGATGGGCTCCCAAGGGTCATCCACTCCAGCGATCAGGGTCACGGGTGTTGACAGCCGAGCAAGCAGATCAGGGGCAAGAATGTCGTTGAACAGATTGATGAATCCCCGAAAGGCCTCGCTTGCCCCCGGTTGTTGTGCGGGAGCCAGCAACAGCCCCACCAGCTGGTCGTCAATGTTCTGTCCGGATGGATAGGCCTGCTTCAGCACGCTGCGGATCATCCCTGCTGTGGCAAAGGACTGGAACAACCGCCTGGTCAGCCAGCGTTGACGCACGACGGCCTTGAGCAGCGGCCGCAGCGTGCGCAGTGCCTGTGGCTGATCCCGCAGCCGTTTGTCATCCAGCGCGCGCTGAGCGCAATTCAGAACCATGACCCCCCGGGCGGGGCGCCCGGCCTGTTCGAGCCGTTCGACCGCCGCCAGGGCGACCACGCCGCCGATCGAATTGCCCACCAGGTGCACAGCCTCGAGCCCCTGGCTGACGATGAAATCGACCACCTGGTCGGCCCACAGATCCATGCCGTAACGGACGGATCCCGGGGTCAGGGGCTCCTGCGGGAGGGTGGAACGGGGCTTGTCGCTGGCCCCGAAGCCGAGCAGGTCGAGCGCGAAGACTGAATGCTGCCGGCGCAGCGGATCCACGTTGTGGCGCCAGTGTTCCTTGCAGGCCCCGAAACCATGGATCAGGAGCACGGCGCCCGCGGGCCGTTCAGCCAGGGAGGGGGCCGCCAGATAGCTGACGCGCCAGTCCCTCCAGACAAGGGTCCTGATCCAGGTTGAGGGGTAGATGGGGTTGCCCATGCAGGCGGGCGGAAGGGAGCCCGGGCTCAGACGGTCGCCTTCTGGGTGTCGAGCAGCTGCTTGAGCTTGGCCAGCTCGCCGGCCCAGCGGGGATCGGGGGCCTCGCTGTCCACCTGGTCGGCATGCACCACCTTGTCGGCGGCCTTGCGCAGGGGGGCGGCGGTGCTGCCGCGGCGCTCGGCCGCTGCGGTGGGGCGGGCATCCCGGCGCTCCGACAGCTCGATGCGGAGGGTGTTGCCGCCGAAATCCCTGCCGTTCAGCTGCTCGATCACGGCATCGGCCAGCTTCTGATCCTCCACGTTGGCGAAACCGAAGCCCCGGCAGGCCCCCGTTTCACGGTCGTTGACGGCTTTGAAGCGCACGCCCTCCCCAACAGCCGTGAACAGAGCCTCGAGCTCTTGGGCATCAAAGGACTGCGGCAGGTTGCCGACGTAGAGACGGATGCTCATGGATGGGGAGGGGAGAAGAAAGCTCAGCAGGCGAGGAACAACCTCTGATTCACGCCTTACATCAGAAAGTTAATCACGTCGTCGGCTCAGCCAGGCTCGGGCGGTGTGAATCGCGACAGCGCCGGCAGCCGGATCCGCTACTGGAATGCGGCCAAAAGCCCGCTCCAGGGTGAGGTGACGGATCAGTTCTCCCAGCAGGGGGCCAGGCGGCAGGTTCAGAGCCTGCTGCAGCTGCCGCCCATCCAGCGGCGATCTGGGGTGAAACAGGCAGTCCTCCGGTTGTCGCCAGCGGGCCATCCAAGGGCGGGCCACGGCGGGGGGAAGCCGCAGCAGCAGGGCGGGCAGGTCGGCCTCCAGCTCACCATGCAGCTGCAGCCGCCTCGGCTCCGCCAGCGCCTCGGGGCCGGGCCGGGCCTCCAGCTCCTGCCACCAGCAGCGCAGCCTGGCGCTGCGCTGCTGCCACTGCCTGCTGGCGCGCAACCGCCCCAGCGCGGCCGGTGGCAGCAGGGTGGCGAGCCTGGCCAGCGGCAGTGCCCAGGCCCGTTCCGAGGCGTCGAGGCCGCAGGCGCCGGCCTGCTCGGGGCCCAGACCCGTCAGGGGCCGTCCGGCGTTCGGGTCAGCCCCCCAGGCGGCCAGCAGGTTGTGCCGCAGGCTCCAGGCCAGCCCCTGGTGGCCTCTGGGGTCCGCGGCGAGCTTCTCGAGCTCGGTGAACACCCGCTCGCCCGCGACCTGCCCCAGGGTCTGGGCGTGATGGCGGATCCAGTCCTGGCTGAGCGCCGCGAGCGGCAGGTCCAGGGTGTGGCTCAGCCGCACGCCCCGCAGCAGCCGCAGGGGGTCGGCCAGCAGGTTGGCCTCGCTCACGGCGGCCAGGCGGCCCGCGGCCAGATCGGCCAGCCCGCCGGTGGGGTCGACCAGCACCGTGGGGTTGTCCAGGCGAAGGGCGATCGCGTTGGCGGTGTAGTCGCGCCGCTGCAGGTCGCTCTCCAGGCTCGGGCCGTCCCGGCCTGCCAGATCGAGCGTCCAGCCGTTCACCACCAGGCGTGCGATGTCGCGGGGCTGGTCGAGCACCACACAGGTGCCCCCGAGGCGTTGGGCCAGGCGCCGGCAGAGGCCGATGGCGCCGGCGGGCACCACCAGGTCGAGATCCGGCCGGGAGCCCAGGCGTCCCAGCAGCGCATCCCGCACCGCGCCCCCCACCAGGGCACTGCCGGGGGGCAGCGCATCCGGGGATACGGGCCAGCCTTCAGGCGCCAGGCGATGCCAGACCCGCCGCGCCAGCTCGTCAGGCGGCAGTTCGCCCGTCACAATGGGCCCCTGGCGCGGCCTGGCCGGAATGTGCATCTGTGTGGACTGCCGCTGGGTCGACCGCTGTCAGGCCTATCACGCGGTGGAGCGCCAGCACGGCGCCCCCCATCTCACCCCCCACCCGGACTTCCGGCCGGTTGAGCCGCGCATCCACGTGCAGGTGCTGGATCTGGCCGCTGGAGGGGTGGGCGTGGAATGGGATGTGCGCGCCTGCGCGTCGTTCGCGCCCGATCCGGGGCGGTGGCAGCGGCTGCGTCCCGGTGAGGCCTGCCCCCGATGAGCTGGCTCCTGGCCCTGCACAGTTCCAGCTCCGCGCTCGGCGTGGGCCTGCGGGATCTCGACGCTGACCCTGGCTCCGCGGGCAGCGGAGCCGGTGCCGGCGATCAGCTGAAGGAGTTTCCCCTCGGCCGGGACCTTTCCGGAGCGCTTCTGGACTGCGTGGAGGCCGTGCTGCCCGCCCGCCAGTGGCCCCGCCTGGCGCGGCTCGCCGTCGCCACCGGCCCGGGGGGATTCACCGGCACCCGCCTCAGCGTGGTGATGGCCCGTTCCCTGGCCCAGCAGTTGCAGATCCCCCTCGACGGCGCGGGGAGCTTTCTGCTCATCGCCCGGCGCCTGGGGGTGGATCGACCCACCTGGCTGGTGCAGGAGCTTCCCCGCCGCGGGGTCGTGGCCGGTCTCTACGGGCCTGACGCCGCGGCCCTGGGGGGAATGGGGGAGTGGCGGGCGCCGCGGCTGTACGCTGATCGCCAGGCCGTGCAGGCCCTGGAGCCCCAGGCCCCCCTGGCTCCGGCCGAGGTGGCGGTGATCCAGGACGTGGCCCAGCTGCTGGAGCTGTCCGCCCTTGCCCATCGCCAGGCCCTGCCAGGCCCCTGGGAACCCGTGCTGCCCCAGTACCCCACCGCGCCGGTGGCCGTCTGATGCCCACCGGAGCCCGCCCTCGCCGGCCTGTCGGCCACCCTCCCGTGCCGGCCGGCACGGGCACGGGCCGGCGACGGGTCCGGCGCCCCCGCCGGAGCTGGCGCCGCTGTCTGGTGCTGACCGGCGGTATCGGCCTGCTGTGGTTGTCGCGCGGCTGGTGGTGGCCGGCGCCTCCTCCTCCCCAGATGATCCTCGTGCTGGGGGGCGATGTGGAGCGGGAACGCCGGGCCGCCGAACTCGCCGCCGAGCGGGGTCTGCCCGTGGTGGTGAGCGGCGGCAGCAACCCGGAGTACGCCCATTGGCTGTTCGAGCAGCGGCAGGGTCTGGCACCGGATCAGGTGCGCCTGGACTACCGCGCCAGCGACACCCTCAGCAACTTCACCTCGCTGGTGGACGATCTGCGGCGGGCCCGCATCCGCCATGCCCTGCTGGTCACCAGTCAGGACCACATGGACCGGGCGCTGCTGGTGGGCCGGATCGTGGCCGGCAGCCGCGGCATCCATCTCACCCCCGAGCCGGTGGCCTGTGGCGAGCGCTGCCACCCCGAGAGCCGCAGCAAGATCTGGGGGGATGGCCTGCGGGCGGCCGTGTGGGTGCTCAGCGGCCGGGATCTGAAGCGCTGGGTGGCAGAGCGGCTGAGCCTGGCGGAGGCGGCAGGGCCTGTCGCCCGATCAGGCCCTGGTCCAGCAGGGCGTTGATCTGGGCCTGGCAGGCGGCGGTGGCGGCCTCCAGGTCGGGGCGGCGGCGGGAGGCGGGGGGCGGGATCGGCGTGCCGATGCGGATGTGCACGGGCACCAGGCGCAGGCCCTTGCTGCCCGGGCCCAGGGCCCGGTGGCTGTTGAGGATCGCCACGGGCAGCAGGGGAACGCCGGCCCTGGCGGCCAGCAGGGCCGCTCCCGGCAACGGCCTGTTCACCCGGCCGTTCTCCTGGCGGGTGCCGTCGATGAACACGCCGGTGGCCCAGCCTTCCTCCAGCCGGTCGGTGGCGGTGCGGATGGCCTCCCGGTCGCTGGCCCCGCGGGACACCGGATAGGCCCCGCAGGCCCGGATGATCGGGCCCAGGATCGGCACCTTGAACAGCTCGGCCTTGGCCATGAAGGCCACGGGCCGTCCCAGGGCATGGCCCAGGAGCGGCGGGTCGAGGTGGGAGCCGTGGTTGGCCACCACCACCAGCGCCCCGTCCTGGGGCACCTGGGCATTGCCGGCGGTGCGGCCCCGGAACAGCAGCCGGTAGACCGGAAACACCAGCAGGTAGCTGATCAGCCGGTACACCAGGCTGGGTTTCGGCGTGCGGATCAGGGCCGGGGGTTCGCTGCGCTTGCGGCGCCGCAGCACCCGCTTCACCGCATTCACCGGCCGGCTGCCGGGTCGCCGTCCCGAGCCGCTCACAGCCCCAGGTCGGCAGTGCCGGCGATCTGGGCGGTGGTGAAGCCCGGGCAGCTGCGTTTGAACAGGCCGCTCAGCACCGAGCCGGGCCCGATCTCCACGGTGGTGTCGATGCCTTCGGCCTGACAACGCTGCATCGTTTCGCGCCAGCGCACCCCGGTGGTCATCTGCTGGCGCAGGCGTGCCTTGAGGGCCTCGCCGCGGGTTTCAGGTGTCGGGTCGGTGTTGCTCAGCACGGGTACGCGGGCCTCGGCGAAGGGCACGGCCTCCAGTTGCCGCGCGAACGCATCGGCGGCCTCGGCCATGCAGGGGGAATGGAAGGCGCCGCTCACCGCCAGGGGGATCGCCCGCTTGCAGGTGAGGGCTCCGCTCACCTCGGCCACGGCCTCGGGGGTGCCGGAGAGCACCACCTGGGCGCTGCTGTTGTCGTTGGCGATCACCACCCCCTCAGTGGCCGCCACCAGCTGCTCCAGCTCGGAACGCTCGAACCCCATCACCGCCGTCATCGCGCCGCCGCCGCTGGCCGCCATCAGGGTGCTGCGGCTCTGAACCAGCTCCAGCCCGGTGGCGGCATCGAACACCCCCGCGGCGTAGAGGGCCACCAGCTCCCCGAGGCTGTGGCCCGCCACCAGATCCGGCTGCCGCCCCTGGGCGTGCAGGGCATCCACCAGCAGGCTTTCCACCACGAAGAGAGCCGGCTGGGTGTTGCGGGTGTCGTTGAGGTCAGCCAGGTCGCCTTCGGCCTCGCCCGCACAGATGGCCAGCAGGTCGCGGCCCAGCTGGGCCGAAGCCTGGGCGAAGCGCTGCCGGCCCCCCGGCAGCTCCAGCACCCCGGCAGCCATGCCCACCTTCTGCGAACCCTGGCCGGGAAACACCCAGGCAATCCCCATCCCGCTGGCACCGATCACTGCGGCAGGAGGCTACGGCGGCAGCTCTCCGCGGCTGTCAGCCAGCGGCCGGGGTGCCGGGGCCGCTCCAGCGCAGCAGGGCCGCGCCCCAGCTGAGCCCGGCGCCGAAACCGCTGCTGGCAAGCAGATGGCCCGGCTGCACCCGGCCATCGCGCACGGCCTCATCCAGCATCAGGGGAATCGTGGCGGCTGAGGTGTTGCCGTAGGCGGCGAGGTTGCTCAGCACCCGTTCCCTGGGCATGGCGAACCGCTCGGCCACCGCGTCGAGGATCCGCTGGTTGGCCTGATGCAGCAGCAGCCAGTCGAGCTGGTCGGCACGGAGGCCCGTCGCTTCCAGCAGGTCGCCCAGCACCGCCGGCACCTCCCGCACGGCGAACTTGTACACCTCCTGGCCGTTCATGTGGATGGCTCCGAAGCCGCCGCGCTGGGTGGTCAGCCCCCCGAGCAAAGGCACGTGCTCGGCGCTCTGGGCCAGGGTGAGACAGCCGTTGCGACGCCCGTCGGAGAGCATGCGGAAGCCGAGCAGCCCGCTGGCGGCGGCCTCGCAGGCCTCCACGGCCACGGCTCCTGCCCCGTCGCCGAACAGCACACAGGTGCTGCGGTCGTCCCAGTCCACCCAGCGGCTGAGCTGGTCGGCACCGATCACCAGGGCCCGGCGCACGGCGCCGGAGGCGATGTACTGCCCGGCGGTGATCAGGGCGAAGAGAAAGCCGCTGCAGGCGGCCGTGAGATCGAAGGCCACGGCGTTGTCGGCCCCCAGACAGCCCTGCACCAGCGGGGCCGTGCCGAAGAGATCGTCGGGGCTCGAGGTGGCCAGCAGGATCAGGTCCACGTCCTCCGGCTGCCAGCCCGCATGGGCAAGGGCGGCCGCGGCGGCCCCTGTGGCCATGGCGGTGAGCGGTTCGTCGGGTCCGGCGACACGGCGCGCCGCGATCCCGGTACGGGAGCGGATCCAGGCATCGCTGGTGTCGACCCGCTCGCTCAGCTGGTCGTTGCTGATGCTGGCCGTCGGCACCGCGCTGCCGCACCCCACCAAGGCCATGCCGAAGGCGGGCCCCGGCCGGGTTGTTGCCAGGCTGAGCGAAACGCCGAGCGCCAAGAGGGGATCAGCCCGCGGGTGGGCTCAGTCAACCACAGGCAACGACCCCGGTTTCCTCGCTCAGGGCATGGAGGTTGTCCATCACACCATGGTTGGCGGCGGAGTGGGCCAGGCGCAGGGCGCTCAGCACGGAGAGCGCCTTGCTGCTGCCGTGGCCGATCACGCACACGCCATCCACCCCGAGCAGCAGCGCGCCGCCATGTTCGGCGTGGTCGAGGCGTTTCTTGATGCGCCGCAGGTTGTTGATCAGGAAGGCGGAGCCCACCTTGCCGCGCCGGCCGCGGGGCAGTTCCACCTTGATCACATCCAGCAGCACGCTGCCCACGCTCTCGAGGAACTTCAGCAGCACGTTGCCGGTGAAGCCGTCGCACACCACCACATCGAACTGGCCCGAGAGGATGTCGCGCCCCTCGCAGTTGCCGGTGAAGCGGAAGCGGCTCTCGGCCGCCAGCAGGCTGTGGGTACGCAGGCACAGCTCGTTGCCCTTGCATTCCTCCTCGCCGATGTTCACCAGGCCGATGCGGGGCCGGGCCACCTGCAGCACGTCGCGGCTGTAGATGTTGCCGAGCAGGGCGAACTGCAGCAGCCACTCGGGTTTGCAGTCCATGTTGGCCCCCACATCGAGCACCAGCACCTGCTGCTCGGGGTCCTTGGTGGGGAAGAGGGCGCCGATGGCCGGCCGGTCGATGCCCTTCAGCCGGCCGAGACGGAAGATCGCCGCGGCCATCACGGCGCCGGAGTTGCCGGCGGAGTACACCGCGGTGGCCCGGCCCTGCTTCACCAGGTCCATGGCCATGTTGATGCTGGCGTCGCGCTTGCGCCGCACCACCGTGGCCTCCTCGTGCATCCCCACCGAGGGGCCACTGGCCACGAGCTCGATCAGGCCGCTGGCGAGGGCGGCATCGAGCTTCTCCTGCAGCCCCAGTGCGGCGACGGCCGCCCGCAGCGGCACGGTTTCCGCCACGAACCGGATCCGCAGCGGCAGCCGCTCCACCGCCTGGAGGCAGCCCTCCAGGATCGGCCCGGGGGCGTGGTCCCCGCCCATGCCGTCCACGGCCACCCAGAGCCGATCGGCGTCGTTGATGGGCGTGTTTTCATCCGGGCCCCCCAGCCCCCGCTGCAAGCGCCGCAGGGGATCGAACACCAGGGGCTGCAGCACCGTGTTGGCCGCCGTGGTGGCCACCCCGGCCACGCTCCCCGCCCCGGACAGGGCGGTGCTGGCCGCAGTGCTGGCGGTCCCCACCAGGCTGGTCACGGCCGCATTGCGGCGGTACCAGATCACCAGCCGGCGGACCGCCCGACGGGGCTTGGTGCGCTTGTCAGGCTCCTTCGGGGGCAACGGGATCCACGATGCGTTGGAACAGATAGCCGGTGCCCCGAGCCGTGAGGATCAGCTCGGGGTTGGCCGGATCATCCTCCAGTTTGGAGCGCAGCCGGGAGATGTGGACATCCACCACCCTGGTGTCGACGTGACGCTCCGGGGTGTAGCCCCATACCTCCTTGAGGATCTCGCCGCGGCTGAAGGGCTCGCCGCTGCGGCTCACCAGCAGCTCCAGCAGGCTGAACTCCATGCCGGTGAGGCGGATGCGCTCGTCGCCGCGGTACACCTGGCGCTTGTTGGTGTCGATGCGCAGGTCGCCCACGGTGATCACTCCCGAGTTGGGGATGCCGGCCACCTGCTCCTTCTCCACCCGCCGCAGCACGCAGCGGATGCGGGCCTCCAGCTCCTTCGGGCTGAAGGGCTTCACCACGTAGTCGTCGGCGCCGAGCTCCAGCCCCGTGATCCGGTCGGCCACATCGCCCAGGGCGGTGAGCATCACGATCGGCACGTCCGATTCCTTGCGGAGCTCCTGGCACACGCCGTAGCCGTCGAGCTTCGGCATCATCACGTCGAGCACCACCAGGTCGGGGTGGCTCTCGCGGAAGCAGTCGAGGGCCTCCATGCCATCGGAAGCGGTCACCACCTGGTAGCCGATCATGGACAGCCTGGTCTCAAGGATGCGGCGGATACTGGCCTCGTCGTCGACGACCAGGATCGTCTCCTTCTCCTTGGCTGGACTGATTGGGGACGCTGTCATCGCCTCCTGGGGCCTCCCTGGGGCAGCTACATCGGATCGCCCTACTGAAAAGGCCCGAGGGGTCAACATTTCATGCAAAGCCACCTTTCTTCATAGTCCTAACCGAATCGCCCTCCCCGATCCGCTCCCTTGGCCAGGCCCGCTTCCCTCTTCGTGTGCAACAGCTGCGGGGCCCAGACCCGCCAGTTCTTCGGGCGCTGCAGCAGCTGCGGCAGCTGGAACACGCTGGTGGAACAGGCCGGGGCGGTGGACGGCCGCAGGTTGCGCGCCCAGCCCTCCAGCTCCGGTGCCCGCGCCGAGCCGGCGCCGCGACGCTCCGCCCTGATCCGGGATGGGGGGGAACGTCCCCTGCAGCGGCTGGCCAGTGGCTACGCCGAACTCGATCGGGTGCTGGGCGGTGGCCTGGTGCCGGGCTCCCTGGTGCTGGTGGGCGGTGATCCCGGCATCGGCAAGAGCACCCTGCTGCTGCAGAGCGCCCAGGCCATGGCCGAGCGGGCCTCGGTGCTCTACGTGAGTGCCGAGGAGTCGGCCCAGCAGGTGAGGCTGCGCTGGCAGCGGCTCGGGCCTGCGGGGGCCGCGGCCCCGGAGCGCGAGGCCGAGGCCGATCTGCGGCTGCTCGCCGAAACGGATCTGGAGCTGGTGCTGCAGGAACTCGAGGCCCTGCGCCCGGCGGTGGCCATCATCGACAGCATCCAGGCCCTCCACGACGCGGAGCTGAGCAGCGCTCCCGGCTCGGTGGCCCAGGTGCGGGAGTGCGCCGCCGCCCTCGCCCGGATCGCCAAACGGCAGAACACCGCCCTGCTGCTGGTGGGCCACGTGACCAAGGAGGGGGCAATCGCGGGGCCCAAGGTGCTGGAGCACTTGGTGGATGCGGTGCTCACCTTCGAGGGCGATCGCTTCGCCAGCCACCGGCTGCTGCGGGCGGTGAAGAACCGCTTCGGCGCCACCCACGAGCTGGGGGTGTTCGAGATGCGGGACCGGGGCCTGGCGGAGGTGACCAACCCCAGCGAGCTCTTCCTCGGTGGTGAGGAGCCCAGCAGCGGCAGCGCCACGATCGTGGCCTGCGAGGGCACCCGGCCGCTGCTGGTGGAGCTCCAGGCCCTGGTGAGCACCACCAGCTACGCCAGCCCCCGGCGCAGTGCCACCGGCCTGGCGGTGAATCGGCTGCACCAGATCCTGGCCGTGCTGGAGAAGCACCTGGGCCTGCCCCTCTCCCGCTTCGACTGCTACCTCGCGGTGGCCGGCGGGCTGGAGGTGGAGGAACCCGCCGCTGACCTGGGCGTGGCCGCCGCCGTGGTGGCCAGCTTCCGCGATCTCACCCTCCCGGCGGGCACGGTGCTGGTGGGGGAGCTGGGGCTGGGGGGGCAGCTGCGGCCCGTGGGCCAGCTGGAGCTGCGCCTGCAGGAAGCGGCGCGGCTGGGTTTCGTGCGGGCGGTGGTGCCGCGGGCCAGTGGCCTGGGGGGAGCCGCCCGCGCCCTCGGGCTGGAGCTGCACGAGGCCGGGGATGTGGCCCAGGCCCTGGTGGCGGCCCTGGGGGTGGAGCTGGCGGAGGATCCAGGCGGTCCGGGGGGCTGATCAGCCGGGTCCCCCCCGGCGCTGCGGTCGGGAGAGGAGCAGCCGGCGGCGGTGCAGCAGCGCTGCGAACGCCACCAGGGCTTCGCCGGCCAGTTCGAGATTCTCCTCCAGTCGCATGCTGTGGTGCTTCTCCGCGATTGATCCGGCGATCAGCAGGGTGATGGCGGCCGTCCAGGTGATCAGCAGCGGCCCGTGGACCCAGGCCTTCACAGCCAGGGGGTGATGCCGCAGCCCGGCCAGCAGGCAGAGCACGGCGGCGGCGATCGCGATCCTGTAGGTCACCTACCGCCCCAGCCAGCTCCACCACACGAGGCTCGGGTCGGTCATCAGATCGGGATCGAGTTCGCGGCAGAACCCAGCCAGGACGGCCATCGCCAGCAGCAGGCTCCAGGGTCTGTCTTCCCTCCTGCCGCGTCGGGCCGTATCGAGGTGGATGAGTCCGGCGGCACCCAGGAGCAGCAGCTGCAGCAGTTCCTGGGGGAGGGTGTCCTGCAACAGGTTCAGAGGATGGGGAAGACGCCGCCATCCTGTGGGACTGCGCCGCGCCAGCCCAGCAGGGAGCTCAGAAGTAGACGTCGACGCTGCCCCGGCCGCTCGTCTTGAGCCAGTTCTGGGCCTCGATGTAGTTGTTGGGTGCCAGGCGGATCGCCTTGCCCCAGCAGTCCGCCGCCAGGTCGTAGCAGCGGTCGGCCTCGTCGGCGTCGCCGTTCTCCTCGGCGATCGAGCCCAGGTGGTGGTGGATCACCGCCATGTTGTTGAGCACCTGGGGCATCTTGCTGTTGAGCTCCAGGGCCCGGCCGTAGAAGTCGAGCGCCTTCTGGTGCTCGCCGTTGGAGGCGAACACCAGGGCCATGTTGTAGAGGATGAAGGCCTTGTCGTTGGGGTCATCCTCGAGCTTGAGCGCCTCCTCGTAGTTCTCCAGCGCTTCGGCGTATTCCCCGTCGGCCTGGGCGCTCATGCCGTCGCGGTAGTACGCGAAGGCCTCCTTGGCCCGGCGGTTGGTGGGCAGCACCTTGAGGATCAGGTCCGCCATCACCGTGAAGCTCTTGTCGATGAAGTTGTCGTTGCGTTGGGAGCGGGGCACCGGCGGTTAAGCGAGCTTCAGGGTTTCCCATCCTGGCCGATCCCTCCCGGGGTGGCCTGCCTAGCCTCGGGAGCGACATGCGCCAGTCCCTGGCTCTGACAGCCCAACCCCAGTCCCCTGCCTGCGGGCCAGCCCAGGCCCGGCCGGAACCACCGATGCCGCGGAGCGGGCCGTTGGAGCCCCTGCTGCTCGACATCGAGGGCATGAAGTGCGGCGGCTGCGTGCGGGCTGTCGAGCAGCGTCTGCTCGCCCTGCCGGCTGTGCGCCAGGCCAGCGTGAATCTGGTCACCCGCACCGCCTGGGTCGCGCTCGACCCGCCGGTGGCCCAGGGCGAAGGCGCTCCCGATCCCCTGCCAGAGTTGCAGCAGTCCCTGGCCGGGCTGGGTTTCCAGGCCAGCCTGCGGGACACCTCCGGCCCTGGGCTCTCCCTGGCCAGCCGGCAGCGGGAGCGGCATTGGTGGAACCACTGGCAGCAGCTCGTGCTGGCCCTGCTGCTGCTGCTGGTGTCCGGGGTGAGCCATCTGGCTCCCCAGCCCGGCTCGTTCTGGCCCCATGCCCTGGTGGCCACCCTGGCCCTGGCCGCTCCCGGCCGCCCCATTCTGGTGGCGGGCTGGCGCGCCGCCTGGGCCGGGCTGCCCTCGATGGACACCCTGGTGGCTCTGGGGGTCGGCAGCGCCTACCTGGCCAGCCTGGTGGGCCTGCTCTGGCCGGCCAGTGGGCTGCCCTGCTTCTTCAACGAGCCGGTGATGCTGCTCGGCTTCGTGCTGCTGGGGCGCTTCCTGGAGGAGCGGGCCCGCTACCGGACGGGCCTGGCGCTGGAGCAGCTGGCGGCCCTCCAGCCCGACACCGCACTGCTGGTGATGGACGGTGGTCCGCCGCGGGACGTGCGGGTCGGCGGCCTGCGCCGCGGCGACAGGATCCGGCTGCTGCCGGGCGACCGGGTGCCGGTGGATGCGGTGGTGCTGGAGGGTGTCTCGGCTCTCGATGTCTCGAGCCTCACCGGCGAACCGCTGCCCCAGCTGGCCGACCCGGGGGTGGAAGTCGGGGCCGGCGCCCTGAACCTGCAGGGGCCGCTGCTGCTGGAGGTGCTCCGGCCCGGCTCGGAGAGCGCCATCGCCCGGATCATCCAGCTGGTGGAGCAGGCCATGGCGCGCAAGGCACCGATCCAGGGCCTCGCCGACCGGGTGGCGGGCCGGTTCACCCTGGCGGTGCTGGCCCTGGCCCTGGCCACCTTCCTCTTCTGGTGGCTGTGGGGCGCCCATCTGTGGCCGGCCGTGCTCCAGCCCGTCGTGCCGGCCGAGCGGGCCATCCATGGCAGCCATGGGTTGCTGGGGGCCGGAGCCCCCAGCCCGCTCTCTCTTGCCCTCGAGCTCGCCATTGCCGTGCTGGTGGTGGCCTGTCCCTGTGCCCTCGGCCTGGCCACCCCCACGGCCATCACGGTGGGCACCGGCCTGGCGGCCCGGCACGGCTGGCTGTTCCGGGGTGGCGGGGCCATCGAGACCGCCGCGGCCCTGCGCACCGTGCTGTTCGACAAGACCGGCACCCTCACCCGGGGGCGGCCCCTGGTCACCGCCGTGGTGCCGCTGCAGGGCCAGGAATCCACTCCCGAGGCACCTGCGCCCCAGGCACCTGCTCCAGAGGGAGCCGGTGAGGGGCTCACACCGGCGGATCAGCTGGTGCAGTGGGCCGCCAGCCTGGAGGCCAGCACACGCCATCCCCTGGCCTTTGCCCTGTTGCAGCAGGCCGAGGCCCGCGGCCTGCCGCTCCTGCCGCTCGAGACGGCGGACACCCTGGCCGGAGCCGGTGTGCGCGGAGTGATCGCGGGGGAGGCCTTCCGGCTCGGGCGGCTCGACTGGGTGCTTCCCGGCGCCAGTGCGCAGGCCCGCTCACGCCAGCAGGAGCTCGAAAGCCAGGGGGCCACGGTACTGGCCCTGGCCCGTGGCCCGGAGCTGCTCGGGCTGATCGCCGTGGAGGACGAGTCCCGGCCTGATGCGGCGCTGGTGCTGCAGCAGCTGCGGCAGCTGGGGTTCCATGTGGGGCTGCTGAGCGGTGATCGGGCCGAGCCGGTGCGGCGTCTGGGTGCCCGTCTGGGGCTGCGGCCCGCCGAGCTGGCCTGGGAGCAGACCCCGGAACAGAAGCTGGCCGCGATCGTGCAGCGGCAGGAGGAAGCCGGCCCCGTGGCCATGGTGGGCGATGGCATCAACGACGCCCCGGCCCTGGCGGCCGCCGATCTGGGCATCGCCGTGGGCACGGGCACCGGGGTGGCCCGCGACAGTGCCGATCTGGTGATCCTCGGCGACCGTCTGGAGGGCATCCCCCAGGCCCTGGAGCTGGCCTCGCGCACCATGGCCAAGGTGCGCCAGAACCTCTTCTGGGCCTTCGGCTACAACCTGATCGTGCTGCCGATCGCCGCCGGTGCCCTGCTCCCCAGCCGTGGCGTGCTGCTCAACCCCCCCCTGGCGGCCCTGCTGATGGCCCTGAGCTCGATCACTGTGGTGGTCAATGCGCTGCTGCTGCAGGATGGCCTCAGGCTGCGGGGGGGCAGCAGTGGCGGTTGATCACGTCCAGCCCGGTCGTTTCGTGGTGCTGGAGGGCATCGACGGCTGCGGCAAGACGACCCAGCTGCAGGCGGTGAGCCGCTGGCTGGAGAGCCCCGAGGCGGGTTGCCTGCCCCCGGACCGGCAGCTGATCGTGACGCGGGAACCGGGGGGGACGCCCCTGGGCCTGGCGTTGCGGGAGCTCCTGCTTCACCCCCCGGGCGGCGCGGCCCCGGGCAGCACCGCCGAGCTGCTGCTCTATGCCGCGGACCGGGCCCAGCATGTGGAGCGCACGATCCGCCCGGCCCTGGCGGCGGGCCACTGGGTGCTGAGTGACCGCTTCAGTGGTTCCACCGCGGCGTACCAGGGCCATGGCCGCGGCCTCGACCTGGCCCTCATCCAGCAGCTCGAGGCGGTGGCGACCGCCGGGCTGCAGCCCGATCTCACCCTCTGGCTGGATCTGCCCCTGGCGGAGTCCCTGCGCCGTCGTGGCGGCCGGGCGGCCGATCGGATCGAGGCCGAGGGAGCATCCTTTCTGGAGCGCGTCGCCGAGGGCTTCGCCACCCTCGCCGGCCAGCGGGGTTGGGTGAGGATTGATGCCATGGCCCCCGTGGACCGGGTCACCGCCGCCTGCTGCGCGGCCCTGCGCGGTCTGGTGGACGTGCCATGACCGCCCTGTTCGCCGATGTGCTTGGCCAGCAGCGGGCTGTTGCCCTGCTGGAGGCCTCCCTGCGCTGCCGGCGCCTGGCCCCGGCTTACCTGCTGAGCGGGCCGGAAGGGGTGGGGCGTCGGCTGGCGGCGCTCCGCTTTCTCGAAGGGGTGATCGCCGGTCCAGAGGGATCCTCCCTGCTGCGCCGGCGGCTGGAGGCGGGGAACCACCCGGATCTGCTCTGGGTGGAGCCCACCTACCTGGACAAGGGCCAGTTGGTGCCGGCGTCCCAGGCCCTCGACCGCGGCATCAGCCGCCGCAGCCCACCCCAGCTGCGTCTGGAACAGATCCGGGAACTCACCAGGTTCCTGGCCCGTCGTCCGGTGGAGGCCGCCGGTTGCCTGGTGGTGCTGGAGGGAGCCGAGGCGATGGCCGAAGCGGCCGCCAATGCCCTGCTCAAGACGCTGGAGGAGCCGGGGCGGGGGATGGTGCTGCTGATCTGCTCGGCGCCCGAGCAGCTGCTGAGCACCATCCGCTCCCGCTGCCAGCAGATCCGATTCGGCCGCCTGGGCGCGGACTCCATGGCCCGGGTGCTGGCGGCAGCGCCACCGCCTCCTTGCCCCGATCCCCCTGAGCTGCTGGAACTGGCGGCGGGATCGCCAGGCGCCCTGCTGGCCCACCGGCTGCAGTGGCAGGGGCTGCCGCAGGGGCTGGTGGATCGTCTCCAGCACCTGCCGGGGGGCTCGGACCCGATTGAGGCGCTCAGCCTGGCCCGCGACCTCACCGATGCCCTTGATGGGGAGCAGCAGCTCTGGCTGCTGCAGTGGTGGCAACTGGTGTTGTGGCGGCGCCGGCCGGACGCGGCGGTGGCGCACCGCCTGGAACGGCTGCGCAGGCAGCTGCTGGCCTATGTGCAGCCGCGTCTGGCCTGGGAGGTGGCTCTGCTGGACCTGGCCGGCCTGGCGGCCTGAGGGCCCGGGCCCTGCTAGCTGGCCTGGGCGGTGCGTGCCTCCTGAACCACGGGAGTCAGGGCGGCCAGCTGGTCACCATTGGGAAGTTCGAGGCAGTAGCCCGCGCCATACACCGTTTTGATGAAGCGCGGTTTGCGCGGATCAGGCTCGAGCTTGGTGCGCAGATGGCGCACGTGCACCCGGATGGTCTCGATGTCGTCGTCGGGCTCGTAGCCCCACACCTCCTTGAGAATGAGGGAGGGGGATACGGTCTGGCCGTGACGCTGCAGCAGGCAGTGGAGCAGTTCGAACTCCAGGTGGGTGAGCCGCACCGGCTGGTCGAACCAGATGGCCTCGAAGCGCTCCGGCACCAGGGTGATCGGCCCGAAGCTCAGGATCTCGTTGTGCTGGGTGGAAAGCGGCGCGTATTCGGTACGGCGCAGCAGTGCCTTGACCCGCACGGTGAGCTCTTCGAGATCGAAGGGTTTGGTGAGGTAGTCATCGGCGCCGGAGTTGAATCCGCTCACCTTGTCCTTGGTGTCGGCCAGGGCCGTGAGCATCAGGATGGGGATCCGGGCCGTGCGTTCGTCGCGGCGCAGCCGCTGGCACAGGGTGAGGCCGTCCACCTTGGGCAGCATCAGGTCGAGCAGCACCAGATCGGGGGCGAACTGCAGGGCCAGGGCCTGCCCCTTGATGCCGTCCTCCGCGCGCTGGACATCGAAGCCACCGTGCT
This sequence comes from Cyanobium sp. NIES-981, assembly GCF_900088535.1. Lineage (NCBI taxonomy): Bacteria > Bacillati > Cyanobacteriota > Cyanophyceae > Synechococcales > Prochlorococcaceae > Cyanobium > Cyanobium sp. NIES-981. The sequence continues at coordinate 2,861,162 of NZ_LT578417.1, read as the reverse complement.
CGAGGTGCCCGGCGACCAGGTCCCGCATGTCGCTGTCGTCCTCGATCAGCAGGATGCAAGGTTTCATGGCTGGTGCAGGAGCGCTCTGCTGGCTGAAGGGGACGACCCCCTGGCGGGCTGGTCGACGAGAGGGTCGGAGGCCGTACAGGAGGCCCCCATTTTCCCAGCTCTGTCTCCCTGCCGAGGGACGGGGCTGCGGCGGCCGCGCGGCCCCTGGCTCGGCCGGCCCTGTGGGACCCAGTGCTGGCCTGCACTCTTGGTGCAGCGCCGACGCCAGGCCGGCATGGATCTTCAGAATCTTTTCCGGCGCATTTGTTGTGAAACTCCCGTTTCTCTGGCAAGCATCCGCCGCCGGGCTTCGCGGCCCAGCTGGCCACCCACGCCAAAGCGCAGCGGTTCAGCCCCTCCGGCCTGGGCCATTCCACACCACATGGGCCATTTCAGAGGGCCTGGGCCATGGAATCAGACAGAACTCCCCGGGCGGGATTCGAACCTGCGACCAATCGGTTAACAGCCGACCGCTCTACCGCTGAGCTACCGAGGAATACGACCCGCGCTGGAACCCGAACGGGGAACCGGGCAGGGGAAGGCCGGTGTTGCCGGCCCGATGAACTTACCCCTCAGGCTTGCCGCCCTGCAAGGGGCCATGGCGCAGCGGCGCCACCCGCGCGGCCACCGCCGATCCGGCGTCCCAGCCTCCAGGGTGGCCGTGTTCCATCAGCGCGGCCCCATCGCAGCACTGCAGCTCCTCGAGGCGATGGGTCACCCAGAGAGCGGTGAGCTGCCGGGGCCCCGCGGCGGTGAGACGGCGGATCAGGCTCAGCACCTCCTGCTGGCTGTCGGGATCGAGCAGGGCCGTGGGTTCATCCAGCAGCAGCAGTTCTGCGCCGCTGGCCAGGGCAGCGGCGATCGCCAGCCGCTGTTTCTGACCACCACTGAGGCTGTGGATCGGTCGTTCGGCCATGCCGGGCAGTCCCACGGCCATCAGCACCTCGGCCAGTCGTGCCTCCCGGGCGCTGCGGCTGAGGCTGGGATCGATGGCCAGCAGCAGGTCACTGCCGCAGCTGGGCAGCAGCAGCTGGTGGTCTGGGTTCTGGAACACCAGAGCGGTGCGCCCGGAGGTGGCGATCCGGCCGCTGCGGGGCTCCAGCAGGCCGGCGATCAGACGCAGCAGCGTGCTCTTGCCGCTGCCGTTGGCCCCCACCAGCATCCACAGACCGGGCCGGGGGATCTGCAGGGAGCAGTGCCGCAGGGCGACATGGCCGTTGGGCCAGGCGAAGCTGAGGCGCTCCGCCCGCAGGGGGGGTGGGGGATTCCCAGGGGCAGCCATGCGGGAGGGATCAGCTGTCGAAGCTGAAGCCGGGGCGCTTGCCGCTGCTGGCACTGGCTGATTTCTCGTACATCTGCACGGCCACCACCTCGCTGGTCAGCAGACTCACTTTCTTGTCGGCCTCCTTCTCGCAGGTGAGTTCCAGCACCTTCGGCCCCTCTCCCTCCAGGGCCTGTCTCACCGTGGCGTAGAGGCTCTGGGCGTCGGTCAGCTCCTTGCGCTGAACCGCGACCGGCATGGGGCTGAGCTTGAGGGAGAGCTCGACGATGTACATGGCAGCGACAGGATTGGCTCCCACTCTGGCCTCTGGCGAACGGGGCTGTGCGCCCAGGTCTCCCGGCCTAGGTGGTTCTACCCAAATGCACCGGCGAGCCCACGCGGTTCGGCTCTCCACCCCGTACGATCGGGGTGTAACGCTTCATGAAGTCCGTTTCTCATGACGATCGCTGTAGGGCGCGCGCCAGCGGCACGGGGATGGTTCGACGTCCTCGATGACTGGCTCAAGCGCGACCGCTTCGTATTTGTGGGGTGGTCCGGTCTGCTGCTGTTCCCCTGCGCCTACCTGGCGCTGGGCGGCTGGCTCACCGGCACCACCTTCGCCACCTCCTGGTACACCCATGGCATTGCCAGCTCCTACCTGGAGGGCTGCAACTTCCTCACCGCGGCGGTGAGCACCCCGGCCGACGCCATGGGCCACAGCCTGCTGCTGCTCTGGGGCCCCGAGGCCCAGGGTGACTTCGTGCGCTGGGTGCAGCTCGGCGGCCTCTGGCCGTTCGTGGCCCTGCACGGTGCCTTCGGTCTGATCGGCTTCATGCTGCGCCAGTTCGAGATCGCCCGCCTGGTGGGCATCCGCCCGTACAACGCCATCGCCTTCTCCGGGCCGATCGCGGTGTTCGTCAGCGTGTTCCTGATGTACCCGCTGGGCCAGAGCAGCTGGTTCTTCGCCCCCAGCTTCGGGGTGGCCGCCATCTTCCGCTTCCTGCTGTTCCTGCAGGGCTTCCACAACTGGACGCTGAACCCGTTCCACATGATGGGCGTGGCCGGCATCCTGGGCGGTGCGCTGCTGTGCGCCATCCACGGCGCCACGGTGGAGAACACCCTGTTCGAGGACGGGGAGCAGTCGAACACCTTCAAGGCGTTCGAGCCCACCCAGGAGGAGGAGACCTACTCGATGGTGACGGCCAACCGCTTCTGGAGCCAGATCTTCGGGATCGCCTTCTCCAACAAGCGCTGGCTGCACTTCTTCATGCTGTTCGTGCCGGTGATGGGTCTGTGGACCAGCAGCATCGGCATCATCGGCCTGGCCCTCAACCTGCGCGCCTACGACTTCGTGTCGCAGGAGATCCGCGCCGCCGAGGACCCCGAGTTCGAGACCTTCTACACGAAGAACATTCTTCTGAATGAAGGCATCCGCGCCTGGATGGCACCGGCTGACCAGCCGCACGAAAACTTCGTCTTCCCTGAAGAGGTCCTGCCCCGCGGCAACGCTCTCTGATTCCGCACCCTGTGCTCTGAGCGCCCCCGCGGGGGCGCTTTTTTCATGGGTGCTGGGTGCTGGAGGGGTTGCCAGGGCCGGCCAGCCGGCCCCAGAAACTGCGTTCGGCGGCCTGCTGCTTCTGGTTCGCCTCCCGCAGAAAGGGGGCCAGGGCCGCCAGGTTGAGCAGCCAGGTGTTGAACAGCGAAACGGGCCAGCGCAGCGGGCGGGCGAAGTCCACGAACAACACCACCCGGTAGCCCTCGGTGTCATTCCACACCTGGTGGTTGTAGGTGTCATCGAACACCAGGCAGCGGCCCTCTTCCCAGGTGTGGAGCTCATCGGCGATACGGATCCGGCAGCGCTCGCGGGGCTCTGGCACGATCAGACCCAGGTGCAGCCGCAGCACGCCCGCCCAGGCGCCCCGATGGGGAGGGATGTGCTTGTGGGGGGACAGGATCGAGAAGAAGGCCGTGCTGCAGCCGGGGATGCTGTCGAGCACCTGCATGGTGTTCGGGCAGCGGCAAGCGTTCTCCCGGCAGTCCATGCCCACGCCCTTGAGAAAGAACGTCTTCCATTGGTCGTCGTTCTGGATCTTCCCCACCTGGGAAAGAATCTGCTGGAAGTTCGGCATCGCCTCGCGATGCTGCATCACGGCATCCAGTTCCCGCCGCACGGCCGGCCACTCCCGTTCCACGGCTGCGATCCAGGGGAACTGCCCGGCGTGGAACACCGGCACATCCCCGGGCAGGGAAGCCCAGCCCACAAGCCGTTCGAGGGCATCATGCAGGGCCCGCTTCAGCCGGTTGCGGCGGGTGCGGGCCGGGAAGGTCCAGTGGCGGCGTCGCAGGTCGTCGGGCAGGCCAGCTCGGCTGTCACGGGGTGACGGACGCTTCAAATCGTTCCGGTGTCCGGGCCGATCAGGTTACCCAGGGCGCTCGTGCGCTCCCGTTGTCCCGGCCCGGATCGCGGGAGCGGCAGACTTCCTGGTTAGGATCTCACCGTCCCGTCAGCAGTGACGTGGCTTTTGGCCTTGCGCCGAACGCCGAAGACGTCACCGGTTGACATCATTCCCCAAGGAGGAGGTGCCCGTGAGTTCCAGTTGTTTCATCAAGGGTCTGCTGATCGCGGAGAACGCCGCCTGATTACGGCGCCTCAACCCTGATCAAACGGTTCCGCACCCGCGGACCCGGCGAGAGCCCCCGGTGAGCTAGGCATGTCCTGGTTCACCGGGGGCATCGTTCTGTCTGGCTGTTGCCTGCTGATCGGCTGTTTCGCGCTGTCCGGCTCCGTGCCGTGCAGCTCTGGAAGGGGCCATTGTGCCCTCTGGCACACGGGGGGATGGCAGGGGCAGGGGGAGCGGCCACCATTGATGCGCGGCGCATTGCGCCCTTTTGTGTGAGGACCCCATGAAACTCTTCCAGCAACTGCTGGTTGCCCCTGCGGCGCTCGGACTGCTGGCCCCCGTGGCCGCCACTGCCTCCGAGCTCAACATGGACGGCGTGAACCAGTACGCCTCCCAGGAGCAAGTCACCAGCATCTCCCAGTTCTCGGACGTGCAGCCCACCAGCTGGGCCTACCAGGCACTCTCCAACCTGATCGAGCGCTACGGCTGCGTGGCCGGCTACCCCGACGGCACCTACCGCGGGGAGAAGGCCATGACCCGTTTTGAAGCCGCCGCGCTTCTGAACGCCTGCCTCGACCGCGTCACCGAGGTGACCGACGAGCTCAAGCGCCTGATGGCCGAGTTCGAGAAGGAACTCGCCATCCTCAAGGGCCGTGTCGATGGCCTCGAGGCCAAGGTGGGTGAACTGGAGGCCAATCAGTTCTCCACCACCACCAAGCTGAAGGGCATCGCCACCATGGTGCTCGGCGGCGCTGGCGAGACCGGCTTCGGCGACAACGTCACCGCGAATTATGACGTTCGCCTGATGTTCGACACCAGCTTCACCGGTAAGGACCTGCTCCGCACCACCCTGCGGGCCGGCAACTTCGGTGATTCGGTGTTCGGCAACGGCAACACCGCCATGGAAGTGGCCTTCCAGGAAGAGAGCGGTGCTGACTCCGTCGGCATCAACCGCCTCTTCTACCAGTTCCCCGTTGGCGACTCCTTCACCGTCACTGCCGGTGCCAAGGTCCGTCAGGACGACATGCTGGCCATGTGGCCCAGTGCCTACCCCGCTGACACCATCCTCGACCTGTTCACCTACGCCGGTGCCCGGGGCACCTACAGCCTCAACCTCGGCGCCGGTGTCGGTGTGTGGTGGCAGAACGAGGGCTTCAGCTTCAGCGCCAACTACGTCTCCAACGAGAACGCCGCTGAGGATTCCACCCGCGGCGTGGGTGAGGACTACACCGCCACCGCTCAGCTCGGGTATGCCGGTGACAACTGGGGTGTGGCTTTGGCTTACACCTATGCTGACTTCAACATCTTCAGCAACAGCAACGTTGGCCTGAGCGCCTACTGGAGCCCTGCCGAATCCGGCTGGATTCCCTCCATCAGCGCTGGTGGCGGCTGGTCTGATGGCATCTTTGATTCCTCCGACGATGCCTGGAGCTGGATGGTCGGCATCCAGTGGGCCGACATGTTCGTCAAGGGCAATGCCCTCGGCATGGCCCTGGGCTCTGCCGGCCAGGCGAACCCCGGCAAGTGTGCCGATCTCGGCACCTTCTGCACCGGCGGCATCTGGACCGATGGCGGCCAAGAGACCCTGGCTTACGAGCTCTGGTACAAGTTCCAGGTCACTGACAACATCAGTGTGACCCCTGCGTTCTTCTACATCGAGAACGACGGCGCCAGCGACACCTACGGCGGTCTCGTCAAGACCACCTTCAAGTTCTGATCGCCTGATCAGTTCCATCGCACGGATCCTTTGATCCGACCGGGCCTGGTTCCTCACACAACTCCAGGCCCTCCCTCCTCCTCTGTCCGCACTCCTCTACGCGCACTTCTGTTCCTCCCCAATGCCCCGGCCTTCGGCCGGGGTTTTTTGTTGCCATCTCCCTGGCGGCATCGCGTAGCTTGCCGAGGTGAGCGAGCCATCGCGTCCGGAGGTGCCCCCTGTCTCCTGCTGATCCCTATGCCGTGCTGGGCGTGGCTCCCGAGGCCAGCCGCGCCGAGATCAAGGCGGCCTACAGGGCCCTGGTGAAGCGCCATCACCCCGATGCAGGTGGCGACACCACCACGATCCTGGCCCTCAACGCCGCCTGGGAAGTGCTGGGCGACAGCGAGAAGCGCCGCCGCCACGATCGGCGGCGGGAGCCTGAGGCGGTGGCCAGCACGGCAGGTGCTTCCCGCCCCGCCGGACAGGATGGGGGCCGTGCGGCCGATTGGGATGGAGCCGTGCAGACCTGGTTCCAGCAGGTCTATGGCCCGATCGATCGGCTGCTCGGCCAGGTGATCAATCCCTTCGCGGCCCAACTGAAAGCCCTCTCCGCCGATCCCTATGACGATCGGCTGATGGAGGCGTTCTGCCGCTTTCTGGAACTCAGCCAGACCAAACTGGCGCGGGTGGAAACCCTCTACCAGTCGCTGCCCTGCCCGCCAGCCCTGAAAGCCTTCTCCCTCGATCTCTACCACTGCCTGAGCCTGGTCAAGGACGCCCTGGTGGACCTGGAGCGCTACACCATGGGCTACGTGGATTCCTACCTGCGCGACGGGCGCGAACTGCTGCGCAAGGCCCGGATGCGGCGGCGCCAGCTCCAGCACGACCGCCGCCAGCTGATCGCCTGATCACTGCAGCTGCCCAGACTGCAGCCGTCCAGATAGATGGGGGCTGGAGATCTGGGGGCTGGAGATCAGCCGGGGAACGGTTCCAGCGCCGTGAGGGGCAGCCACACATCGGGCACCGGCCGCCTCCAGCGCAGCTGGGCATAGGCGCCCTTCACCACCAGCACCTCGCCGGGACCTTCCAGGATGTAGGCGGGGGGCTGGGGATCACTGGCCGACGCCTCGGCACTGCGGCCGTAGGCCTCGCGGTTGACCCGCACCAGGCTGCCTTTCTTGAGGGCGGGCTGGGTGGTGGAGGACGCGGTGGAGGACGTCTCGGCCATGGCGAGCCTGTTGGGATGGGCGCAGATTAGGGCCGTCTGCCAAGCCCTGTGCGGCTTAGCCTCCTGGCGAGCTTCGGGGTCTGGGCCGCATGCGTCTTCTGCTGTTGGGCTGCTCCGGTTTCGTGGGGCGGGAACTGGTGCCCTTCCTGCTGGAGCTGGGGCACGAGCTGATCCTGGTGAGCCGCCGCCAGCAGCCGTTCCCTGCCCTGCTGAGCGAGCGTTTCCGCAGCCTTCAGCTCGATCCTTCCGATCCCGCCTCCTGGCGGAGTGGCCAGATCCCCGAGGCTCTGGCGATGGTGGACGGGGTGGTGAACCTGGCAGGGGAGCCGATTGCCGAGAAGCGCTGGACACCCGCCCACCGCCAGCTGCTGCTGCAGAGCCGCCTGCGCACCACCGAACTGCTTGTGGCAGCCATGCAGCAGATGCCCAACCCGCCTCGGGTGCTGGTGAACGGCTCGGCGGTGGGGTTCTATGGCACCAGCCCCGATGCCACCTTCAGCGAGGAGAGCCCGGCCGGCTCTGACTATCTCGCGGAGATCTGCCAGCAGTGGGAAGCCGCGGCGTCAGGCTGTCCGGAGGCCTGCCGGCTGGTGATTCTGCGCATCGGCATCGTGCTGGGCGGCGATGGCGGCGCCCTGGCGAAGATGCTGCCGGTGTTCCGGATGGGCTTCGGTGGTCCGATCGGTTCGGGGCGTCAGTGGATGAGCTGGATCCATCGGCACGACCTCTGCCGGCTGGTGGCCACCGCCCTCGACGACCCTGCCTATGCGGGCGTGTACAACGCCGTGGCTCCCGAGCCTGTGCGGATGGCCCAGTTCGCCTCCTGCCTCGGCAAGGTGCTGGGCCGGCCGAGCCTGTTGCCGGTGCCCGCGCCGATTCTGCAGCTGTTGCTCGGGGACGGTGCCCAGGTGGTGCTCGACGGGCAGCAGGTGGAATCCCGGCGCCTGCGGGCCCAGGGGTTCAGCTTTCAGTACGCCGGGCTCGATTCTGCTCTCGCCGCTGCCACCAGCCCAGCAGCCCGCTGAGCACCGCCGCCGCCATCAGCAGGCCGATGGCCGGGGTGAACAGCGGCTTCCAGAGGGTCTGGAACAGCCGGAGGGGAGCCTCGATCTTCTGGCTGTGGCACACCACCGCCACGGCGAACCATCCGGCCGCGGCAATCACCAGGAACACATCGGCCACCAGGATGGCGTCCATGGCCCCCTTGAGGCGCTGGAGGGGTGGAACGGCGTCAGCCATGGCAGGAGGGCAGCAGGTCCATGATCGCCGCCGCGAGCCGTTCCGTGCCGCCTGGCGGGCCGATCCGCACGGCGGCGTTGCGGGCCAGGTCACGCCGCAGGCGGTTTCCCTGCCCGGGCTGGGCCAGTTCCTCCAGCAGCGAGCTCGTCAGCTGGGCACTGCGGCGCAGCATGGCCTCCCTGTCGCCGCCCCACGGGGCGCAGTACACGCCGCTGCCCAGCAAGCGCCGCTGCGCCTCCGCGAAGCCCGCCGTGAACTGGGGACCCTCCCCCACCAGCTGCACCACCGGCTTGGCCAGCCCCACCGCCTGCTCGGTCGCCGTGCCGGCCATCGCCAGCACCAGATCCGCCGCCTGCAGGGTGGCGCCGAACCCGGACCAGCTGAGCACCAGCTCCAGGCCGTTCCGTCGCAGCCGATCGGCACCGACCCAGCGCCAGCCCCGCGCCGCCGCCAGCTCCCCGATCCGCTGGCGGTCCAGGGCAGGCACCAGCGCCGCCTGCGCCAGCAGGCGGCGCTGGTGCAGGGCCGCGGGCAACAGCTCCAGCATCTGCAGCATCAGGGCCAGGTTGTCGCGGGCCTCCGGCAGCCGGCTGCCGGGCAGCAGGGCGAGCCGCTGCGGGGGGGGCGTGTGGTGAGCTGCGGTCGCCCGCGCCGGGCCGTCAGCCGCTTCGGCCGCGATCTGGAAGGGCGCCAGGGCCGCATCCAGAAAGGGATTGCCCCGAAAGGTCACCGCTCGCCCCAGCTGCTGGCTGAGGTCCCGGGCGGTGAGGGCATCGCGGCTCCAGATGGCACGCACCGCGGGGCGACGCAGCAGCCAGCCGCAGGGCCACGGCAGCCGCAGCCGGCCTTCGTAGTGGCTCGAGTAGGCCACCAGGTAGACCGCCGCGCGCTGCCCACCCAGCCAGGCCCCGAGCACGGCCACCAGATCGCCCACGGCCACCACGAGCTGGTGACGCCCCCGGTGGCGCAGCAGCCGCCCCAGGTTGGCCAGCACATGGGCCACCTGGCCATCCAGCAGTTCACTCAGCTGGCCCTGGAAGCTGGTGAAGCCCAGGCCACCGGTGCGGCATTCCCGCGTGGGCGCCACCACGGCGATGCCGCGCTGCCGGTAGGCCTTGCCGTGGCCCACCAGGGGCAGAGCCTCCACCGACACGCCACGCGCCATCAGGGCCGAGCCGATCAGGGCGCCACTGAGGTCCTCCCCATGGCCGTTGCTCAGCAGCAGAACCGCAGCCACCGGCCTCAGAGCGCCGTTGCCGTGTTGAGCCGTGCGGTGCTCACCCGTTCAGCCAGCTCTGAATCTTGAGCATGGCGGGCCAGCCGGGGCGGCGCTGCAGACCATCGGCCATGGACTGCTGCAGCTCGGAGGCCAGGTCCGGTGCCATCACCATCACCCGCTGCACGATGGCGATGTGTTCGCGCACGCCGGTGGTGCCGGTTTCCAGCAGGGCCAGGCTGAGGTTGAGGCGCGCCTGGGGATCCTGGGGGTTGAGCTTTACGGCGGTGCGGGCCGAGCGCAGTGCCAGCAAGGGCTGATCGGTGAGCAGCTGCAGCCAGGCCAGGCAGGTCCAGCCGGCGGACTGGCGGGGGGCCTGCTCGGTGATGGCCTCGAAGTCCGCCAGGAGTTCGGCGGGATCGGCGCCCTCGTTGTAGCGGCTGATCGCGGCCTCGAAGAGCGAGGTGGTGGGGCTGCCCTCAGCGGAACTGGCCGACATGGCGTGGGGGGCACGGGAACGGATCCCTCAGGTTCCCATGCGAGCGGAAGCCCGCCGGCGCCGCCGGGCCGGGGTCAGACCGCGAAGGAACTGCCACAGCCACAGGTCTGGCTGGCGTTGGGGTTGGTGAAGTTGAAGCCGCCGCCGATCAGGGCGCTGGAGAAGTCCAGCTGCATGCCGTAGATGTACAGCAGGCTCTTGGGATCGCAGACCACCTGGAAGCTGGGAGCTCCTTCGGGTTCGTAGGTGTACTGCTCGTCGTCCGCACGGATCGCGTCAGCACCGATGAAATCCATCGTGTAGCTCATGCCGCTGCAGCCGCCGGAGCGCACCCCCACCCGCAGCACCCTGCCTTCGCCCTGCTGGCTGATCAGGGCCCCCAGCTGCTTCATGGCGGGTTCGGTGATCAGGATGCCCTTGCCGTCACGGGCGGTGAAGGTGGCCGGAGCTGGGGCGGCGGCGGCGGACGGGGCGCCGGCGGTGGTGGTTTCGGTGCTCATCGCAGGGGCCAGAACGGCAGAGGCCAACTCTATGGACCAGCACCCGCCGCTGTCGGATCCATAGAGTCTGGGGCGACATCAGGGAGTGGACAGGGTGCGGGTCGCCATCGTCGGTGCGGGTCTGGCTGGTCTGGCGGCGGCCGTGGATCTGGTGGATGCGGGCCATGCCGTGGACCTCTACGAGGCCCGGCCGTTCATGGGCGGCAAGGTGGGCAGCTGGGTGGATCCCGACGGCAACCACATCGAGATGGGGTTGCATGTGTTCTTCTTCAACTACGCCAACCTGTTCGCCCTGCTGCGCAAGGTGGGGGCGATCGAGAATCTGCTGCCCAAGCAGCACACCCACCTGTTCGTGAATGCGGGTGGCGATCTGCGCGAGCTCGATTTCCGTTTTCCGATCGGGGCTCCCTTCAACGGTCTGAAGGCCTTCTTCACCACGCCCCAGCTGGACTGGATCGACAAGCTGCGCAATGCGCTGGCCCTCGGCACCAGCCCGATCGTGCGGGGTCTGGTGGACTACGAAGGGGCGATGCGGGTGATCCGCGACCTCGACCGCATCAGCTTCCAGCAGTGGTTCCTCGGCCATGGCGGCAGCCGCCAGAGCATCGAGCGGATGTGGAATCCGATCGCCTACGCCCTGGGTTTCATCGACTGCGAGGCCATCTCGGCCCGCTGCATGCTCACCATCTTCATGATGTTCGCCTCGAAAACCGAGGCCTCCAAGCTCAACCTGCTCAAGGGTTCGCCCCACCGCTGGCTCACCGGTCCGATCCTCGACTACATCACCGCCCGGGGGGGACGCCTGCACCTGCGCCACCGCGTCACCCAGGTGCACTACGACGCCATTGCCGCCGCCTCCGGCGACCACGGCGCGCCTGGGCAGCCGGCCTTCCGGGTGAGCGGCCTCACCCTGGGCACGCCGGACGGGGAGCGGCAGGTGGAGGCCGATGCCTATCTCGCCGCCTGTGACGTGCCCGGCATCCAGCGCATGCTGCCGGAGGCCTGGCGCCGCCTGCCCCTCTTCGACGCCATCTACCGGCTGGAGGCGGTGCCGGTGGCCACGGTGCAGCTCCGCTACGACGGCTGGGTGACCGAACTGGGCGACTCCCCGGCCCAGCAGGCCTCCCGCGCCGACCTCAGCCGGCCCTCCGGCCTGGACAACCTGCTCTACACCGCGGACGCCGATTTCAGCTGTTTCGCCGACCTGGCCCTGGCCAGTCCCGAGGACTACCGCAAGGAGGGGCTCGGTTCGCTGCTCCAGTGCGTGCTGACCCCCGGGGATCCCTGGATCACGCAGAAGACCGAGGCGATCGTGGCGGCCACCGATGCCCAGGTGCGCCGGCTGTTCCCCTCGGCCGCCAACCTCACGCTGGTGTGGAGCAACGTGGTCAAGCTGGCCCAGTCGCTCTACCGCGAAGCCCCCGGCATGGAGCCCTACCGGCCCACCCAGCGCACGCCGGTGCCCAACTTCTTCCTGGCCGGCAGCTACACCCGGCAGGACTACATCGACTCGATGGAAGGTGCCACCATGAGTGGCCGCATGGCGGCCGCGGCCATCCTCGATCGGCCCGTCCAGCTCGCCAGCAACGCCGCCACCGGCTGAAAGGCCCGCGACCCGCTGGTTTCAGGCCCGATCCCCCAAGCCCAACGCAGGAGAAGCCCCATGGGCCGATGGCTCGAGCACAGCGTCACCACCCTGATCGCCGCACCCGCGGACCGCGTGTGGGCGGTGTGGAGCGATCTCGAGGCCATGCCCCGCTGGATGCGCTGGATCGAGTCGGTGGTCACCGAGCCGAACGACCCGGACCTCACCGACTGGACCCTGGCGGCACAGGGATTCCGCTTCCACTGGAAAGCCCGCATCACCCAGCGGGTGGAGGCCCAGCAGCTCCACTGGGAGTCGGTGGGGGGGCTGCCCACCCGGGGGGGGTGCGCTTCTACCCGCAGCCCGATGGCAGCACCGCCGTGAAGCTCAGTGTCAGCTACGAATTGCCGGGGGTCTTGGCACCGCTCATGGAACCCAGCATCCTGGGTGGCATCGTGACCAAGGAGCTCCAGGCGAATCTTGACCGCTTCCGAGATCTTGTCGAACAGCCCACGGCCTGATCGCCTGCTGCTGGGTTCCCTGCTGGCGCTGCTGCTCTCCGCCTGCGGCGGCGGTGGCGACGCTCCCCCTGAGGCCAGCACGCCTGCCCCGCCTCCCGCAGCCCAGGCGGCGTCCCCGGCTGCGGATACCCCCCAGAGCACGGGCCTCACGCCCCTTCCCACACCGAATGAGGTGCTCGCGTCGGTGAAGATCGGCCGGGATGACCCCTTCGCCGCCATCCCCAGCCCCTCCAGCGGGGGCGCTGCAGCCCGGCGTGGCGCCACCACCCAGGCCCGTCTCACCCTGCCGCCAGCCTTCCGGTTCAGTGGCGTCATCCGCTCGGGGGGCGCCTCCCAGGCCATCGTGGAGTACGGCGCCACCAGCGGGGCCCTCAGCGTGGGTGACCGTGGCGGCCGCACCACCGACCTGCTGCCGTCCGGCTGGACGGTGGCCGCCATCAATGTCGATCGCGGTCAGCTGACCCTGCGTCAGGGGAAGCAGACCGTCTCGGCCGAGCTCTGAGCGCTTCTCCGCAGGCCCGTACCAACCCCTCCAGGTCATGGGGGTCCGCCTCGGCGTCCACCCGGCCGAGGGCGCTCCGGAGCCTGAGGCTGGTCTGCGGGCCGATCGAGACCAGGGCCACATCCTCCAGGCGCCCCTGCCAGGTGGCGCCGAAGGCCCCTTCCAGGAGCCGGGCCGTGTTCGACACGGTCTTGGCGCTGCTGAAGGTGATCGCGTCGAGCTGGCCGCCCTCGAGCGCCGCCACCGCGGCGGTGGGCAGCCCCTCCGGGCAGCGGGTTTCGTAGGCGGCCACCTCCACCACCCGGGCTCCGGCCTCGGCGAAGGCTTCGGCCAGGAGCGTGCGGCCGCCGCTCTGCACCCGGGGCAGCAGCAGCCGCAGGCCCCAGCCGGAGACGGGGAAGTGCTCCAGCAGGCTGTCGGCCACGAAGCGCGGCGGGATGAAGTCGGCCGGGGCTCCGATGGTGTCCAGCTGGGCGGCGGTCTTGCGGCCCACGGCGGCGATCCGCAGGGAGCGTGGCCGGCCGGCCAGGCAGCGGCCCCGCCGCTGCAGGCGCCGCTCCACCGCGTCCACGCCGTTGCCGCTGGAGAACACCAGCCAGTGGAAATCCTCCAGCTCGGCCAGGGCGTCATCCAGCGGCCCCCAGGTGTCGGGGGGCGTGACCACCAGGGCGGGCAGGTCCACCACCCTGGCGCCCGCCTGCTCGAACAGCTGGCGGGCCTCCCCAAGCTGGGTTTCGGCCCGCGTCACGGCCACGGTCCGACCGGCCAGAGGTGGGGAAGGCATGGGGGAGGGAGGGTGGTGCGTGTTCAGCGGGGAAGCCTGGCTCAGGGGTCCAGCTTCACCAGGGCCGTGGCCCGTTGCCGCAGATCCTCGGCCTCCGCGGTGCGCCCCTGGAGCCGCAGCAGGCTGATGGCCCGCCGGAAACCGTCGCGGGCTGCGGCGATGTCGCCGCCCATCAGCAGCGCCACGGCCAGGTTCTGCTGGGCCTCGGCATGGTTCTCATCCAGGCCGATGGCTCTGCGGTAGGCCGCGATCGCAGCCGGCAGCTGGCCGCGACGTCGCTCGATCAGCCCGAGGTTGTACCAGCCCAGGCCCACTTCGGGAGCAACGACGGTGGCCTGCCGGCACAGGGTGGCCGCCTCCTCCAGCTGCCCCTGCCCGCACAGCAGGGCAGCCAGGTTCAGCCGGGCGCCCAGGCTCACCCGGGCCGGCAGCGGCAGGGCCACGGCCTCGCGGTAGAGCGTTTCGGCCCGGCCTGGCTGCTCGGGGGCGACAGCCATGGCCAGATGCAGCAGCAGCTCGTAGCGCACCGGTGCCGCCGCGCTGGGGCAACGCGCCAGACCCCGCTCCAGCAGGGCGATGCCGCGCTGTTGATGCCCCTCGCTCACATCCAGGCTGCCGAGCTTGGCGCAGGCGTAGGGGTCGTCGGGATCGGCCAGCAGCTCCTGCTCCATCGCCTGGCGCAGCCGCCGGGCCTTGTCCCGCTCGCCCAGCAGTGCGGGCGCGTAGCCGTCGTGCACCAGGGCGGGTTCCTGGCAGTCCTCCAGCCGCAAGTGGGGTTCCTGCTGCAGCAGGGTCAGCACGCTGTCATCCACCTGGGCGTGGTAGGCGCCACTCCACTGGATGGCGGGATGGCGCCGGAACAGGCGACTCACGCTCGAGTACGGCGACTGCCGGGCGCCCCGCTCGAAGCGCAGCAGATTGACCAGCAGCAGGTCGGGCTCCTGCAGCAGCTGGCGCAGGGGACGGCGGGCGCTCTCCAGCAGCTGCTCATCGGCATCGAGCACCAGCACCCAGTCGCCCGAAACATGCCGCAGCGCCTCGTTGCGGGCCGGGGCGAAGTCCCCGGGCCAGGGCAGGGAATGCACCACGGCGCCGCAGCGCTGGGCGATGCTCACGGTGGCATCGGTGGAGCCGGTGTCGAGCAGCACCATCTCGTCGACGAAACCGGCCACGGAGCTGAGGCAGGCCTCGAGCCGCGCTTCCTCGTTGCGCACCACCATCGACAGACTCAGCATCGGCACGTCCCGGATCAGTCCGTGAATCCCTGCGGGCCGCCAGGCTGACCCAGGCCCAGGGCCGCCAGCACGGCGCTCTGGGCGCGGGGCATCTGGGCGGGGCTGTAGGCCGCCGGCACCGCCTCGGGCAGGAGGGGGCGAAGCCGCTCCCACAGATAGGGGCTGCCGTACACCGCCAGCCCCGCCAGGCGGCCGCAGCGGAGCAGCTGGGTGATGGCGGCGGGCCAGTCCTCCTCCGCCTCTGCGCTGCCCCGGAAGGGATTGCCCCGCACGAAGAGCTGCAGCAGCACCGGCCCGGCGGGCAGGTGCTCCAGCTGGAGGGGGGCTTCCGGATCGCTCCGCCACAGGCGGGGGCCCAGGCCATCCAGCAGGCAGGGGGCGAGCCCCGCCGCGCCCGGCACCGTGACGGCCGGAGCGGCGGGCCCCAGGAACGGGGCCTGAAGACAGCTGTCCAGACGCACCAGATTCACGCCCCTGGCGGTGCTCCAGGCACGCCGGTCTGGATCGGCGCCCAAGCCAGGGCGGGTTTCCAGCGTGGCGTCCACGAGCTCCTGCTCCAGCCGAACGTCCGCCCCAGGGGCGGCCAGGGGGTCGGGGATGGGCTGCTCGATCCTGGTGAGGGCATGGCGCCGGCGTTGCGCGCTGGCCTCGAGCTGCTCCCGGTGCAGGCGGCCGTTCTGGACGGCCGCCTCGATCGCCTCGATCGCCTGCCGGGCGTCGGCGGGCATCAGCACCAGGTCGGCGCCGGCCTCCAGGGCCAGCACCGCCGCCTCGCCGGGGCCGTGGTGACGGCTGATCGCTTCCATCACCAGGGCGTCGGTCACCACCAGTCCACCGAAGCCCAGGTCGTGGCGGAGCAGGCCGGTGAGCACCGCGGCGGAGAGGGTGGCGGGGCGGCGGGGGTCGAGCGCCGGCAGCAGCAGGTGGGCGGTCATCACCGCCGCCACCCCCGCCGCAATGACGGCCTGGAACGGGGGCAGTTCGATCGCCTCCAGGCGCGCGCGGCTGTGGGGCAGCACCGGCAGCTCCAGATGGGAGTCGCCGCTGGTATCGCCATGGCCGGGGAAGTGCTTGGCGCAGCCCAGCACCCCGGCACGGTCGAGTCCTCGGCAGAAGGCCGCCGTGAGGGCGGCCACCGTGGTCGGGTCCTCCCCCCAGGCCCGCACGTTGATCACCGGGTTGGCGGCGTTGTTGTTCACATCGCACACCGGTGCCAGGACCCAGTTCAGGCCGAGGCGCCGGGCATCCCGGCCGGTGCAGGCTCCGTAGCGCTCGGCCAGGGCCAGCGCCCGGGCTGGATCGCGGCCATGCAGGCGCCCCACCCCCAGGGGGGGCACGAGCCAGCTGGCGCCCTCGAAGCGCTGCCCCACGCCCTCCTCCACGTCGGCGCACAGCAGCAGGGGCTGGCCTGCCCAGCGGCGCAGCTGTCCGCAGCGCAGGGCCACCTCGGCCGCTGCCCCTCCCAGCAGGATCACTCCCCCGACGCCGAGCTCCAGCAGCTGCCGCAGCTCGCTGTTCGGCAGTTCCCACTGGGGATAGCGCCTCTGGTGGTCTGCCAGGTGGCCACTCGCCCGCACCACCAGCAGTTCGGCCACCAGCCGGCGCAGCCCCGGATCGCCCGACCTAGTCAAGGCTGGCGAGGTCCTCAGGGCCAGGGTCAGCCCCATCTTGCCCGCCGGCCTTGGCCTGCCGCTCCGCCTCCAGCCTGTTGATCAGCCCCAGCACGGAGGCGCCCTCCTCCAGGCCGCGATCCAGCCGGAACACCACCTCCGGCGTTCGCCGCATCTTCAGGCGGCGGCTCAGCTCGCCCTTCACGAAGGGGGCGGCGGACTGGAGTCCGGCCATGGCCTGCTCTCGGTCGGCGTCGCTCCCGTAGACACTCACGTAAATCCTGCAGTGCTGCAGGTCGCCCGCCACCTCCACCCGGGTGACGCTCACCATGCCCTGGGCCACGCGATCGTCCTTGATCCCCGCCACCAGCAGGTCGCTCACCTCGCGCCGGATCAGGGAGGCCATCCGTTCCACCCGTCGCCCCTGTGCCATGGCTACGCCACCGGAGTGGGAATCACCATCGCACGCAGCACCAGGACCAGGCTCAGCATGCCGCTGATGGCCGCCCCGATCAGGGCCACCGCCGTCACCGGGTTGCGGCCGCGGGCGGCGAGGGGGGCCAGCACCGAGTTGGCCACACCGAGACCGAAGGCGATCAGGTAGCGCGGGTAGCGCGTCACGTTGAGCAGGAAGTCCTTCATTGCCTCCGGAAACGCCTCGTGCGATGCCTGCTCGCTACTCTGCCGCCTGGGCACCCGGCTTGACGCATGCAGCTGCACCAGTTCCGGCACTCGGCCTTCTGCGAGAAGGCGCGCCTGGTGCTGGCCGCCAAGGGCCTCGACTACACCATTGTGGAGGTGACCCCCGGGCTGGGTCAGCTGGAGCTGTTCCGCCTCTCCGGGCAGCGCCAGGTGCCGGTGCTCGTGGATGGGTCTGAGGTGATCGCCGATTCCACGGCCATCGCCCTCCATCTGGAGCACAAGCACCCCCTCCCTGCCCTGCTGCCGGCCGATCCGGTGGAGCGGGCCCGGGTGTTGCTCCTCGAGGACTGGGCGGACACGTCCCTGGCCTCAGGCGCGCGCCTGGCCCTGGTGCAGGCCCTCGCCTCCGACCCGGTGCTGCGGGCCGGCCTGCTGCCGGAGGCCACCCCCGGGCCCCTGCGCCAGCTGCTCTCCATCCTGCCGGGCGGCGTCATGGCCGGGGTCGGTGACACGCTCACGGGCCTAGTCGGCGTCCAGGAGCGGCAACAGCTGCAGAGCAACCTCGAACATCTGGCCGTGCTCGTGGCCGGTCGGGGGTATCTGGTGGGAGAGGCGCTCAGCCTGGCTGATCTGGCCGTGGTGGCCCATCTGTCCGTGCTCAGCTTCCCGTCCAGCGCCGGTGCCCCCCTGGCGGGCCATGGCGTCAGCGGTGTGGCCGACCATCCCCTGCTGCAGCCCCTGTTCCAGTGGCGCGACGGCATCCTCGACCAGCTCGGCCGCCTCTGAGGGGTCGGGCCGGAGGGGATCGAGCTGCAGGTGGTGCCGTTCGGTGCTTGCCGCGGCGGCGGTCAGCCCCTCGCCCGGTGCGGGATAGGTGGCCTGCCATTGCTCCACCGCGATGGCGCCGTCCGAGCGGCGCTCGAAGCTGCTGAGCACCTCCACCCGGCTGATGCGGGGCGCGCCCGGCCCATGCAGCACCTGCAGGGCCAGTTCGTCCGCCAGAAACCGGTCGGGGGAGGGCTGGGCGCTGCCCCGCGCCACCACCGTGGATTCCAGCTGCAGCACCCGGCCCTGGGGCCCCCACAGCCGGGCCACCTGCCGGTTGGGGTTGGCCGGGTCGTTCTCCACGGCCAGCAGGGCCTTGCCGAGCATGGCGGCACCGATGGCGCGGGCGTTGAAGGCACGGTCGCCGGCGACTGCGCCCCCGGCCACCGGCAGGAAACGCAGCTCGAACACCCTGCCGGCCTCGTCGCAGGCCCTCCAGCGGCCCTGGAACCAGGCGGGGTAGAGCAGGTCACGGCGGCCGGGCCGGGGCAGCGGTGCCGGCAGGCTCCAGTCGGGCCAGGTCGCCATCCGGGCCTCCAGCGCACCATCCGGGCTCGCCTGCGCCGCGCCGGCTGCCGCAGGTGTCAGCAGCAGCCACAGCGCCAGGATGGTGCCCACCAGCCGCTTGCCCATGTCCGATCCCCTGATCCGGGAGCTCGATCATTACGTGGTGCTGGAACCCGGCGGCACCGAGGAGATCCTCACGGCGGCCGACACCGTGCTCTGGCTCGAGCGCCAGCTGGCCCGGCTGCCCCGCGTCCCCGCCGACCTCGCCGCCCTGTCCGGCGGGCGGGAGCGGGCCGAGCGTCTGCTGGAGACGGCCTGTGAACTCGAGCTGGAGCCTGGTCTGGTCATCCAGTGGTTCGCGGTGCGGCTGGATCCTCCGGGTGGAGGTTGAGCGAGGTGGTGAGGTGGCCCCCGGCATCGCACAGCAGCACGGGCTGCTCAGGGGCGGCCGGGCGCTGCCGCAGGATCGCGGGGAGGGCGGCGATCACCTCGGCGGCCACGGCCTCGGGGGGGGCTCCGTTCTGGAGGATGCGCAGGTCGGCCTGGCTGTAGAGGGGGCGCCTGACCTGCAGCAGCTCCTCCAGGCGGGCCGCCGGATCCGGGTCGGCCAGCAGCGGGCGCGGGGTGGGGTCGTGGCGCAGCCGGTGCAGCAGCAGCTCGGGCGGCGCATCCAGCCACACCACCACCCCCTGGTGCAGGTGGCCCCAGTTGCGGGGACGGGTGACCACGCCCCCGCCGGTGGCCACCACCAGCGAGTGCCAGCCGCTGATCTGCCCCAGCACGGCCGTCTCCAGCTCGCGGAAGCGGGCCTCGCCGTCCTGGGCGAAGATCTCGGCGATGCCGCAGCCGGCCGCCTGCTCCAGCACGGTGTCGGCATCCACGAAGTGGTAGCCCAGGGCGGCGGCCAGGGGAGCGCCCACGGCGCTCTTGCCGGTGCCCATCATCCCCACGAGGTAGAGGTTGAGCCCCTGCAGCCGCCTGGCCAGGTCCTGGTTCGGTGCTGGAGCAGCCATCGCTGACCGTCGGCTCAGGAGATTGCGTTTCTAGGATGGTCCCACGTACGACGAGCCCCATGACGGCAAGCGCCCGCCCCAGGCTGGCCCGGGAGGCGGCGAGCGCTTCCGGCAGCCCGCGTCCTTCCGCCGCCGCGGCCCACGGCAAGGGGCGTCCCTGCCTGATCACCCGCCGCGCCACCTTCAGCGCCAGCCACCGTTACTGGCTGCCGGAGCTCTCCCCCGAGGAGAACGTCGCCCGCTTCGGCCCCTGCAGCCATGCCCCCGGCCACGGCCACAACTACGAGCTGATCGTGGCCATGGCCGGGCCGCTCGACGGCCACGGCATGGTGCTCAATCTCTCGGAGGTGAAGCACGCCATCCGCTCGGCGGTCACCGCCCAGCTCGACTTCCGCTACCTCAACGAGGTGTGGCCCGAGTTCGATCTCTCCCGTCCGGAGGGATGCCTGCCCACCACCGAGGCCCTTGGCCGGGCCATCTGGGGGCGTCTGGCACCGCTGCTGCCCCTGGCCGGCATCCGCCTCTACGAGCAGGCCGACCTCTGGGTGGATCTGATCGCCCCGCCAGCCCCTGCCCCTGCCCCTGCCCCTGAGGCCTCCGCCCCGCTCCCTGCCGCCCCGCTCCCCATGGAAGCCTTCCTGTCGATCCGCACCCACTTCGCCGCGGCCCACCGCCTGGCCCGTCCCGAGCTCAGCCAGGCCGAGAACGACGCCATCTACGGCAAGTGTGCCCGTCCCCACGGCCACGGCCACAACTACCTGCTGGACGTCACCGTGCGCGGTGCCATCGACCCCCGCACCGGCATGGTGTGTGATCTGGCCGAACTCCAGCGCCTGGTGGAGGATCTGGTGGTGGAACCCTTCGACCACACCTTCCTCAACAAGGATGTGGAGCACTTCGCCCACTGCGTGCCCACCGCCGAGAACATCGCCCTCCACATCGCCGATCTGCTGGCCGCACCGATCGCCGCCACCGGAGCCCGTCTGCACAAGGTGCGTCTCCAGGAGAGCCCCAACAACGCCGCCGAGGTGTTTGCCGAAACGCCCCAGCTGGAGATGGTGCCGGCGGCTCTGGAAGCCCTGGTGGCCGGCTGAGCGCCGCGCCTGCCCCCTGCCGCCACCGCCTTGCCCACCACGCTGCGCCTCGTCCTGGCGGTGAGCCTGGATGGGCGGCTCGCCCCTCCCGGGGGCGGGCCTGCCCAGCTCGGCGGGGCCGCTGACCGCCGGGCCCTGGAGGAGGCCCTGGCCTGGGCCGACGCCTGCCTGCTCGGCGCCGAGACCCTGCGGCTGCACGGCAGCACCTGTCTGATCCACCACGCTGATCTGCTGGAGGATCGGCGCCGTGCCGGACGTCCGCCCCAGCCGGTGGCCGTGGTGGCCAGCCGCTCCGGCCGCTTCCCCGCCACGCTGCCCTTCTGGTCGCAGCCGCTGCAGCGCTGGTTGCTGGGGCCTGCATCGGCCGCCGGGCTCAGCGGGTTTCACCGGCACCTGCCCCTGGCCCCCTGGCCGGAGCTGCTGGCCGCGCTGGCGGCGCAGGGGCTGGACCGGTTGGTGCTGCTGGGGGGAGCGGCCCTGGCGGCTTCCCTGCTGGAGGCCGGCCTGGTGGATGAGCTGCAGCTCACCCTCTGCCCCCTGCTGCTGGGGGGGGAGCATCTGTGGCTGCCCGCGGCGACCCGGCTGCCGCAGCCCCAGCCCCTGGCCGGAGCCCTGCGGCAGGCGCCCTGGCATCTCCAGAGCTGCCGGCCGCTCGAGGGCGGCGAGTGCCTGCTGCACTTCCGCCGCGAGCCGGTGTTCTCGGCGGGCCTGCCGCCTCCGGGCCCAGCCGCTGGTTAGCTTGCCCGCCCCGGAGGCACCCCGCCTTGGTTGAGCTGCGCGCCCGCTGGCACCGTTCCCTGGCGGAGATCCCCGAAGAGGCCTGGGACAGCCTGCTGGCCTGTGATCTCCCCTTCTACCGCTGGCGCTGGCTGCGGCAGCTCGAGCAGAGCGGCAGCGTGGCGCCGCGGGAAGGCTGGCAGGGCTGCCATCTGGCCCTCTGGCGCGGCGCCATCCCCGTGGCCGTGGCGCCCCTGTACCTCAAGGGGCACAGCTACGGCGAGTTCGTGTTCGACCAGAGCTTCGCCCAGCTCGCCGGCCAGCTGGGGCTGCGCTACTACCCCAAGCTGGTGGGCATGAGTCCGGTCAGCCCCGTGGAGGGCTACCGCTTCCTGATCGCCCCGGGGGAGCCGGCGGCCGATCTCACGGCCCTGCTGCTGGAGCTGATCGACGCCTTCTGCCGGGAGCACGGCATCCTCAGCTGCAACTTCCTCTACGTGGACCCCACCTGGCGGCCGCTGGCCGAGGCTGCCGGCTGCGCCGCCTGGGTGAACCAGCAGAGCCAGTGGAGCAATCCCGGCCACCGCGATTTCAATGGGTATCTCGCCAGTTTCAACGCCAATCAGCGCCGCAACATCAAGCGGGAGCGCAAGGCGGTGCAGGCGGCCGGGCTGCAGGTGACCCCGCTGGAGGGGGAGGGGATCCCCGCCGCGATGGTGGAGCGGATGCACGGGTTCTATGCCCAGCACTGCGCCCGCTGGGGTCCCTGGGGGAGCAAGTACCTCACCGAAGACTTCTTCTCCGCCCTGGCGCAGGATCCCGCCCTGCGGCGCCACCTGGTGCTGTTCAGCGCCCACCGCGGCGATCCCTGCCAGCCGGTGGCCATGTCGCTCTGCGCCCGCGGTGGAGATCATCTGTGGGGCCGCTACTGGGGCAGCGACGTCGCCATCGACTGCCTGCACTTCGAGGTGTGCTACTACGCACCGATCGAATGGGCCATCGCCGCCGGAGTCCGCCACTTCGACCCCGGCGCCGGGGGCAGCCACAAGCGCCGGCGCGGTTTTGTGGCCCAGCCCCGCATCAGCCTGCACCGCTGGAGTGATGCCCGCTTCGATGCCATCCTGCGCGAGTGGTTGCCGCGGGCGAATGCCGAGACGGCGCGCGAGATCGAGGCCATCAACGCCGAGCTGCCGTTCACGGCTGACTACGATCCCCCCCATGTCCCAGGCTCCATCGTCCCCGCCCAGGCCCACCGCGCCGCCGCCGACCCGTGAGCAGCTGGACGCGGAGCTGTCGCGCCGCTGCATCGACCTCGATCCAGCGGGCTATTTCCTGATCAAGCTCGATCGCGAGGCCGGTGAGCTCGTGGCCGAGCACTACGGCAACGGCATCGACGAGCGCGGCCTGGCCACCGATCCCGAAACCGGAGAGGTGCTCAGCTGCCGGGGAGGAGAGCCGCGCCAGCCCCTGGCGGTGTACCGGGGCTGCACCGCCAAGCAGCTCGGCATCGCCCTCACCGAAGGGCCTCTGCCCCTGCCGGTGAGCCGCTTCGACCACGCCCTGTACCTGGGGCGTGAACTGCAGAAGGCGGAGTGGTGCCTGGTGAACGGTCTGGACTACATCCAGGACTGACCTGCCCCGCCGCGAGCGCGGGGTCCGCCGCCGACCTCAGGCAGAGATCAGTTCGGGCACGGGTGACGGGCTGGTGGCGCCGGCGGGTTCGGGGGGCAGCTGGGCCAGCTGGGCGGCGATCTCCTCGCGCACGATCGCCCGGTACTCGAGGAAGTGCTCGTTGTGGGCCAGGATGGAGATGAACCCCTTGAAGCGTTTGGGGTTGTTCCTGGCCATCCCGTACAGGGCCCTCCAGAAGCGCCAGCGGGTGCTGCGGCGGAATCCCTGGCGCCACACGATGATGGCCAGGGCGCGGAGATCCACCCAGTTCACCCCTTCATTGATGCCTCCCTTCTCGGGCTTCTGCTCAACCAGAAACTCCTTGTACTTCTGAGGAGGCAGTTTCAGGAAGTAGTTGTAGACCCGGTCGATGTAGGCATGCGGTTCATACAGCCTGGAGAAGGCCTCCACGTACTCATTGGCGATGTCCCGGATCGGGCGGGTGGGCACGAAGTTGAGCAGGTTGGTCTGGTTCACACCCTTGGCCGCGGCTGAATCCTGGATCAGCCGTCCTTCCCGCTCGAGGCGATGCCACAGGGCCGTGTTCGGCAGCGCCTGGAGCATGCCCATCATGGCGTGGGGGATGCCGGTGCGGGTCACGAACTCCACGATGCGGTCGCCGGCGCCCTGCTTCTCGCCGTCGAAGCCGATGATGAATCCGGCCATCACCCGCAGCCCGTAGGAGGTGATGCGGTTCACCGAGTCCTCCAGGGAGCTGCGGGTGTTCTGGCGCTTGCCGGCCACCTCCAGGCTCGCTTCGTCTGGCGTTTCGATGCCGAGGAACACGCTCTCGAAGCGGCATTCCACCATCATCTGCATCAGTTCGTCATCGGCCGCCAGATCCACCGAGGCCTCGGTGGCGAAACTGAAGGGATAGCCGTGCTCGATCTGCCACTGCTTGAGGGCGGGCAGCAGTCGCTTCACGTTGCGCTTGTTGCCGATGAAGTTGTCATCCACCAGGAACACCGAGCGGCGCCAGCCCAGGTCGTAGAGGCGTTGCAATTCGGCGATCAGCTGGTCGGGCTCCTTGGTGCGGGGTTTGCGCCCATACAGCACGATGATGTCGCAGAACTCGCACTGGAACGGGCAGCCCCGCGAGAACTGCACCGACATCTCGGAATAGGCGTCCATCTCCAGCAGGTCGAAGCGGGGGATGGGCGTGCCGGTCACGTCCGGCTTCTCGCCGCCGGAGTTGAAGCGGCCCTGCCGTTCGCCGCGCTCCAGGGCCTCGATGAACAGGGGCAGGGTGATCTCCCCCTCGTCGAGCACCTTGAAGTCGGCGAGATCCAGTTCGGGAGCGTCGGGCGTGGAACTGGCGAAGGGCCCACCCACGGCCACCGGCAGGCCCCGTTGCTTGGCCCTGGCGATCTGCGCGGCCATGTCGGCCTTCTGCACGATCATCCCCGACATCACCACCAGCTCGGCCCAGTCCCACTCGGCCTCGGTCACCTCCCGCACGTTGCGGTCCACCAGCTTCATCGGCCAGCTCTGGGGCAGCAGTGCCGCCACGGTGACCATGCCCAGGGGCGGCAGGAGCACCTTGCGGTTCACCAGTTCGAGGATCTTCTCGTAGCTCCAGAACGTCCTGGGGAATTCCGGATAGATCAGCAGGGTGCGCATACGGGGATCGGGACGAACGCAGGAAAGGCCCATGGCCGGACCAGGACGTGCCTGCCAGCAACCTCATCCGGTGGGGTCGGCACCGTGACGACACGAGACCGCGGAGAGGGCCGGAGCCTGGGGCGGTGTCCTGGAGGGAGCTGGAGAGCGGGTTGGCGGAGAGCTGTCGGACCCTCTGATCCCGAAGTGGCCAAAGCCTAGGCAGATGGTCTCCGGGATGCCTGATGAGGCATGGCCTCTGCTGTAATGGGGCCACCTTCAGCAGCAGAGGCCCTCCATGGGTGCAGCGATCTACCTGGGTCTGGTCGGCGGCGGTCTGGTCGCCGCCTTCGTGGCCTCCGTGGTGCTGCGCGGCGTCAAGCTGATCTGAGCGAGCGGGCCGCCTGCGCCTCGTGCACCATGGCGCCGGCGCCCACCACCTCGCCGATCAGGTCGTAGGTGTCGGCGGCGGTGAGCCGCACCGGCACCATCGTGCCGGGGGCGGCGCACAGGCCCCCGGGCCCGGGATTCACCCGCACCTCCCCATCCACCTCCGGGGCGAATCGGCTGCAGCGGCCGAGCATCTCACCGGTGGCCGGGTTCTCCTGCTCGATCAGCACATCCACGATCCTGCCCACCCAGGCCTGATTGCGGGCGGCGGCGATCGGTTGCTGCAGGGCCATCAGCCGGTCCTTGCGGGAGGCGGCCACCTCGGGGGCCACCGCATCGGGCAGGTCCGCCGCCGGCGTGCCGTCCTCGGGGGAGAAGGTGAACACCCCCACATGGTCGAAGCGCTGTTCGGCCACGAAGTCCAGCAGGTGCTGGAAGTGCTCCTCGGTCTCACCGGGAAAGCCCACGATGAAGGTGGTGCGCAGCACCGCATCGGGCAGCTGCTCGCGGATGCGCTGCAGCAGTCCGCCGGTCACGTTCGCCTGCCAGGGCCGGTTCATGGCCCGCAGCACGTCCGGGTGGCTGTGCTGCAGCGGCAGATCCAGGTAGGGCACCACGTTCGGCACCTCCCGGTAGGCGGCCAGCACCTCGGAGGTGAGGCCGGTGGGATAGGCGTAGTGCACCCGGATCCAGGGGATCTCCACCTCAGCCAGGGCCCGCAGCAGCTCCGCCAGTTGGGGCTTGCCGTAGAGGTCGAGGCCGTAGTTGGTGGTGATCTGGCTGATCAGCACCAGTTCCTTCACCCCCTGGGCGGCCAGTTGCCGCGCCTCCGCCACGATCGACTCGATCGGCCGTGAGCGCTGATCGCCGCGCAGCCTGGGAATGATGCAGAAGGCGCAGCGGTAATCGCAGCCCTCGGCCACCTTCAGATAGGCCACGGCCTCGGAGGTGGTGCGGTAGCGGGGCAGGTGCTCGTCGCCCACGAAGGTGGGGGTGGCGCTCACCTGGTTCACCCGCTCGCCGGCCTCCACCTTCTCCAGCACGCTCACGATGTGCTGGTAGTCGCCGGTGCCCACGATCGCCTTCGCCTCCGGCAGCGATTCGAGCAGCTCCTCCTGGAAATGCTGGGCCAGGCAGCCCGCGATGATCAGTTCCTTGCCCTGTTCCGCCAGTTCCACCAGGGTCCGCACCGATTCCTCGCGGGCGTCCTGGATGAAGCTGCAGGTGTTCACCACCACCACGCTGGCCTCGCCTTCATCCGCGCTCACGCCGTAGCCGGCTTCCGCCAGCAGGCCGAGCATGTGCTCGGTGTCCACCCGGTTCTTCTCGCAGCCGAGGTGGGCAAAGGCGATCGTCTTGCGCGGGGATCCGCTCTGGCGCGGGGAACTCATGGGCGATGGCTGGCCGATCCACCACCCTATGGGGCGGCTGCCGGGCGCGGCTGCGAGAATCCCCCCAAAGCCCACCACTCCATTGTCCGTGACCTCCAGCCGTCTCAGTGAACGCCTCAGCAGCTCGCGCCGTCGCGGTGATCCCGGGCAGCGCTGGGTGCGGGTGGTGCTGTCGGTGCTGGCCACCATCGGTGTCATCGACACCGGCACGATCACGCTCAAACGCTGGGGAATGCTGGGCCCCCTGGTCTGTCCCGGAGGGGCGGAAGGCTGCGACAAGGTGCTGAACAGCGCCTGGGGCAGCCTGTTCGGCCAGCCGCTGTCGCTGTTCGGCTGCCTGGCCTATCTGGCGATGCTGCTGATGGCCGTGCTTCCTCTGGTGCTGAAGGGCGACCTGCGCGACAGGCTCGGTTCCCTGAGCTGGTGGGGGATGCTGCTCACCAGCACCGGCATGGCGGTCTTCAGCGTGCTGCTGATGGGCGTGATGGTGTTCAAGATCCAGGCCTTCTGCTTCTTCTGCGTGCTCTCGGCCGTGCTGAGCGTGGCCCTGCTCGTGTTCACCCTGATCGGCGGCGACTGGCAGGACCGGGGCCAGCTGCTCTTCCGTCTCATCCTGGTGGCCCTGGTGGTGGGTCTGGTGGGCCTCGGCTGGGCCACGGCGGTGGATCGGCCGGCCCTCGTCACCGGGCCCGGCACCCCACCGGCTGTGGTGAGTGAGAGCACGCCCCAGACCCTGGCCCTGGCGGAGCACCTCACCCGCACGGGTGCCGTGATGTATTCCGCCTACTGGTGCCCCCACTGCCATGAGCAGAAGGAGCTGTTCGGCAAGGAAGCCACCGACAAGCTGAAGGTGATCGAGTGTGCGCCCGACGGCCGCAACAGCCAGAAGGCGCTCTGCGACAGCAAGGCCATCCAGGGCTTCCCCACCTGGGAGATCAACGGGAAGCTGGATTCCGGCGTCAAGCCCCTCGAGCGCCTGGCCGAGCTGAGCGGATTCAAGCCTGAGGGCCCTTAACTCCCGGCCCGTGCGCCGGCCGGGAGCACCGCCGCGGTGCTGATGCCGGCCCCGTGGGTCTGGCAGCTGTGCACCTGCCAGAACGGCTGGTGTGCCGGCGCATCGGTGCGGAAATGCCCTCCCCGGCTTTCGACGCGGAACAGGGCCGCCTCGATCAGCAGCTCGGCCAGCACCAGCCGCTGGTGCAGCTCCTGAAGAAGCCGCAGGGCGGGCAGCGCGGCGGGCCTGACGCTGAGCCGGCCCGCTTTCGGGAGGTGGCTCACCTCCTGCCAGCAGGGATCGGCTTCGAGCTCCCGGCGCTCCCGGCGCAGCTGCGGCAGCGCGGCCGCCAGCGCATGGCCCCGGCGCTCTACGCCCGCCACCTGCCAGCAGAGCTCGCGCAGGTTTCGGATCCGGGCCTTCAGCTCCAGGGTGGTGGGGCCCGGAGGGATGGGCTCCTGGGCCGCCGTGGCCGGCTGCGGCGAGCCCGACCCGGGGCCGTCGCAACCCGGTGGCGCGCCAGACTCCAGCTGGATGTGGCGCAGCTGCCTGGCGAACACCAGGCACTCCATCAGGGAGTTGCTGGCCAGCCGGTTGGCGCCATGCACGCCTGTGCAGGCCAGCTCCCCCACCGCGTAGAGGCCCGGCACCGTGGTGCCGGCCTTCAGGTCGGTGCGGACCCCGCCCATCCAGTAGTGGGCGGCGGGAGCCACCGGCAGAGGGGCGGCCGTGGGCTCGAGGCCGAGTTCGCGGCAACGGCCCAGGATGGTGGGGAACTGGCGCTGGAGGTGCTCGGCCCCGATCGGGCGCAGATCCAGCCACAGGTGGTCCACCCCCTGCTCCTGCATCCTGCGGGCCAGGGCCCGGCTCACCTGGTCCCGGGGGGCCAGATCGCCGCCGGCCAGCTCCGCCACCGGGCTGGTGCCGTGCGCATCGATCAGCCGGGCCCCCTCCCCGCGCACCGCCTCCGAAATCAGGAAGTGGGGGGCTCCGGGGAGCATCAGGGCAGTGGGATGGAACTGAACGAATTCCAGGTCGCGCACCTGGGCGCCGGCCTGCCAGGCCATCGCCAGACCGTCGCCGCTCGACTGCACCGGGTTGGTGGTGTGGGCGAACAGGTGCCCGCCTCCTCCAGTGGCCAGCACCACCGCCCGGGCCGCCAGCCAGTGGATGCATCCCTGCTCCAGCACCTGCAGGCCGCGGCAGCGTCCCGCTTCCACCCACAGCTGCAGGGCCACCACGCCCTGGCGCTGCTCCAGGCCGGGGCGGCAGCGCACCTCCCGCTCGAGCGCATCCACCAGGGCTCCCCCGGTGCGGTCCTGGGCGTGCAGCACCCGCCGGTGGCTGTGGGCCGCCTCCAGGGTGGTGCTGAGGCTCTGGCCGCTTCTGTCGAAGGCCATGCCGAGCTCCAGCAGGCGCTCCACGCACCGGGGCGCCTCATGCACCAGAAGGTCCACCGCCGGGCGATCGCAGAGGCCATCTCCCGCCGCCAGGGTGTCATCGCGATGGCTGGCGAAGCTGTCGTCGGGATGGGTCACCGCGGCGATGCCGCCCTGGGCCCAGCGGCTGGCGGACCGGGGGGTTCGCTCCTTGTTCAGCAGCAGCACCTTCAGCTGGGCCGGCAGCTCCAGGCAGGCCATGAGCCCGGCGGCACCGCCGCCGACCACCACCACATCCCAGTCAGAGTGCGCCATCGCTGCAGCGGGCTTCCGGATCCTGCCGGCATGAAAAAAGCCGCCGGAAGGCCCCGACGGCTTTCAACGGTGCTGGAAGCTTAGGGAGGGGGCTCAGCGGTACTGGCCGTCATTGATGCGGTCGAAGCCCTCGTTGAGGGCGATGGCCGGAGGGGTGACGGTGAAGTTGTCCTTGTACTTGTTGAACAGTTCCTTCTGGCGATCCGTCAGGTCCAGGTTGAGAACGTCGTCCACGTTCTCGTAGGGACCACCGAGCACGATCTTGCCGGCCAGGGTGGGGTACATCCCCGGGTAGCTCTGGAAACGGCGCACGGAGCTGTTGTTGAGATCCACCTTGTCGCCCCGCTCGGCGATCTTGTCGTCGGCCAGGTTGCGCAGCTGCTCCGCCGACGCCGCCGGGGGCAGCAGGAGGGTGGCCAGGAGGCCGGCCAGCACAAGACCGTTCATCAGCCAGGCAACCAGCCGTTTCATCACGAGCACACTCCGGAGAAGGACAGGAAACAGCGGTGGCCGGGCCACCGACCGCCAACGCTACAGAAGCGGATCTGCTCCAGCCCTCTCGGCCCAGCAGGCTTTTGCAGATCTTCAGATCAGGCCGCTCAGGCGCGGCGCGAGCAGGGCAGCCAGCAGGAAGATCCCATCCACCGCCAGGGTGGTGGAGAGCGCCGCACTGGCCACGCGGCCCACCTCGCCCCGTTGCCAGAGCCAGCGGCTCAGCAGCAGCAGCAGCGCCGCGGCGCCGGCCACCACCAGAAGGCTGGAGGGTTCAAGCACCCGCAGACCGGCCCCCTGCAGGATCCGGCCGGCCTGGCCCGGGGCCGCGGCCAGGGCCTGGGGCCAGAAGGGCATCAGCCCGGTGGCGGCGATGGCGGCGTCGGTGGCGGCGGTGCCGAGCAGGGATCCCAGGTAGAAGCCGCAGCCCAGCCGCCAGCGTCCCCCGAGACCGGCCAGGGCCAGCGGCAGGGCAAAGGCCTCGATCGGCAGGTGCCAGAGGGGATGCAGACGGGCCCAGCCCCAGAACAGCGAGCCGGCCAGCCAGCTGCCGGCGAACCCCACCAGCAGGCTCCCGAGCCGCTGGCGTTGGGGCTCCGGGCTGTCGGCGAGCACCACCCCCACCGCCACCAGAACGGCCGTGAACACGGTGGCGCTGGCCGGAGACAGGCGCACCCAGGGGGCCTGCAGGAACACCGGAAGGGTGACCAGCAGGGCGCTGCTCACCACCAGGACCCTCGGCTGGGCCCCCAGGGGAGGAGCCACGGGCCGGATCGGTGCCGCCGCAGGGCGCGCAGCCTGAACCAGGGGGGGCGGAGGTGCAAGCAGTGCGCTGGGTCGGGCCCCGATCACCTGGGTTGTGAAGAAAGTTGTCCAACCTTAAGGGGTGGATGGTGGCCGCCTGGCCATAGGGTCTCCCCATGACGTGGTCTCGCTGATGCAGTCCGCTGGTGTGATCGGCGATCCCGGCCTCTGGGAAGCCTGCTGGCGGGCCCTGATCCTGGGGGTGGTGCAGGGTCTCACCGAATTCCTGCCGATCAGCAGCACGGCGCACCTCAAGGTGGTGCCGGTGCTGCTGGGCTGGGGGGATCCCGGCGTGGCCGTCACCGCGGTGATCCAGCTGGGCAGCATCGCCGCGGTGGTGGCCTACTTCCGCCGCGACCTGGCCAGCGTGTTCCGGGGGGTGGCGCGGGCCTGCCGCCATGGCCGCTGGAGCGATCCCGCCGCCCGGCTGGGGGTGGCGATCGCCCTCGGCACGGTGCCGATCGTGGTGGCGGGTCTGGCGATCAAGCTCTGGGTGCCGGACTACGACAACTCGCCGCTGCGCAGCCTCACGGCCATCGCCATCGTGTCCATGGTGATGGCGCTGCTGCTGGCCCTGGCCGAGGTGCTGGGCCATCGGCGGCGGGAATTGCCCGCCGTCCGCCCCTGGGACGGCGTGGTGGTGGGGCTGGCCCAGATGCTGGCCCTGGTGCCCGGGGTGTCGCGATCGGGCAGCACGCTCACCGCCGCCCTCTTCGACGGCTGGGAGCGGGCCGATGCCGCCCGCTTCTCCTTCCTGCTCGGCATCCCGGCCATCACCCTGGCGGGCGTGGCCCAGCTCAAGGATGCCCTGGCGGCACCCTCGGGCGGCGGCGTGATCCCGATGCTGGTGGGCATCGCTTCGGCGGCCGTGGTCTCCTGGGCCGCGATCGCCTGGCTGCTCCGCTACCTGCAGCGCCACAGCACCTGGGTGTTCGTGGCCTACCGGCTGATCTTCGGTATGGCCATCCTCGGTTGGCTGCGCGCCACAGTGGTTCCGTGACAGCGGCACCCTGATCCCCGGCAGCCATGTGGAAGGAACCATCCGCCGGCATCGCCCTCGCCGCTCCTGATGGCCAGCCCCTGCGCCTGCCCCAGCCGGCGGTGGTGGCCAGCGTGGAGCCGGGATCCATCGGGGCCGAGCTGGGCTTCGAGCCGGGTGACCGGCTGCTGAGCATCAATGGCCGCCGCCCCCGCGACCTGATCGACCTCCAGTTTCTGGTGGGGGAAGAGGACCTGGTGCTGGAGGTGGAGGATTCCGGCGGTGCGCTCCACACCGTGGAGCTGGAGAAAGACCTGGATGAGGGCCTGGGGCTGGCCTTCACCGAGGCGCTGTTCGATGGTCTGCGCCAGTGCAACAACGCCTGCCCCTTCTGCTTCATCGACCAGCAGCCGCCGGGCCGGCGCCGCAGTCTCTACCTCAAGGACGACGACTACCGCCTGAGCTTTCTCTACGGCTCCTACCTCACCCTCACCAACCTCACCGCCGCCGACTGGCAACGGATCGAGGAGCAGCGCCTCTCGCCGCTCTTCGTGTCGGTGCATGCCACCGATCCGGAGCTGCGCAGCCGGCTGCTAGTGAATCCACGGGCCGGCCAGCTCCTGGAGCAGCTGCGCTGGTTCGATGCCCGCGATCTGCAGATCCACGCCCAGGTGGTGGTGTGTCCGGGCCTCAACGACGGGGCCGCCCTGGAGCGCACCCTCACCGACCTGGCCGGCTTCGGCGGCGGCCCGTGGCCGGCTGTGCTCTCCGCTGCGGTGGTGCCGGTGGGGCTCACCCGCTTCCGGCCCGATGGCGATGCCCTCCGGCCGGTGGACCGGGCCTGTGCCCGCCGCGTCGTGGCCCAGGTGGAGGCCCTGCAGGAGCGCTTCAGGGCTGATCTGGGCAGCCGCTTCGCCTGGCTGTCCGATGAGTGGTATCTGGTGGCAGGGCTGCCTCTGCCTCCGCGGGGCCAGTACGAAGACCTCCCCCAGCAGGAGAACGGCGTGGGCAGCATCCGGGCCTTCCTCGAAGAGCTGGACCGGGCCACCACCTCCCTGCCGGAGCGGCTGGACCCACCCCGCCGCCGCAGCTGGGTGGTGGGCAGGCTGGTGGCGGAAGCGCTGGAGCCGGTGGTGGAGCGCCTCAATGCCGTGGAGGGCCTCGAGCTGGTGCTCCACGGCCTGCCCAGTCCCTACTGGGGCCAGGAGCATGTGGTGACGGGGCTGCTCACCGGTTCCGACCTGCTGCACGGTCTGCGCGGCCAGGATCTCGGTGAGGCCCTGCTGCTGCCGGCGGTGATGCTGCGGCAGGGGGAGCCGGTGTTCCTGGATGACATGACCCTGGAGCAGCTGCAGTCGGCTCTGCCCGTGCCCGTTGCTCTGTTGGGGAGTGCGGCCGACCTGGTGACCCTCTGCGTCGGCACTCCGGATCGGGATCCTTAAACTCCGCCCATATCCGTAGGGATTTCAGCGTGGCTCATCTCGCATTCCGACTCACGCTGCTCGGAATTCTGGGGCTCCCTCTGGGCGCGGACCCGGCCTGGGCCGAAGCGATTGCAGGCCACCCGTCCGCGGGTTCAGCCGCTGCCGTGAAGCACACCGGATCCAAAGCCCCCACCCGTCTGGCCCAGGCCGAACCGCCTTCCCCAGCCGGCGGGGCTGATCCTGAGGCCACCGCGGCGGAGCCGCCCAAACAGGCCCTCCCCTTCGCGCCGGACGTGAAGGGAACCCGTCCGCGGGTCAAGCCCGAGCTGGTCGCTCCGGCCGCCAATGAACTGCAACCCGCGGTCGAGGATCTCCCCGCGCCCGACTCCCTCGCCCTGCCGACCAAGCCGGAGCAGGTGGTGATCGAGGAGCTGCGTCCGCTGAGCCTGCAGCAGGTGGAGAACCTGGCCGAGGTCAACAACCCCAACCTCAAGGCCATCGCCAGCCAGGTGGATCAGGCCCAGAGCAACCTGCGTGCCCAGATCGCTCTCTGGTATCCCAACCTCAACCTCGACGCCAACGCGCTGCCCACCTACACGACCGGGCAGCAGCGCAGCAACCTGGCGGGAGGCGGAACCCAGGTGAGCAACCAGGATCGCTGGGCGGCAGGCGTGGCGATCACGGCCCAGTGGGCGCTGATCAACCCCCAGCGCAACCCCACCATCGCCGCCGCCCGGGACCAGTTCGAGCGGGCGAAGTATCAGTACGTGATCGCCCTGAGGGATCTGCGCCTGCAGGCTGCCCAGGCCTACTTCTCCCTGCAGGAGACCGATGATCAGGTGCGCATCGGCCAGCAGTCGGTGCGGGCCTCCCTGGTGAGCCTGCGGGATTCGCGGGCCCGCTTCCAGGCTGGCGTGGCCACCCGGCTGGAGGTATTGGAGGCCGAGACCCAGCTGGCCCGTGATCAGCAGCTGCTCACCACGGCCCTGGCGCAGCAGTCGATCGCCCGCCGGTCCCTCGCCTCCCTGCTGGACCTGCCCCAGAACGTGACCCCCACAGCTGCGGACCCCTCCCGGGTGCTGGGGGTGTGGCAGCCCTCCCTCCAGGAGAGCATCGTGGCCGCCTATGCGTTCAGGGAGGAATTGGATCAGGTGCTGCTCGATGTCTCGATCGCCAACAGCCAGGCCAACATCGCCCTCGGCGAAACCCAGCCCTTCCTCAACGTCTTCGCCGGCTTCCAGAGCGATTGGTTCAACGCCAATGCAGGCTCTGGAGGTGGGGGGATCAGCTCCGGCAGCTCCTACGACACCTCGGTGGGTCTGAGTCTGCGGTGGAGTCTCTTTGACGGAGGCGCCTCCTCGGCCCAGGCTCGCCAGAGCCGCCAGCGGGCCCAGGAGAACACCTTCCGCTTCGCTGAGCGCCGGGATTCCATCCGCCGGGAAGTGGAGGAGAGCTTCTACAACCTCGACAAGAACAACCGCAACATCACCACCACGGCCCGGGAAGTGATCTCGGCCCGGGAGTCTCTGCGCCTCGCCCGCCTGCGCTTCCAGGCCGGCGTCACCACCCAGCGGGAAGTGGTGGACAACCAGCGCGACCTCACCCAGGCGGAGGTGCGCTACGCCCAGGCCATCACCGAATACAACGTGAACCTGGCGGAGCTGCGCCGCAGGACCGGGCTCGACCAGATCACCACCTGCCCCGCCCAGGCGTTGTCGCCGATCAAGCCGGAACCCGCAGCGGACATTCCGGTTGAGCCCACGCCGCTGCTGCCGGCCTGCCAGGCCTCCAATCCGGGACCCGTCTGAGGGTGGCCAGCGACCGCCCCCAGCTTGCCCAGACCGGCTCACTGGGCCTGGCCGGCACCCTGCGGCTCGGCTTGTTCCAGGGTTGCCTGGGCTGCCTGGCCGTGATCTTCGCCGGCATGCTCAACCGCGTGATGATCAGCGAGCTGGGGTTTCCTGCCCTGTGGGTGGGAGGCGCCCTGGCCTTTGAGCAGTTCGTGGCCCCAGCCAGGGTGCTGGTGGGGCAGGTGTCGGATGGCTATCCCCTGGCCGGCCGCCACCGGCTGCCCTACATCTGGCTGGGCAGTCTGGCCTTCTGCGGCCTGGCGGTGCTCTCCATCCCCCTGATCTTCCAGGTGGCCGCCTTGCTGCAGGCCGATGATTCCTCCCGGCTGGCCGGTGGGGTTCTCGCCCTGTGCGGGCTGTTCGCCGCCTATGGCCTGGCGATTTCGCTGGCCTCCACGCCCTACCTGGCCCTGGTGATCGATCGCACCACCGAGCAGGAGCGGCCCAGGGCGGTGGGGATCATCTGGTGCCTGCTCACCGTGGGGATCGTGGTGGGGGCCATCAGCATCGCCATCGGCCTGCGCAGTCTGGATGGGGTGCGGGATCCGGCCCTGCTCGAGCCTGCGCTGCTCGGCTTCATGCTGCGGGTGGCGGCTGTGGTGCTGCTGCTCACGCTGGTGGCCACCCTGGGCATGGAGCCGCCGGCCCGCCGCAGCAGCGGCCGCAGCCAGGCCAGCTCCCGCGACGACGCCATCACCCTGCGGCAGTCCTGGGCCCTGGTCACCTCGAGCCGCCAGGTGCTGGTGTTTTTCCTCTTTCTGGTGCTGTTCACGCTGGCGCTGTTTCTGCAGGACCCGATCCTCGAGAGCTACGGCGCCGACGTGTTCGGCATGCCGATCGCCGCCACGGCGTCCCTGAATGCCCTGTGGGGCATCGGCACCCTGGCGGGACTGCTGCTGGCGGGCCTCTGGATCGTGCCCCGGCTCGGCAAGCTCGCCACGGCGCGGCTGGGCTGTCAGCTCATCCTGGCCAGCCTGCTGCTGCTGCTGGTGAGCGGGATGGTGGCCCAGATCCCCCTGCTGCGAATTGTGATGGTGCTCTTCGGCCTGGCCGCCGGCATCGGCACCAACAGCGCGCTGGTGCTGATGCTCGATCTCACCCTGCCGGAAGCCGCCGGCACCTTCGTCGGGGTCTGGGGGCTGGCCCAGGCGATGTCCCGGGCCCTGGGCAAGGTGATCGGGGGCGGACTCCTGGATCTGGGCCGTTGGTTGCAGCAGCTCTTCCCCCTCCCCCCCGGGCCTTTTCCCCCCTACGCGCTGGTGCTCGGGGTTGAAGCGCTCGTGGCCCTTGTGGCGCTTGCGGTGCTGAGCCGCGTCAATCTGCGCCAGTTCAGGGAGGATACGGGGAGAAGTCTCAGCAAGGTCCTTGCCCTCGAGATTGGATGACCACAACCCCCACGCGCTCTGCCCTGGATCCAGGCCTGGTGGCGTTGCTCGATCGGGTGGCGGAACGGCAGCGGGCTGATTTCGGCCATGCCGTCTCCGATGTCAAGGCGGATGGGAGCCTCATCACCGCCTGTGACCGCTGGAGTGACAGCACCCTGGTGCAGGGGCTGGCGGAGCTCTACCCCGGCGAAGGGGTTCTCAGTGAGGAAGGCGACAAGCGCGTTCCCCTCACCGAGGCCTTCTGGGTGGTGGATCCCCTGGATGGCACCACGAACTTCGCGGCGGGGATTCCCTACTGGGCCATCTCGCTGGCCCGCTTCGAGGGGGGACGCCCTGTGCTGGCCGTGCTGGACGTGCCTCCCCTGCGGCAGCGCATCGTGGCGGTGCGGGGGCAGGGGGCCTGGCGCAATGGCAAACCGCTGCATCCCCCCTCCCTGCAGAGCCACCCGGCGGGCTGCGCCTCCCTCTGCAGCCGCTCGATCGGAGTGCTGCAGCGACTGCCCCGCCAGCGCTTTCCCGGCAAGATCCGGCTCCTGGGCGTGGCCAGCCTCAATCTGGTGAGCGTGGCCATGGGGCAGACGGTGGCGGCCCTCGAGGCCACGCCCAAGATCTGGGATCTGGCGGCCGCCTGGCTGGTGCTCACGGAACTGCACTGCTCGGTGCGCTGGCTGCTGCGCAGTCCGGAGCAGCTGGAGCCGGGCAGCGACCAGGCCACGGCCGACTATCCGGTTCTGGCGGCGGATCGTGCCGAGACGCTGGCGCGCTTCATGCCCTGGGGTGAGGCACTGCTGCAGCTGGGCGGGCAGGAGATGGTTGACCCCGGCTGAGGGGAGGGTGCTACAGTTTTGGACTGCGCCCCAGGAGCGAGAGCTGCGGGGTTAGCGGGCTTACGGAGGGGAAGCGAGGGCCGCAAGGCAGGAGCCCCCCGGTGATGTAAGTTTTCTGAGTTGCCGGAGCGGGGAACCGCGAGGCAGCGTCCACCGAGAGCACCGGGGTGACTGGTGTGGAGGTGGAGGAACCTGGACAACCGAAACGTTTAGGAACTGACGCTTCCACTGCGTCATGGTCCTGGAGTGAGCTGCTGGCTGAAGAGCCTGGACCTTGAGGGTCTGGGTGCAACGGGTGGGAGTGAGCTGCGGGAGGGTGACGAACGAGCAGTGGGGGTGTGAGGTCCCGTCAAAAGAACACAGCGACCGGCGAGAGCGGGCGAGTGCTGCCGAGCTTGATCACGAAGCGAGGGAGCATGCAAAGCGTCTGCTGAAGCTGGAAGCGAACCGGATCTGAGATCTGGGAAAGCCACGGGAAGCCTGAGATGACGGAGGAGCCATGGGAATGGGAATTCTTGTGGTGAGGCCTGAGTTGAGGGACGAGCGTGCACTCTTTGAAACCATTGTGAAGACAATGGGGCGACGACTGAGTTTGGTACGCCAGTGCCGAGCTTGGGAGTGAGCAAGCCGAGTTGAGGGCCAGGGCTTGACTGGGTGCCGCGAGGCATCTGGTGAGGTGACTGGTTCAAGAGGACCGGACTACAACGGAGAGTTTGATCCTGGCTCAGGATGAACGCTGGCGGCGTGCTTAACACATGCAAGTCGAACGCACCTTCGGGTGAGTGGCGGACGGGTGAGTAACGCGTGAGAATCTGCCCTCAGGAGGGGGATAACGGCTGGAAACGGCCGCTAATACCCCATATGCCGCGAGGTGAAATGAGTTTTCGCCTGAGGATGAGCTCGCGTCTGATTAGCTAGTTGGTGGGGTAAGAGCCTACCAAGGCATCGATCAGTAGCTGGTCTGAGAGGATGATCAGCCACACTGGGACTGAGACACGGCCCAGACTCCTACGGGAGGCAGCAGTGGGGAATTTTCCGCAATGGGCGAAAGCCTGACGGAGCAACGCCGCGTGAGGGATGAAGGCCTCTGGGCTGTAAACCTCTTTTCTCAAGGAAGAAGATCTGACGGTACTTGAGGAATAAGCCACGGCTAATTCCGTGCCAGCAGCCGCGGTAATACGGGAGTGGCAAGCGTTATCCGGAATTATTGGGCGTAAAGCGTCCGCAGGCGGTCTTGAAAGTCTGTTGTTAAAGCGTGGAGCTCAACTCCATTTAAGCAATGGAAACTACAAGACTAGAGTGTGGTAGGGGCAGAGGGAATTCCCGGTGTAGCGGTGAAATGCGTAGATATCGGGAAGAACACCAGTGGCGAAGGCGCTCTGCTGGGCCATAACTGACGCTCATGGACGAAAGCCAGGGGAGCGAAAGGGATTAGATACCCCTGTAGTCCTGGCCGTAAACGATGAACACTAGGTGTCGGGGGAATCGACCCCCTCGGTGTCGTAGCCAACGCGTTAAGTGTTCCGCCTGGGGAGTACGCACGCAAGTGTGAAACTCAAAGGAATTGACGGGGGCCCGCACAAGCGGTGGAGTATGTGGTTTAATTCGATGCAACGCGAAGAACCTTACCAGGGTTTGACATCCTGCGAATCCCTGAGAAATCGGGGAGTGCCTTCGGGAGCGCAGAGACAGGTGGTGCATGGCTGTCGTCAGCTCGTGTCGTGAGATGTTGGGTTAAGTCCCGCAACGAGCGCAACCCACGTCTTTAGTTGCCAGCATTAAGTTGGGCACTCTAGAGAGACCGCCGGTGATAAACCGGAGGAAGGTGTGGATGACGTCAAGTCATCATGCCCCTTACATCCTGGGCTACACACGTACTACAATGCTACGGACAAAGGGCAGCAAACTCGCGAGAGCTAGCAAATCCCATAAACCGTGGCTCAGTTCAGATCGTAGGCTGCAACTCGCCTACGTGAAGGAGGAATCGCTAGTAATCGCAGGTCAGCATACTGCGGTGAATACGTTCCCGGGCCTTGTACACACCGCCCGTCACACCATGGAAGTTGGCCACGCCCGAAGTCGTTACTCCAACCCTTGTGGAGGAGGACGCCGAAGGTGGGGCTGATGACTGGGGTGAAGTCGTAACAAGGTAGCCGTACCGGAAGGTGCGGCTGGATCACCTCCTAACAGGGAGACACAACTGATTGTGATGTCTGAGCGCCACGAGGACGAAAGTCTGAAGGGCCCAATTGTCTCAGGCCACGGTCCTGTCATCTCGAAGGTCGATCGGTACCTCAAGGAGAGAGTCAGCGAACTGAAGCAAGGCTGAAGCAGGGAGATCCGCGAGGGTCAAGCTGTGACGGTGCTGGATTTGGTGAGGCTGTGCGATCTTTTTCAGTTCCTAAACGTTGTCTAGGTCACCCCACGAGCTCCCAGACCGTGGCTTGCGAGAGGAGAGGGTCCGAGAGGACAATCTCTTGGAGGAAGACGTGTTGCGGGAGATTCCTTCCTGGGCCATTAGCTCAGGTGGTTAGAGCGCACCCCTGATAAGGGTGAGGTCCCTGGTTCAAGTCCAGGATGGCCCATTCGCCGCCTGCCCAGCAGGCAGGACTTGCCGGCTGGGGGTTTAGCTCAGTTGGTAGAGCGCCTGCTTTGC
Organism: Cyanobium sp. NIES-981; assembly: GCF_900088535.1. Lineage (NCBI taxonomy): Bacteria > Bacillati > Cyanobacteriota > Cyanophyceae > Synechococcales > Prochlorococcaceae > Cyanobium > Cyanobium sp. NIES-981. The sequence goes on along the minus strand of NZ_LT578417.1, from coordinate 2,821,660 downwards.
AAGCAGGATGTCAGCGGTTCGAGTCCGCTAACCTCCACTGACGCAGCGCGGGAAGGCAAGGGAGCACGATGATGTTGCTGCCGAGCCGGAATGCAGGCGGGACACCCCGAAAGCCAGAAACCCGATCGCCAGGAAGCAAGGCGTGAGGAGGTGACCAGACAGACGGTAGGTTTCAGCAGCATCAAGAGAGATTTTGATGGCTGCGGATGATAGCTGCGGAGTTCAGCCTCTGCTCATTCCTGATCATCAACGGTGATCAACGATTGAGCCGATGCTGGATTCACTCTGTGAGCGTGAGTTGACAGAGAGAAGACAGCAGAACCTTGACAACTGCATAGGTGAGTCTGGAAAGAAAGCATCTCATGGAGGCTTGATTTCCTGCGCTGGAGGGATTGGCGATGAGCCAGTACCAAGAGCGTGCGGGAATCGGCAATTCTATGGAGACAAGAGCCGAGAGCTTTCAGTGTTCTTTTGCCTTCCGCCGAGGAGGGGAGAGTCTGATCCAGCATTCCAGCGAACGCGTGAGGGCAGTGGCAACGATCATCCGATGAGGGTGATGGAAGCTGTTGCCTGAGCGTGTGAATGGAATGGTGAGAGAATAGGTGTCAACAACCTGAAGCACTGGGAGTTTAAATGGTCAAGCTACAAAGGGCTCACGGTGGATACCTTGGCACACAGAGGCGATGAAGGACGTGGTTACCTGCGATAAGTCTCGGGGAGCTGGAAACACGCTTTGATCCGGGAATTTCCGAATGGGGCAACCCCTAGAACGGCCGCCTGAATCCATAGGGCGGTGCGAGCCAACCCAGCGAACTGAAACATCTTAGTAGCTGGAGGAAAGGAAAGTAAAAACGACTCCCTCAGTAGCGGCGAGCGAACGGGGACAAGCCTAAACCGATGCTTTCGAGCATCGGGGTTGTGGGACAGCAACGTGTATCAGGGAGATTAGGAGAAGCGTTTGAATGGCGCGCCACAGAGGGTGAAAGCCCCGTAACCGAAAATCGAACTGAGCTAGCTGTATCCCGAGTAGCACGGAGCACGTGAAATTCCGTGTGAATCCGCGAGGACCACCTCGTAAGGCTAAGTACTCCTGTGTGACCGATAGCGCAACAGTACCGCGAGGGAAAGGTGAAAAGAACCCCGGGAGGGGAGTGAAATAGAACATGAAACCGTGAGCTTACAAGCAATGGGAGCCCGACTGATCGGGTGACCGTGTGCCTGTTGAAGAATGAGCCGGCGACTTATAGGCACTGGCAGGTTAAACCGGGAATGGTGGAGCCATAGCGAAAGCGAGTCTGAATAGGGCGATCGTCAGTGTTTATAGACCCGAACCCGGGTGATCTAACCATGGCCAGGATGAAGCTTGGGTGATACCAAGTGGAGGTCCGAACCGACTGATGTTGAAAAATCAGCGGATGAGCTGTGGTTAGGGGTGAAATGCCAATCGAACCCGGAGCTAGCTGGTTCTCCCCGAAATACGTTGAGGCGTAGCGTCTCGTGCTCCAGCAGGGGGGTAAAGCCACCGTTTCGGTGCGGGCTGCGAGAGCGGTACCAAATCGAGACGAACTCTGAATACCCTGTGTGAAGCGAGGCAGTCAGACTGTGGGGGATAAGCTCCATGGTCGAAAGGGAAACAGCCCAGACCGCCAGCTAAGGTCCCCAAATCAATGCTGAGTGATAAAGGAGGTGGGATTGCCCAGACAACCAGGAGGTTTGCCTAGAAGCAGCCATCCTCAAAGGAGTGCGTAATAGCTCACTGGTCGAGCGATCCTGCGCCGAAAATGAACGGGGCTAAGCATTGTACCGAAGCTGCGGATTTAAATGTTCTTAGGAACATGTGAATGGTAGGGGAGCGTTCCATGTGGGGTGAAGCGTTAGCGTAAGCGGGCGTGGACTGCATGGAAGTGAGAATGTCGGCTTGAGTAGCGAAAACATGGGTGAGAATCCCATGCCCCGAAACCCTAAGGGTTCCTCCGGCAGGCTCGTCCGCGGAGGGTTAGTCAGGACCTAAGGCGAGGCCGAAAGGCGTAGTCGATGGACAACAGGTCAACATTCCTGTACCTGTCATGTTTTGGGAAGGGGGACGGAGAAGGCTAGTCCAGCCAGACGTTGGTTACTGGTTCAAGCGTTCGAGGTGTTGAGGGACGGCGAAAACGTCCTGAGCTGAGGCGTGAGTACGAGCGGCTACGGCCGCGAAGTGGATGATGTCAAGCTTCCAAGAAAAGCCCTATACCCGTTAAGGCATGATGGCCTGTACCCGAAACCGACACAGGTGGGGTGGTAGAGAATACCGAGGGGCGCGAGGTAACTCTCTCTAAGGAACTCGGCAAAATGGCCCCGTAACTTCGGGAGAAGGGGTGCCACCGCGAGGTGGTCGCAGTGAAGAGGCCCAGGCGACTGTTTACCAAAAACACAGGTCTCCGCTAAGTCGCAAGACGATGTATGGGGGCTGACGCCTGCCCAGTGCCGGAAGGTTAAGGAAGCCGGTCAGCGAAAGCGAAGCTGGCGACTGAAGCCCCGGTGAACGGCGGCCGTAACTATAACGGTCCTAAGGTAGCGAAATTCCTTGTCGGGTAAGTTCCGACCCGCACGAAAGGCGTAACGATCTGGGCGCTGTCTCGGAGAGAGGCTCGGCGAAATAGAATTGTCTGTGAAGATGCGGACTACGTGCACCCGGACAGAAAGACCCTATGAAGCTTTACTGTAGCTTGGTATTGTGCTCGGGCTCGGAATGCGCAGGATAGGTGGGAGGCTATGAACCATTGCTTGCGGGTGATGGTGAGCCACTGGTGAGATACCACTCTTTCCGAGCTAGAGTTCTAACAGCAACCCGTTATCCGGGTGCTGGACAGTATCAGGTGGGCAGTTTGACTGGGGCGGTCGCCTCCTAAAAGGTAACGGAGGCGCGCAAAGGTCTGCTCAGGCTGGTTGGAAATCAGCCGACGAGTGTAAAAGCAGAAGCAGGCTTGACTGTGAGACCTACAAGTCGAACAGGGAGGAAACTCGGCTTTAGTGATCCGACGGTTCTGAGTGGAAGGGCCGTCGCTCAACGGATAAAAGTTACTCTAGGGATAACAGGCTGATCTCCCCCAAGAGTTCACATCGACGGGGAGGTTTGGCACCTCGATGTCGGCTCATCGCAACCTGGGGCTGAAGTCGGTCCCAAGGGTTGGGCTGTTCGCCCATTAAAGCGGTACGCGAGCTGGGTTCAGAACGTCGTGAGACAGTTCGGTCCATATCCGGTGCACGCGCAGGAATATTGAGAGGATTTCTCCCTAGTACGAGAGGACCGGGAGGAACGCACCTCTGGTGTGCCAGTTATCGTGCCAACGGTAAACGCTGGGTAGCCATGTGCGGAGAGGATAACCGCTGAAAGCATCTAAGTGGGAAGCCCACCTCAAGATGAGTATTCCCATGGCATAAGCCAGTAAGGTCACGGGAAGAACACCCGTTGATAGGCTCTACGTGGAAGCGCAGTAATGTGTGAAGCGGAGGAGTACTAATAGACCGAGGGCTTGACCATCAACTCGAGCTCTTGTGCTTGATTCCAGAGGATGTTGATCACAGCCAGGCCTGGTGCCCCTGCAGAGGGGAGTCAGGTGGGGCAGGTGATCAGGATCTAACCTATGCAGTTCTCAGGGTTCACCTGGGAGCGCGACGACTATCCTGGTGTCCATGGCGCAGTGGAACCACACCGATCCATCTCGAACTCGGTTGTGAAACGCTGCAGCGCCGACGATATTTGGGGGGTAGCCCCCTGAGAAAATAGGTCGATGCCAGGTAAAACTATTGCTGCTCCAAAGAAGAAGGTCCTGCGTGAGGCAGGCCGGAAGCCACCTGCGGGTGGCTTTTTTTGTGGCTTGGTTTGTGGCCCGGACCCCGGAGGCGGGGCGGGTCTGGAGTACTGAACTGCTGGAGTGGTGGAGTGGGCGAAGCTGATCTGCGGCAGAACCGATCGCACCGGCTGCTGCGCCCGTGGCAGGTGTTCCTCCAGGCCTCGAAACTCTGGTTTCGGCATGACTGTGTGGATCTCAGCGCCGCTTTCGCTTACCACGCGATGCAGTCGCTGTTCCCGATTGTGCTGATCGCCCTCTCCCTGGCCGCCAGGGTCCTGGGCCAGGATGAAGGATTGGTGGAGCGGGTGCTGAGCGGAGCTCGGCAGGTGCTGCCCGGTTCCGCCATGCCTGCGGTCACAGCCGGTCTGAATGCTTTCCTGCGCCAGGGTGTGGGCGCTGGGCTGCTCGGCGTGCTCGTGCTGGTGCTCACCGCCAGCAATGCCTACCTGACGCTGCAACGCGGGGCGGATCGCCTGTGGTGGGACAGGCCGTTCGGACTTGAAGGGCTTCCCTGGCTGCAGCTGGTGCTGCGCTACTGCCGCTTGCGGCTCAAAGCCCTGGGCCTGATGGCTCTGATGGCCCTCGTGATTGTGCTGGACCGTGTGGCCACCAGCTGGCGGTTGCCGGGCTCTCCGGCGCTGGTGGAGCTGTTCCCCAGGATTTTCCCGCGGGTCCTCGACCTCCAGCGTCCTTTCAGTTCGGGTTTGGACCTGCTCTCCACCCTGGGGTTCAGCCTGCTGGCTGCCCTGTTGCTGCTCTGGATGCTGCCCTCGCGGCGGGTCTCCTGGCGCAATCTGCTTCCTGGAGCGGCCTTCCTCGCTTCGGCTTTCACCCTCCTGAACCTGCTGCTGGGCCGTGTGCTGGTGGTGCTGGGGGTGCGTTTCCAGGCCTACGGGCTGGTGGGGGGGGTGTTGGTCTTCGGCCTGTGGGTCTGGATGATCGGCGTGCTGATCTACTACTCCCAGTGCCTCAGCGTGGTGTTGAGCCGACCCGGCAGGGCGCCGGTGGATCCTCGATCCTGAGCGGGCCACCCGGAGGGGACGCCAGCGGACTGGCCCGGGAGAGGCAGCGGCGGGCCAGGATGGAGGCGGTGGGACGTCCGCTCCCCCCCCCCCTCCAACCACCTCACCGACGTACCCGCATCGTTATGCAGAGGCAGATCCCATGGGTGTGGCTTGCACTGCTGGGGTTGCTGCTGCTGGCCCCCTCTCCCGCCGGACGGGTGTTGCTGGATGTGGTGGGCGGCATCACCCTCACCCTGTTGCTTCTGCCGCTGCTGCTGGGGGGCCTCGGCCTGATCGCCTGGCAGGTTCTGCGGCGTCGGCTCACCGTCTGCCCGGCTTGCGGTTTCATGAGCGTGGGCGCCGAGGTGTGTCCGGCCTGTGGCACTGCCCTCGGCCAGGACTCTGCCTCGCCGGGAGACGAAACCCAGGTCTTCGGTGGTCGTGAGGTGGATCAGGAAGCCCGCAACGTCAAGGCGTCGTCAGCCACCATTGACGTGGAAGTGGTGTCGTCCCAGGCCATCGACGACGAGAACTGACGACACCGAGAACTGGCGACCCAGGGAACTGACGACGGCAGCATCGGATCGGGAGTGGCTCACGAGCGCGCCAGCTCAGCGAGCCGCCGCTCGCGCAGATACAGGAACAGCGGCGCGCCACAGGCGAACGCCACCGTGACACAGGTGAGCAACACGATGGCAAGCCCGCGAACCTGCAGCCGGCGGGCCTCGTGCACCATCCAGATCACCACTGCTGTGGATCCAATGGCCAGATCGCGGGACAGGGATGCCGCCGCCGGATTGACGTTGGCCAGCTGGATGAACTGGACGAGATCGAAACTGCCGCCGTACTCCTTGATGTAGGCCAGGTTGGCAAGCCAGGGCAGCACGGCTCCGGCGATGGCCAGCACCAGGTAGACCCAGCGCAGCCAGGGCGTGGGAGGCGGAACGCTGGCGGCGGGGGGCTCGGGGGGGGTCATGGGGTGTACGGAACGGGATCGGTTTCGGTGCTGGGGTCCCAGATCAGAATCTCCTGCTCCACCTCCCCCAGGATCTGCTCGCAGCGTTCGGCATAGGCCTGGGCTCGGCGGTGCAGGGCAGCCATCTCCTCCACCTGCAGCGTGCTGCTCTGGAGTTCGGCAAGGATCAGATCCAGCGCGCTGCGTGCTTCGTTGTAGCTCAGCCCTGCCGCCGTGCGCCTGGCCTGGGCACTGTCCTTGTGCACCGCCGGAGTGCTGGGCTCCGCCGCGGCGCCGGGCTCACCTGCCGCCCTGCCGGAGGTCCTGCGTGCCTTGGACCGTGCGCGATCACCGTCGCCGCTGCTACTGCCGGGCATGGTCAGCTCTCTGCCGAGGGTCGGGTTGGTCCCGGCTGAATCTCGCGCACCCGGGCTTCGGCCTGGCCGTCGGCCAGCACGAGGCTCACCAACCCCTCCGGCTGCAGGGCGGCGACGGAGCGCACCACCTGGCCATCGGGGGAGCGGATCAGGGCGAAGCCGCGCTGCAGCACCTGCTCCGGGGAGAGCGCACGCAGCAGGGCTCGGGCCTGCTCCAGGCTCTGGCGCCGCTGCAGCAGCAGATCGTGAGGCTGCAGTTGACGCAGCCGCTCCTGAAACCGGCCGAGCTGCTGCCGTTCGGACTGCAGGCGCAGGGCCACCAGCTGCATGAGGTGGCGCCGGGTCTGCTGCAGACCGTGGCGCACGGCCTCACGCTCGGGCAGGAGGGCCACCAGGGCAGCGGTGGGGGTCGCGGCCCGGTAGTCCGCCACCAGGTCGGCGATGGTGGTGTCGTCTTCGTGGCCGATGCCGCTCACCACAGGCACCGGAGCCTGGGCCAGAACGCGTGCCAGCTCGGCGCCGTCGAACACGGCGAGGTCTTCCCGGCTGCCACCGCCCCGGGCGAGCACCACAGCCTCGATGCCCTCGCTGCGGCAGCGGCTGAACAGCCCTTGCAGGGCCCCACAGATCTGGGCCTCCACGGCACCCTGCACGGGGATGGGCACCACCAGCACGCGGGTGGCGGGCCAGCGCTCTGCCGCGGTGCGCAGCATGTCCGCCAGGGCCGAACTCGGTGCGCTGGTGAGCAGGGCGATCCGGCCTGGCGCCTGTGGCAGGGCCCGCTTGCGGCTTGCCTCGAACAGCCCCTCCGCCACCAGCTCGCCATACACCCGCTCGAATCGGCGCATCACGCTGCTGAGGCTGGGCCTCAGATCGAGCACCTGCACGCACAGCGAGGCCCTGGCGGCCCAGAAATTCAGCTTGCCCACCACCACCACGCCATCGCCTTCGGCGGGTTCGACGGTGAGTTTCTGGCGCTGGGAGGCCCAGACCACGGCTGAGATGGAGGCCTGCTCATCCACCAGCGTCATCCAGAGGTGGCCTTTCTTGAGCTGGGGACGGCTCACGGTGGCTTCCAGGAGAAAGCGCGGCGCGAAGCCCCGTTCGATCAGTCCGCCCAGCGCCGCATTCAGGTCGCTGACGCTGTAGCGGGGCAGGCCATTGGTGCCGGGTGGGGCAGTGAGGGTTCGATCACCGGTGGCTCGGAGTGCAGGCATCGGCTCAGGCCTGCAGCCGCCGGTGGAGATGCCCCCGGCTCTGCCGCGCCGGGTCGCAGGCCATGGCGTTCATCCCTGCATCCGAACGGACCGCAGTCTGGCGGACCGTTGGCCCTGCCGGGCGTGGGTCAGGGCGGTGGGGCTGGCGTTGGCGGCGTCTTCCGGCCAGGGATGCTTGGGGTAGCGGCCCCGCAGTTCCCGGCGCACCTCCCGGTAGCTGCCCGCCCAGAAGCCCGCCAGGTCCTGGGTGATCGCCGCCGGGCGCCCGGCCGGCGTCAGCAGATGCAGCGTCACCGGCAGGCGCCCGTTCAGCACCGCCGGCCCCTGTGCCGCGCCGAACAGCTCCTGCAGCTTCACGGCCAGCACCGGCTCGCCCGTGCTGTAGTCGATCCGCACCAGGCGGCCGGTGGGCACGGGCAGCCGTTCGGGCAGCAGCCGCTCCAGCTCCAGGCGCAGCGTCCAGTCGAGGCCCTGCCACAGGGCTTCGCTCAGGTTGAGCTTGCCCACGTCCTCCAGGCTGCGGCATCCCTCCAGGTGCGGACCCAGCCAAGCGTCCAGCTCCGAGGCGAGGTGGCTGTCGCTGCGGTCGGGCCAGGGAGGTCCGAGATGACGATGGGCGAGCTGGAGACGGTGCTGCAGCTGGCGGACCGGCGGCGTCCACGGCAGGGCCCCGATCCCCTTCTGCCGCAGGCCCTCCAGCAGCGCCGCGATCACAGCAGCGCCTCCGGCATCGGGCCAGGGGCGCGTCTCCAGCACCAGGGCATCGAGCTGGAGACGCTGTTCGCAGCGCACCCGAGCGGCATCGGCATCCCAGCGGGCCTCGGCACGGCGGCATCCATGCTCCTCGGCCAGGCGGCGCAGCTGTTCCCGCTCCATGGCCACCGCCAGCTGGATGCGGGCGTTCTGATCGCCCCCGTCGGCGCTGGCGATGGCCAGGGCTTCGGCCCCCAGCAACGGGTCATCCGGATGCAGCACAGCGCCACGACCATTGCGCATCAGATACCGCCCCCGCCCCTCCCGGCGGGCCAGCGCCACCCGCTCCGGGTAGGCAGAAGCCACCAGTCGGGCGGCCCAGTCGCTGTCGGAGCCAGGTCCTGTCACCGCACGGGCCGGGCCCCGCTCCCGCTCTCCGCTGCGCTGCAGCCACTGGGCCTGCAGCCGGCGCAGGGGGTGTCCCGCGGGCTGCCGCCGCAGCCAGTCGAGCCGGGCCAGAAGATCGCCGCCGGCTTCGCTGCGCTCCAGCGGGTCCCGCTCACTCAGCAGCACAGCGAGTTCACTGGCCAGGTCCTCCGCACCCCAGCGTTTCGCCACCAGCAGCATGTGGCCCAGCCTTGGCGGCAGGCCCAGCTCCGCCAGACGGCGGCCGTGGGCGGTCAGCGTCCCCGTGGCATCGAGGGCTTCCAGTTGCGCCAGCAGCTGCCGTGCCTCGGCCAGGGCCGCAGGGCGTGGGGGGTCCAGCCAGGCGAGCTGCTCACCGAGGGGATCGCCCCACCAGGCCAGCTGGAGGGCCAGCGGCAGCGGATCGGCTTCCTGCAGGGCCGGGGTGTCGTGGGCAGGGCGTCGCCGCTGGTCCGCCGGTGACCAGAGCCGCACGCAGGTGCCCGGTCCCAGCCGGCCTGCGCGACCGGCCCGTTGGTCGGCGCTGGCCAGGCTCGCCGGCACGGTCACCAGGCCGTCCATGCCGCTGGCGGGGTCAAAGCGGTTGCGCCGGCTGAGCCCCGCATCAATCACCAGGCGCACGCCTGCGATCGTGAGGGAGCTTTCGGCGATGGAGGTGGCCAGCACCACCTTGCCCCGGCCAGGGCGGGCGGGGGCGATCGCCTGGCTCTGCTGGGCCAGCGGCAGGTTGCCATGCAGCCCCACCCAGTCGACCGAGCCGGCCCAGGACGTGGCGCCGATCGCCCGCGCGCAGCCCTGGATCTCCCGCTGGCCCGGCAGAAACACCAGGGTGGTGTCCTGCGGCTCACCGTCCCCGAGCCAGTGGGTCTCCAGGGCCCGCACCACCTGCTGCTCCAGGCGTTCGGCGGGCCGGGGCGGCTGGTGCTCCACGGCCACCGGATGGCTGCGCCCCTCGCTGCGCAGCACGGTGGCCTCGGGGAGCTGGGCGGCCAGGGCCTCCAGCTCCAGCGTGGCCGACATCACCACCAGCCGCAGCTCCGGCGTCAGCAGGTCGCGGGCCTGGCGCACCAGGGCAAGGGCCAGGTCGGTGTCGGCGTGCCGCTCGTGGAATTCATCCAGAATCAGGCAGCCCACCCCGCTCAGGCCAGGATCGGCCTGGAGCCGCCGCAGGAACAGCCCGCCCGTGAGCACCTCGATCCGGGTGGCGGCGCTGACGCGCCGCTCCAGGCGAACGCTGTAGCCCACCTGCTGCCCCACCGCCTCCCCGCGTTCCTGGGCCAGCCGCTCCGCGGCGGCGCGTGCCGCCAGACGCCTCGGTTCGACCATCCAGACGCCGCCGGCAGTGTCCTGCGCCCTCTGGAGGGCGGCCAGGGCTGCGCCCGGCACCCGCGTGGTCTTGCCTGCCCCGGGCGGAGCCTGCAGGAGCAGCGTGGCGCCGGGGACCTGCAGCACCCTTTGGATCCGCTCCAGCAGGCTGTCGATCGGCAGCCGCTGCATCTCAGTGCAACCGGCTGCTGGGCGCCATGGCGAGGAGGGTGAGGGGGATGGTCCGGTGTTCAGCGCACATGCCGGGCGCCGTCCACGGGGTGGTAGGCCTCACCCGTGAGTTCCTCGTAGACGATGGCCGGCAGGCCGGTTTCGAACATCGTCTGCAGGGCCTCCTTCAGGTAGGGGTTCCAGCCGCCGGTGCTCACCTTGCCGTGGCGCACGGTCCAGTCCCACGTGCCCTGCAGGTCGCGCGGGATGCGCCCCTCGCGATCCCGGCGTGCCACCAGATCCTGCGACTCCACCAGTCCCACGAGCACCGGATCCTTGCCGTAGGCCGGGGTCAGACTGAGCTCCAGCCGGATCGGGTCCTCCTTCACCAGCTTGAGACGGAAGCGGGGCGGCAGCTTGAGGTTGCGCAGTAATGCGGCCACGATGCGCGTGCGTTGATCCAATGCTCGCCCTCCCTGAAGTCACGTGCTCAACGGTGAGCCTATTCAGCAGGGGGGACCCCTCAGCCGGCCTCCCCGGGGAAGCTGGGTCGCTCGTTGTCGCCGCTGAAGCGCACCGTGAGCAGATCTTCCCGGGTGAGCTGGCCTTCCGCGTCGAGCAGCTCGGGGTGGATGGTGAGGCGGCCGGTGCGGTCCTGGGCTTCGGCCTGGGCCGGCCCGCTCGGACGGCTGGAGCTGCCGGGTGCAACGCCGTCACCGGGCCGGGGCACGGCCTTGAAACCCTGCCCCATCACCCGGAAGGCCTGCCAGAGCAGCACCAGGAAGCAGGCGCCGTAAAGGATCGGGAAAAGCTGGGAAAGAAGGGCGTTCATGCCTGGGCTCCTGCCGCAGAAGGACTGGGCCGTACCACAACGCCCATCATCGCCCGGACCGGCTCGAACTGCCGCCGGCGTTGGCCAGCATCCAGGCCCACAGGGTGGTGCAGGCGGCACCAAAGGCCAGGAAGGCCAGAAGTAGGCGGCTTGTGTCCATGACTCGATACAATTCTTTGCCTACCCTAGGGACGAATGTGGCGCTGTGCAGGCTGGTGCGCCTGCCCGGCTCCCTCCGAAGCGTTCTGCCTACGGTGAACCGATGTCATGGCTGTCCAGCGCATGAGGTCCGTACGTGCCCTGTCCCTGACGGTTGTCTCCCTGCTGGCTCCGGCCCAGCTGGCCCCCGCCGCCTGGCTGCCGCTCCCGGCCGCGGCCCAGCCCAGAGGCGCGCTGACAGGGGCCCTCAGCCGGGAGTCGTTCGTGGCCGCGGCGGTGCGCCGGGCCGGCCCCGCGGTCGTCACCATCGACACGGAGCGCACCGTGCTGGTGCCGGGATCCCGGGGCCGGTCCTCCGCCAGTCCCCTGCTCAACGATCCGATCTTCCGGCAGTTCTTCGGCCTGCCCCAGCAGCGCGCCGTGCCTCCCTCCCAGCGCACCGAACGGGGCCAGGGCAGTGGCGTGATCTTCCATCCCGATGGGCTGATTCTCACCAATGCCCACGTGGTGGAGAAGACCGACAAAGTGACCGTGGGACTGCAGGACGGCCGCCGGCTCGAGGGCACCGTGGTGGGGCTGGACCGGCTCACCGACATGGCGGTGGTGCGGCTGGCCGGAGCTGGCCCCTGGCCGGTGGCCCCCCTCGGAGACTCGGACTCCCTGGAGGTGGGGGAATGGGCCATCGCCGTCGGCAATCCCTATGGACTCGACAACACCGTGACCATGGGGATCATCAGCAACCTCAACCGGAACGCCGCCAAGCTGGGCATCACCGACAAGCGGTTGGATCTCATCCAGACCGATGCGGCCATCAATCCGGGCAATTCCGGAGGGCCCCTGCTCAATGCCGACGGCGAGGTGATCGGCATCAACACCCTCGTTCGTCAGGGTCCCGGCGCGGGACTGGGCTTTGCGATCCCGATCAACCGGGCCCGGGAGATCGCCCGTCAGCTGCTGATCACGGGCAAGGTGAGCCATCCGATGATCGGAATCGGGCTGGATCTGGTGCGGCCTGGCGACGGTTCCGGCTTGAGCCGGGGGGTGCGGGTGGCTTCCGTGATGGCCAATGGACCCGCGGAACGTGCTGGCCTGCGTCAGGGGGATGTGGTGATCGCCGCACAGGGGAGGGACATCTCCCAGCCCTCCGAGGTGGTGGCCGCGGTGGAGCGGGCGGGGGTGGGGGGCAACCTCACCCTCAGCATCAACCGCCAGGGTCAGCTGCTGAAGGTGACCCTGGTGCCTGTGCAGATGGGCGGAGCCTGACGCAACCGCCCTTGCCCAGGGCCGCTCATGCGTCCTGACCCCAGGGCTGCGGCAGGCCTGCGGCGAACTGGGAGGGAGCACCGAGCTGCTGCCGCATCACCCACTGGGTGGCGGCTTTCTGGCTGTGCCAGGCCTGCAGCAGTTGCTTGGCGATCCCCTGCAGGGCCTGAAGATCTGCCGTGTCGTCGATGGCACGGCTCATCCGCTCGATCTCGAATTGCTGACCGAGGGAGAGGGCGAGTGGTTCAGACATGGCGGGCGTCGCAATGGGGCGATGGACCACCGCAAAGCTACAAACTGTTTCAGTTCCGCTCGTAGCCGTTGCGACAGGGGCGCCTTGTTGTGCGGATTTGCTGTTCCGCGGGACACAGCCCTCAGGCCGCCTTCGCCTTGCGGGCCGCGTCGCGGGCACGCTGTTTCTCGCGGTTGGCGGCGGTCTTCGCGGCCCGGGCCTCCGCCTCCGCCTCCTGCCTGGCCAGCTCGGCCTCCTCCTCCTTCTTCTCGAGGTAGTAGGCGTAGTCACCGCGGTAGAGCACCAGTTCGCCGTCCCGCAGCTCCACGATGCGGTTCGCCACCCGGGAGATGAAGTAGCGGTCGTGGCTCACCAGCAGCGCGGCCCCTTCGTAGGCGATCAGGGCGTCTTCGAGCATCTGCTTGGCCGGGATGTCGAGGTGGTTGGTGGGCTCATCCAGCACCAGCAGGTTGCAGGGCTTCAGCAGCATCAGGGCCAGGGCCAGCCGGGCCTTCTCCCCGCCCGAGAGCTTGCCGGCCTCCTTGAACACGCTCTCGTTGGAGAAGCAGAAGCTGCCCAGCAGCGAGCGCACCTGGGTCTGGGTCCAGTCCGGCACCACCTCGAAGATCGTGTCGATCACTGTCTTGGAGAGGTCGAGGGCCTCGGCCTGGTTCTGCTCGAAGTAGCCGGCGATCACGTTGTGCTCCCCCAGGCCGGCCCGGCCCTCCAGGGGCTGCTCCATGCCCATCACCAGGCGCAGCAGAGTGGATTTGCCGGCGCCGTTGGGGCCCACGAAGGCGATGCGGTCGCCCCGCTCCACCTCCAGGTGGGCCCCCAGGAACAGGATCTGCTCGCCGTAGCTGTGGCTGAGGTCGGCGATCTCGGCCACCAGCCGGCCCGAGCGCGGCGCCGCGGGGAAGTGGAACCGGGGGCCGCCGACGCCCTCGATCGGCGCCTCCACCCGCTCCACCTTCTCCAGCAGCTTCTCGCGGCTCTTGGCCTGGGTCGAGCGGGTGGCGCTGGCCCGGAAGCGGTCGATGTAGGCCTGCTGGGCGGAGAGCTCCTTCTGCTGGCGCTCGAAGGCGGCCTGGGTGGCCTCCCGCTCCAGCGCCTTCTGCTCCAGGTGCTGGCTGTAGTTACCCAGGTAGGTGCGCGACACTCCCCGTTCGGTTTCCACGATCTGGGTGCAGACCCGGTCCAGGAAGGTGCGGTCGTGGCTGATCACCACCTGGGCGGCGCTCTGCTCGATCAGGTAGCCCTCGAGCCACTGGATCGTCTCCACATCCAGGTGGTTGGTGGGTTCGTCCAGCAGCAGCAGATCGGGTTGCTGCAGCAGGATCTTGCCCAGGGCGATGCGCATCTGCCAGCCACCGGAGTAGTCGCCCACCGGCTGCTCGGCGCCCTCCGGCGAGAAGCCGATCGTGGGCAGCAGCTTGTCGATGCGGGCATCGAGCTCGTAGCCGTGCAGGGCCTCGAAGCGGCTGTGCAGGCGGCCCAGTTCGTGGATCAGCTCGTCGAGGTGGTCGGGGTCGGTGGCGGCCCGCTCGCCGGCCATGGCCTGCTCCACCTGGTGCTGGCGCTCCAGCACCTCGGCCGCCTCTCCGAAGGCCTGGAACAGCTCCTCGCGCACCGTGCGGCGCGGGTCCACATCGAATTCCTGCTGGAGGTAGGCGATGCGCGGCTCGCCCTGCCTCACCACCTGGCCGCTGCTGGGCTCCTCCAGGCCGGCGATGATCTTCAGCTGGGTCGACTTGCCGGCCCCGTTCACCCCCACCAGGCCGATGCGGTCGCCCGGCTTCACCTCCCAGGTGACATCGCGCAGCACCTCCCCGGTGGGATAGATCTTGCCGATGCGTTCGAGGCGGAGCACAGGGGGGAGCGGGATGAGGGGCGGTGGAGCTGGCTCAGGCGGCAGTTCCGCAAGAGGCAGTTCCATCCTCATCATTTCGCATCCTTGCCAGGGGTGCCGCCAGGGGACTGTGCCGGCAGGCAGGCAGGGATTGCCCCGCCGCTGCCTGCCACCCCTGCAGGACAGCGTCCCGGGCAGACTTCGGGGAGCCGCACGGGGCCGGGATGATCAAGCGTCTGGAACAGGTCGCCGCACTGATCGTGGCAGCGGGCCTGGCCATCGTGAGCTACTGGCTCTTCTTCAGCTGGGCCCAGGGAGGCGGCATCCGCAAGCCTGCCGGCACGCCGCGGTCCGCCCGACCCATGCCGGAGTGGGCGTCGGCCGGCCGGCCGGCCGGCCCTGGCTCAGAGTCCACCCCGGGCCTTGAGCAGCCATTGCTTGCTGGCGCCGTCATCGAGCGAGGCAATGTGGGTCTTCACGGCCTGCCGGCTCACCGGCAGGCCGAACTCATCACCCAGACCCACGATGCGGTCGAGGGCGCCATGGGGGTCCTGTAGGGCCTGGCGGAACAGGTCCTGGGTGAGGGCGCTGTCGGCGCTGATGCGCGCGTAGAGAGCTTCGGCGCGGGCCTCTTCCGTGTCAGGAAGGGCACCGTCCGGAGTGGGCGTGGGAGAGGGGGTGCTGCTGACCATGGCGCTGGCCTGATTGCTCAAACCCTATGGAGGCCGGCGCCCGCTGGCATCCACCCGTAGCTGTCTGTTGCTGGAGCGCCGGCTGCGGAACTCAGGCCGCCTTGGGGTTGTCGCTCACGGGGGTGCCGCTGGCGGATGCGTCCTCCATGCTGCGGGCATCGAGACAGAGCACCTTGCGCAGTTCCGCGTAGTTGGCGGCCAGGGCTGTGTGGCCCTCCTTCTGGGCGCCGAATTCGGCGCGTTGCAGCACGTGATGCAGGTGGGTCAGCAGGTAGGTGCTGATCACCGCCGACACCAGCACGTCGCTGCGTTCGGCGGTGCGGCGCTTACGGCTCTGGGGCATGGGGCCACCTCCGGGGGATCGGGTGCGGATGGGCTGCGTCCAGCATAGGCATGGATACTATCCATGCGCATCTGAGTACACTCCTGGGTAACACGGCTGAACCGTGCGCACCGGTTCCTCTTCTTCTGGCGTGGCGACCCGGCAAACCTCTTCCAGCGGGCGTCCGAAATCGCCCAGGATCCAGGTGGTTCTGCCTGAGGAGCTCTGTGCGCGCCTGGCAGAGCTGGCCGCCGCCGATTCCCGAACCGTGAGCAACATGGCCCGGGTGCTGATCCAGCAGGGGATCGAGCGCCTGGAGCAGCTCCGGCAGTCCGGTGCGGCGGCCCAGCCTCCCGCGCTGTCCAGTGCCCCACCGCGGCCGGCCGGGTCCGCCACGCTTCCCGCGCGCTCCTCCGAAGAGCTGCGCCAGCAGCTCGAGCAGCAGCAAGGGCAACGCCCCAGACGATTGCGGGGGGCGCCGAGGCGCCTGCGGCTGCTGAGGCCCCGCTAACAGGAGCCCCGCGCGCCGCGTTTGAGGTGCGGCGGTTCAGGTGCGGCGTGCGCGGGGCTCCGCCCGTCCGGGAGGGTCGGCGCGCATGCCGAGCACCGTGGCGGCCCTGGCCCCGGTCACCGAGGCTGCGTTGCCTGGCTGCCCGCAGTGATGCCACCAGGCCAGCAGGGCGAAGCCCAGCGCCTCACGGTCACTGTCGGCGATGCCGAGATCGGCGAGGGGGCGCACCACCATGCCCCGGCAGCGGTGACGCAGCTGATCGAGCAGGAACCGGTTGCGGGCGCCGCCCCCCGCCACAAGCAGCTCCACAGGTCTTGGGCACCTCTGGAGATCGTGGGCCACCACGGCCGCCGTGAAGGCCGTGAGGGTGGCCAGGGCCGTGGCCGGGGCCACCTCGCCGGCCCGGCCCGCTGCGACCTCGGCTGCAGCGAGATCCTGGAGCCGGCGGTCCAGGTCGGCCCGGCCGAACAGCTCCCGACCGGTGGATTTCGGCGGAACCTGCTGAAAGTAGGGCTCCTGCAGCCAGCCCTGGATGGCGGCGTCGTTCACCTGCCCCTGGCGGGCCCAGGCCCCATCGGCGTCATAGGTCAGCTCGCCGCCGCTGAAGCGCTCGACCGCCAGATCCACCAGGGTGTTGGCGGGGCCGCAGTCCCAGCCCTGCAGCAGCTGGTGGCGCTCCGGACCGCAACCGGGGGGAATCAGGGTGAGGTTGGCGATGCCACCCAGGTTGAGCACGGCGCGCCAACCGGCGATGCGCCCCACCAGGGCCTCATCCGCGGGGCACACCAGGGGTGCCCCCTGGCCTCCGAGCACCAGATCGGCCGCGCGGAAATCGTGCACCACCGGCCGCCCCAGAAGCCCCGCCAGCAAGGGGGCCTGCAGCAGCTGCCAGCTGCTGCCCCGGCGCTCGGGGCCTGGGGGGCGGTGCCACACCGTCTGCCCGTGGCAACCGACCAGTTCCGCCTGGCCCCCGGGGTCACAGGCCCGCGCCGCCGCCGCCTGCACCTCGGTGACGGCCTCCGCCAGCTCCAGGATGTCCGCAGCGCAGCAGGTGGCTCCCTGGCCGAAGGCGATCAGGCTGTGGCGGAGCTCCGGGGGGTAGGCCAGGGTCGCCCGGCTCAGCAACCGCCACCGTGGCCGATGGACCGGGGCCCGGAAATCCACGAGAACGGCATCCACGCCATCGGCGCTGGTGCCGCTCATCAGCCCCAGAACGCGCATGCCGCCGGCCAGGTTCTCCAGGGTTATAGGCCGGGGGCGGTGCCCCCGGCCCGGACGCTCACTTGTTGGGCTGGGGCGTCATGCGCAGGTAGGGCTTCACTTCGGTCACGCCCTTGGGGAATTTGGTGCGGGCTTCCTCGGTGGGGATGGAGGGCACCACGACACAGTCGTCGCCATCCTTCCAGTTCACCGGGGTGGCCACCTGGTGGTAGTCGGTGAGCTGCAGGGAGTCGATCACCCGCAGGATCTCATCGAAGTTGCGGCCCGTGCTGGCGGGATAGGTGATCTGCAGGCGCAGCTTTTTGTTCGGGTCGATGATGAACACCGAGCGCACCGTGAGGTTGTTGAGCGCGTTGGGGTGGATCATCCCGTAGAGGTCGCTCACCTTCTTGTCCTCATCGGCGAGGATCGGGTAATCAACAGCGGTGTTCTGGGTCTCGTTGATGTCGCAGATCCAGCCCTTGTGGCTCTCGGCGGAGTCCACGCTCAGGGCGATGGTCTTGACGTTGCGCTTCTCCCATTCGGGGCGCAGCCGGGACACCTCGCCCAGCTCGGTGGTGCACACCGGCGTGTAGTCGGCGGGATGGGAGAACAGCACCACCCAGCTGTCGCCGGCGTAGTCGTAGAAGTGAATCGGACCCAGCTGGGAGTCCTGGGTGAAGTCGGGGACGGTGTCGCCGAGTTGAAGAGCCATGGGTGTGGGGGTGGCAGGGATCGAAGGGGCGCCAGGGCCCGTGACCGCCGATGCTGCCACAACAGGCTCGTCGATCGGCGGCGGCCAGTCCAGCAGGGCCTCCCGCAGGTGTTGCAGCCCCAGGGCGCTGGTGGCGGAGACGAACAGGGCGTCGGGATCGAGGGCCCGGGCCCTGGCGATTTCCCCTGCCGGGCAGCGGTCGATCTGGTTGGCCACCAGCCGCCGGGGCATGGTGGCCCCCAGGGCATCGAGGATGGTGTGCACGGTCTGCCGTTGTTCTGGCCAGGCCGGGTCGCTGAGGTCCACCACGAGCAGCAGCCCATCGGCGTCCAGGGTTTCCTCCAGGGTGGAGCGGAACGCCTCCACCAGGGGTGGCGGCAGGTCGCGGATGAAGCCCACCGTGTCGGTGAGGAGCAGCGGCACGGGCCTGCCGCCGCCGTCCGGGGAGCGCAGCTGCAGGCGGCGGGTGGTGGGATCCAGGGTGGCGAAGAGCTTGTTCTCGGCCAGGGCTGCCGCCGGGCCCTGGGCGCCGGTGAGGGCGTTGAGCAGGGAACTCTTGCCCGCATTGGTGTAGCCCACCAGGGCCAGCCGGCGCTGCCCCTGGCGGCCCTGGCGCAGCCGCGCCCGGTGGGCTTCCAGCTGGCGCACGTCCCGTTGCAGGCGTTCGATCCGGCGGGCGATGGCGCGGCGGTCCTTCTCCAGCTGGGTTTCCCCGGGGCCACGCGTGCCGATGCCGCCGCCCTGGCGGGAGAGGCTCCGTCCGCGCCCGCTCAGGCGCGGCAGGCGGTAGCGCAGCTGGGCCAGCTCCACCTGCAGCCGCCCGGCGGCGCTGGAAGCCCGTTGGGCGAAGATGTCGAGGATCAGCTCGCTGCGGTCGCTGATCGGCAGATCCAGCAGCCGTTCCAGGTTGCGGGCCTGCACCGGCGTCAGTTCCCGGTCGGTCACCACCAGGCTGGCGTCCAGCCGCCGCGCCTCCAGGGCTGCTTCGGCCAGCTTGCCCTCCCCCCACACCGTCTGAGGGGCGAGCTGGCTGCGCCGCTGTTCCACCACCCCCACGGGCACGCCGCCGGCGCTGCGCACCAGGCCCTCCAGTTCGGCGATCAGCCGTTGGGCGGCCGACCGATCCCCAGGGGTGAGCGCCAGCAGCAGCACCCGTTCCCCCTGGCGCCGGTTCGCCTGGCCCAGGCTCGTCTCCGCCCCCGGCGCGGCTCCGGTGCCGCCGCCCTGGGCGGGATCCACGGCACAGAGGCTGGCCAGATCGCCCTCCAGAGCGCTGACCCAGGGCGTGGCGGCGGTGGCCCCCGGCGTGTACACGGAGGCGGCCCAGTGCCCTCCCGGTTCCGGTTGGGCGCCATACCGCAGCCAGAGGGTCGGTTGCAGGTCGAGTCCCACCACGCCTTCCTGGGAGGAGGGGGCCAGCTGCCTGGTGCGGCCGCAGCAGGTGAGCAGGCGCAGGCCGCGGCCCTGGCGGCGCGGGGAGCCGGGCAGCTTCTCCAGCAGGCGCCCCGACTGTTCGAGGGGGCCGACCCAGAGCAGACGGCAGAGTCCGCGGCCATCCACCACCAGGGTGATCGGCAGGCCCAGCTCGCGGCTCTCGGCGGCGAGGCGTTGCAGGCCCAGGGGTTCGGCGATGCCATCCTCCGGATGGCGCCTGTGACAGAGCCGCTCCAGACGGCGCCGCTGGGCCGGCCGCAGCCCCGTGGTGCGTCCCGCGACGGTGCCCTGTCTCAAGGCCGCCTGATCAGCACACAGGGAATCCCTGCTGCCGCGGCGCCCGCTTCGTCCTCGGGGCTGTCGCCCACGTGCCACACCGCCGCGGCGTCCAGGCCGAGCTGCTGCAGGGCCTGCCGGAAGGGCGCCGGATCGGGTTTCGCGGCTCCGGCGCTGCTCGACACCACCACGGCATCCAGCCAGGGCGCCAGCTCCAGCTCTTCCAGCAGGGAGTGCAGGCGGCTGTCGAAGTTGCTCACCACGGCCAGCCGCAGGCCCCGCCGATGCCAGCGCTCCAGCAGCCCCGGCACCTCGGGGTACACCCTCCAGGGGGCCGCCGTGGCGAAGTGGTCGAACAGCGCATGGCACAACCCCGGCGGCACCTCGGTGGCCCCCGCCGATTCCAGGCTCGAGCAAACCACGGCGGACCACCAGGCCAGCTCCGCTGCTGCCAGGTCAGCCCCCGAGAGGGTCGGAAACGCCAGCGGCGGCGCCGAACGGTAGGCCCGGCGAAAGCCCTCATCCAGGGCCGCCGGATCGAGGTGGATCCCATGCTGGCTGGCCTGGGCCGCATAGGTGGTGCCCACCGACTGCCTCAGGCCGACCAAGGTGCCCATCGCATCGAGCAGCAGCCCCTGCGGGCGCCGTCCGGGGGGCGGGGCGGTCATGGCTGCCAGTCCGCCAGCCAGCCGGCTGCCACCCGCAGTTGATGGGTTCGCCCCGGCAGCCGGGTCAGGTAGGCCAGCCGCCGCAGCTGGTAGGCGGCCGCACCGGCCAGGGTGAGGCCGCTCCCCACCAGGCTGGCCTCACCCACCCCGAGGCTCACCATTTCACCCAGATCCCTGTAGCGAAAAGGCTCGAGCGGTTCACCGGCGCCGGCCCGCAGCAGATTCGCCGCCAGGCAGCTGGCCTGTTGAAACGCCACCTGGGCGGTGGCGGGCAGGGGACCCTCCTCGCCATCGAGGGCGGCGATGTCGCCGGCGGCGAACAGGTGCTGGAAGCCGCGCAGTCGCAGGCTGGGCTCGCAGCACAGTCGCCCGCGCCCTTCGCCCACGGCCGCGGGCGTGATGGTGGGGGGCTGGAAGGCGAGCCCGGCGGTCCACACCACGGCCCTCACCGGCAGACTCTCGCTGCCAGCCGGCCCGTGCAGGTCAAGCTGCGAGGCGCCCACCGCCTGGACCCGGGTGCCGGTGCGCAGGCGCACATCCCTGCTCTGCAGCGCGCGCAGGGCCTGCTCCCGGTTGAAGGCCCGGCACTGGGGCAGGGCTTCGCCCCCCTGCTCGATCAGTTCGATCAGGGCGGCCCCCTCGAGCAGGTCGGCCAGCTTGCAGGCGAGTTCAACCCCGCTCGGACCGGCTCCCACGATGGCCAGCCGCTGCAGGGGTAACTGCTGGCTGCGCAGTTCGGCGATCAGCTGCTGCAGGCGTTCCACATCCGCCAGGGTCCGGAATCCCAGGGCGTGCTCCCGTACTCCGGCAATCCCGAAACTGCTGGTGGTGCCTCCGGTGCCCAGCACCAGTTGCCTGAATCCCAGCCGGCGGCCCCCCTCCGTGCTCACCGTCTGGGCAGTGGCGTCGATGTGGGTGACGCGATCCCGCAACCAGGCAATCCCCTTGCCCGCCAGCAGGGCGTCGTAACGGGGGGCGATCTCCCAGCGCCGCAGCTCGCCGCTGAGCAGTTCGTAGAGCAGGGGCAGGAAGAGGAAGCGGTCGTGGGGTTCGATCAGCAGCACCGGAGGGGGCTGGCGCTGCTCGGCGAGGGCCAGGGCGGTGTACAGGCCGGCGAAGCCGCCGCCCACGATCACGATCGGACCGTGGGACGGCGCTGGGGTTCCCTGCGCTGGATCTGTCATGGCCGACATGGCTCTGTAGGGGGCCGCCCACACGCAGAAACGAACCCTAACCAGGGGTCCATCCCAGAGGTGATGATGGATGGATGGTGACAGCCCAGGCTCCGACCCTGCCCACCGACCGCGATGGCCAGCCGGTGCTGGTGGAGGCGGCCCGCCAGCGGCTGACGGGTCTGTCGCCGCTGGATCAGCTCGGCTGGGCCCGGAACACGTTCGGGGATGGTTTCGCGGCGACCACCAGCTTTGGGATCCAGTCCGCCGTGCTGCTTCACATGGTGAGCCTGCTGGGCCGCCGCAGCGGCTCGCCGGTGCCCGTGATCTGGGTGGATACCGGCTATCTGCCGGCGGAAACCTACCGGTACGCCGAACAGCTTTCCGATCACCTGGGCCTGGTGCCCCACGTGGCCCAGGCCCGCCTGAGTCCTGCCCGCATGGAAGCGCTGCATGGCCGCCTCTGGGACACCGGCAAGGTGGAGGATCTCGAGTTGTACCACCGGCTGCGCAAGGTCGAACCCCTGGACCGGGCGATGCGCGATCTCCAGGTGGCCTGCTGGGCCAGCGGGGTCCGCGGCACCCAGACGGACCACCGCCGCTCCATGCACGTGCTCGATGTGGTGCGGCAGCGCTGGGCCCTGCGGCCGCTGCTGAGCTGGACCAACCGCGATGTGTACTACTACATGGAGGAGCACGGTCTTCCCCAGCATCCCCTCTTCGCCCTCGGCTACTCCACCGTGGGTGACTGGCACTCCAGCGCTCCCGACGACGGCACCACCAACGGTCGAGCCACCCGTTTCGGCGGGCTCAAGCAGGAGTGCGGCATCCATCTGCCTGGCCTGATGGGTGAAGGCATCTGAGCGGGGTGCCGATCCCGGCCGCAACCGCTGGCTGCTGATCGGCAACAGCCGCTGGCACTGGGCCATGGCCACCCCTGACGGACTGCAGTGCTGGAGTGGGCCTCCGCAGACGGGGGAGCCACAACCAGGGGAGCCGCTTCCTGGCGAGGGCCCGGTGGCGTGGGCGGCGGTGGGCCCGCTGCCGGCGCGGAGCGGCCTCGACCCGGCGCGGCGCCTCACGCTGGCCCACATTCCCCTGGCGTCGGCGCCGCCCTGGCTGGGGGTCGACCGGGCCCTGGTGGCCTGGGAGGCCTGGCAGGACTGCCGTCTTCCGGTGCTGGTGGCGGACGCGGGCACGGCCCTCAGCCTCACCCGGGTGGATGGGGCCGGCCGCTTCGCCGGTGGGCGGATCCTGGCCGGAGCGGCCCTGCAGTGGAGGGCGCTTGCGTCGGAAACCGCCCAGCTGCCGCGGCTGCATGCGCAGGCAGGGGACGCGGGCAGCGCCGGCACCGACTGGCCCTCCGACACGGTGACGGCGATGCGGGTGGGGGTGCTCGCAGGTCTGGCGGCAGCCGTGCAGGCCGCCTGGCAGGACGCCTGCCGCGAGTTTCCAAGCTGCCAGCTGCGCATCACCGGCGGCGACGGGGCCGTGCTGGCCGCGCGACTCGGGCTCAGCCCCGATCCCGATCTGGCCCTGCGGGCCCTGGTGCGACTCAGGCCAGGCCCAGGTCCGTGAGGATGGTGTCCGCCATGGTTTCGGCCTTCACCTTGGTGTAGATGCGCTCCAGTTTGCCTTCGGGGTCGACCACGAAGGTGTGGCGCATCATGCCCATGTACTCCCGCCCCATGAATTTCTTGAGGCCGTAGCTCTCGTAGGCGCTCGCCACGGGACAGGGCTCGGCGTCGGTGAGCAGGGTGAAGGGCAGGGAGTACTTGGCGATGAACTTGCTGTGGCTGGCGGCCCCGTCCTTGCTGATCCCGAGCACCTGGATGCCGTGCTCGGCAAAGGCACTCCACTGATCGCGGAAGTTGCAGGCTTCCTTGGTGCAGCCCGGGGTGTCGTCCTTCGGATAGAAGTAGATCACCACCCGCTGGCCCCGGAGCGCGGCCAGGCTCACGGGCCGTCCCTCCTGGTCCGGCAGGGTGAAGTCGGGGGCGGCTTCGCCGATCGCGAGGGCCATCGTGGAGTGACACAGCTTGTGTCAGAGCCTACGGGCTGCCGTCCCATGCCCCCATGCCTGCGGCGTGGGCTCCGCTCAGGTGTCGGTTTGTAGACCCGTCTTGCCCATCAGAGTCAAGGCCGAGGGTGATGGCTAGCTTTAAATTGAAGTGATCTTCAAGTCTCGTGATCAACCGCCTGCTGGCCGGACTGTTTGTTGGTGCGGCCCTTTCCACCGCGGCACTCCCCGCCTCGGCTGCCGTCGACAACGATCTGCCGGTGCGCTGGAACACCGGCGGTGCCGTCTGGTCGACCAATCAGGATGCCTTCAACACCTATCTGGAAACCGGTGAGGTGACCGATCGCGGACTCCAGGGGGGGCTCAACGGCTCCGGCTGGACCGCCGATGAGGTGCGCGACGGCATGAACAAGACCTACGACGTCGATCTGATCGGCGTTTCCCGCTTCCTCTACTCCGATGAGGGGGTGAAGTTCCTCAAGAACCAGACCACCAGCTACTTCCCGTACTGGAGCATGACCAACTACTCGGTGCAGGCGCTGCGGGCGGCCATCATCGAGGACGCCCGGGACGGCCAGATCTCCTCGGCCGGCATCATGACCGCCCTCCCCACGGACATGCGCCTGGCTGACTTCTGCAACACCTACACCGGTGCCCAGAACGTCTGCGCCGAAGGCCGCTGCCAGGGGGATGCCCAGTGCACCTCCCTGCTCTCCTGGTACGTCTTCCTGCCCGCCTGCATCCAGGCCAACCAGATGAGCGACCCCGTGGCCGAGGTGCGCACCGCTCCGGCTCCCGCCCCCATGGCCCAGCC
This sequence comes from Cyanobium sp. NIES-981, assembly GCF_900088535.1. Lineage (NCBI taxonomy): Bacteria > Bacillati > Cyanobacteriota > Cyanophyceae > Synechococcales > Prochlorococcaceae > Cyanobium > Cyanobium sp. NIES-981. Next base: position 2,797,517 of record NZ_LT578417.1, on the reverse strand, counting down.
CGAGGTGATCCGCGGCCTCTGGTGACGGCGTCCACCCGCGTGGGCCGGCGGCTGCGCTGAGCGCCCGCCGCCCCTTCTGAGCCCCGGGTCACCCCGGGGCTTTTGCGTGCCAGGCACGGCGCCGCTATCCGGAGGGGGACGCAGTGCCGATCAGCAGGGTGTGGAGCAGCTGCTGCGGCAGGTCGCGGCCGATCCGGCCCTCCAGCGCCACGGCCAGGGCGCGGAGGGCCTGCCCATCCAAGGGGTTGGCCGCCCCCTCGGCGAGCTCGCGGCGGTAGCGGCTGCCAGCAGCCATCCAGCGCTGCACCAGTGGCGCGTCCAGGCGCAGCTGCAGCTGCTCGCTCCACTGCTCCGCACGGATGAGCTGGTGGTGGGCCCGGAGCAGCTGCTCCAGCAGAGCGGTCCTGCCGTGCTGGCGGCTGAGGGCTGCCTGTTCAGCCGCTACCACAGCCGCCAGAGCGGGCGGCTGGGGATCCCGGTCTGGCCGGCTGCGCTGCAGGGCTTCCGCCGGACCGAGCTCGGGATGGCTGAACAGCAACCGCCACTGGCCCCGCGCGCTGAGCAGGGGCGCCAGGGTCCCCACCCAGGCCGCCAGCACGTTTTCGCTGACCCCACGCCAGGGATGGCGCGCCCCGATCCACTCGAACCGGCCGCTCGGGTTGCGGCCCAGCGCCCGCATCAGGGCCTGGGGTTCATCGACCGGCACCACCAGAATCTCGGGCCGCCGCAGCGCATCCAGCACCTGCAGCTGGGCCTGCAGCCGCTCCTCTTCGGCCCGACTCGGCACCGTGATCACCACGCCGCCCTCCGGCGTGGCCTCGAGGGGGTCGAGGGCCCAGAGCAGGGAACGGGCCTCCAGGATCAGCACCCGGTCGTGCCGCTGCCAGCGGGCTCCGCTCCACAGCTTCCGCCTGAGCTGGTCCAGCCTGGCGCCCTCGGCCGCGGCCTGACGTCGCAGCCAGCGCTCCAGCTGGGGATCATCCGGACCGCTGCTGAGGATCTCCCCCTGCTCCGCATCGGTTTCAGCGGCCGCGGCCAGCTGGGCGGCGCGCCGCTGCTGCTGGCGGCTGCGGATCTGGCCCTCCCAGCCGAGGCCGCCGGGCTGCCAGAACAGCTCTCCCTGCAGGGCTGCCGGCAGGTACTGCTGGGCCACCCAGTGCTCCGCATAGGCGTGGGGGTAGCGGTAGCCCACCCCGTCGCCGAAGGCCTGGCCATCCCGGTTGGCATCGCGCAGGTGGGCGGGCACGGCCTGCCGCTGGGCCTCGCGCACGCTGCGCAGGGCGTCGAAGAAGCCCAGCACGCTGTTGCTCTTGTCGGTGCCGGCCAGATAGAGCGCCGCCTGGGCCAGGGGGTAGAGGCCCTCCGGCAGTCCCACCCGCTCGAAGGCGGCGGCACAGGCCTCCACCACCACGATCGCCTGGGGGTCGGCCAGGCCGATGTCCTCGCCGGCGGCGATCAGCATTCTCCGGAAGATGAAACGGGGGTTCTCGCCGGCCTCCACCATCCGCGCCAGCCAGAACAGGGCGGCATCGGGATCGCTGCCCCGCAGCGACTTGATGAAGGCGCTGATCGTGTCGAAGTGGGCGTCCCCCTGCTTGTCGTAGAGCACGGCCCGCTGCTGGATCGATTCCTCGGCGATGGCCAGGTCGATCCGCACCACTCCCTCCGCATCGGCTTCCGTGGTCTCCACCGCCAGCTCCAGGGCATTGAGCAGGCTGCGGGCGTCACCTGCGGCCACGTCCACCAGATGGTCGGCGGCTTCGGGGGTGAGTTGCACGGCGATCCGGCCGTAGCCCACCTGCTCGTCGCTGAGGGCCCGCTGCAGCAGCTGATGCAGATGCCTGGGCTCCAGGGGCTGCAGGCGGAACAGCCGGGAGCGGCTCACCAGGGCCTTGTTCACCTCGAAGAAGGGGTTCTCCGTGGTGGCGCCGATCAGGGTGACGGTGCCGTTCTCCACCCAGGGGAGCAGGGCATCCTGCTGGGCGGCGTTGAAGCGGTGCACCTCGTCGATGAACAGCAGCGTGCGCAGGCCGTGCTGCTCCAGGCGTGTCCGCGCCTCGTCCACCGCGGTGCGCAGGTCCTTCACCCCGGCCAGCACGGCGTTGAGGCTGGTGAAGTGGGCCCGGGTGGTGCCGGCGATGATGCGGGCCAGGGTCGTTTTCCCGGTGCCGGGCGGACCGTGCAGGATCAGGTTGCCGACCCGGTCGGCGGCGATGGCACGGCGCAGCAGCCGGCCGGGGCCGAGAATTCCCTCCTGACCCACGAAGTCATCGAGGCTGCGCGGCCGCAGCCGCTCTGCCAGAGGCGCCAGGGCCTGGCGCCGTTGCTCACCGTGATGGCTGAACAGATCGGCCAAGGGAAGCGACGCCAGGAATGGGGCTGTTGTGGACGATCCTGACGCCTGCCACGCCGGTTGGCATCCGGTGGGCCGACCCCCCAGACTGCGCCCATTGATGCGGGAATCCCGTGCTGGTTCGGCCCACAGCCAACGCAGGAGCCGGAACAGCCCTGGCCGCCGGGGCCGCCGGTGTGCTGCTGCTCACGGCCTGCGGGCCGGCGGCGCCGCCGCCGCCGCGGGTGGTGTCCGTGTCGGCCATCCCGGTGGAAACCGCGCCCTTCCAGGAGGTGGTGGACACCATCGGCACCCTGGAGGCCCTCGATGAGGTGTCCCTCGCCACCCGGGTCACCGGCCGGATCGAACGCCTGCTGGTGCGGGAAGGTCAGCTGGTGCAGAAGGGCCAGCCGATCCTGCAGCTCGATCAGACCCAGTCCCGCGCCCAGCTCGCCAGCGCCCGGGAGGAACGCGACAACCTCTGCATCGACTTCCGCCGCTTTGATTTCCTGGCCGCCAAGGGGGCCGCCAGTGTGCTCCAGCGGGACAGCTTCCGGGCCCGCTGCCTGCAGGCCAATCAGGACGTGAAGGCGCGGGAGGCCGATCTTGCCTTCAGCAACCTGACGGCCCCGATCGCCGGGGTGGTGAGTGATCTGGAGGCGAAACAGGGGGATGTGCTGCAGGCCAACACGCCGTTCACCAAGGTGATCCGCAACGACCGCCTGCTGATGCGGATCGACATTCCAGCCGTGCAGTCGGCGCGGGTGAAGCTGGGCCAGCCGGTGGTGGTGCGCAAGCCGGATGCCAGCGGCACCCTGGCCCGCGGCACGATCAATTTCGTGGATCCCAACGTGACGGCATCCAGTCAGGGTCTGCTGGTGAAGGCGGAACTGCCCAATGCGTCGGGGCTGCTCCGCACCGGGCTGCGGCTGCAGACCCTGGTGGAGCTGGATCGTCAGATCCTGCCGGCCGTGCCGTTCGCCGCCGTGACGCAGACCTCCGGCCAGAGCTTCGTGTTCCGGGTGGGCACCATCGACGACCTGCGCCGCGAGCCGGGCAAGGCGCCGATCGCCCAGCTGGAGAAGCTGAGCCAGGCCACCCCGGGCACCCGCTTCGCCCTGCAGACGCCGGTGAAGCTCGGCCCGCTCCAGAACAACCGCTATGCGGTGCTGGACGGGGTGGGCCCGGGCAGCCAGGTGATCACCACCAACCTGCTCAATCTGCGGCACGGCACACCGGTGAAGCTCAACTGAAGCCACAGCTCTCCTCCGGCCTGTCGATCGCCTCCTGTGTCTCCCTCCAACAGCTTCATCATCCGGCCGGTGCTCACCACGGTGTGCAGCCTGATCATCGTGATCGCCGGGTTGATCTCCATCCCGGTGCTGCCGATCGAGAATCTGCCGGATATTGCGCCACCCACGGTGAACGTGAGCGCCCTCTATGGCGGTGCCGACGCGATCACGGTGGAACAGGGCGTGACCAATGTTCTGGAGCAGCAGATCAATGGGGTGGAGAACATGGACTTCATCAGCTCCAGCAGTTCCGCCGATGGCCGCAGCGAAATCACGGTGTCGTTTGCCAGTGGCACCAATGCGGACATCAACCAGGTGAATGTCCAGAACAAGGTGGCCCTGGCCACTCCATCCCTGCCGGATGAGGTGCGCCAGTCTGGTGTTGTGGTCAACAAGGCCTCCAACCAGATCCTGTTGGTCTATAACTTCGTCAGTGAGGATCCTGACAACATCAGCTATTCGGCTGAAACCATCAGCGGCCTGCTCGATCAGAACCTCACCGATGCCATCCGCCGGGTTCCCGGCGTGGGAGAGCTCACCTATTTCGGGGAACGCCGCCTGGCCTTCAGGCTGTGGCTCGACCCCGACAAACTGGCGGCCTTCGGTCTCACGTCCAACGATGTGGTGGCTGCCCTGAGCAGCCAGAATAGGCTGGTGCCCGCAGGGCAGGTGGGAGGGGAACCGGCGCCCAGCGGTCAGCAGTTCACCTTCACCGTGCAACTGCAGGGGCGCCTGATCAGCGTGGAGGACTTCAACAATCTGATCATCCGCACCACCCCCGAGGGCAGCATCGTGCGCCTGCGCGATGTGGGCGAGGCCAGTCTGGGGGGTGAGAACTATGCCCTGCGGGCCACCGACATCCGCGGCGTGCCCTCGGTGGGCATGGCGGTGTACCAGCTCGGCGGCACCAACGCCCTGGAGACCTCCAGGGGCATCAAGGCGGTGCTCGATGAGTTCCAGAGCACCATGCCGGTGGGGCTGAAGATGGAGAAGATCTACGACAGCACCGACTTCATCAATGCCTCGATCCAGGGGGTGGTGAGCTCGCTGCGGGATGCGGTGATGCTGGTGGTGCTCATCCTGTTTCTGTTTCTGCAGGACTGGAAGGCCACGCTGGTGCCTGGCATCGCCATTCCCGTGGCGTTGATCGGCACGTTCGCCCTGGTGAATGCGTTTGGTTTCTCCCTCAACCAGCTCACCCTGTTCGGATTGATTCTGGCCACCGGTCTGGTGGTGGATGACGCGATCACCGTGATCGAAGACACCTCGGCGAAGAAGGCCGAAGGGCGCTCGGCCGTGCAGGCGGCCATGGGCACGATGGATGAGCTGTTCAGCGCGGTGATCGCCACTTCGATCGTGCTGTTCGCGGTGTTCCTGCCGGTGCTCTTCTTCCCCGGCGCCACCGGAGCGATCTACAAGCAGTTCGCCGCCACCATCATCTTCTCGGTGGCCATTTCCACCTTCAACGCCCTCACCTTCTCCCCCATGCTGGCGGCCCTGCTGCTGGCCCAGGAGGGCGAGCCGCCGGGGCGACGCACCTATGCCATCGCCGGCGGTTCGATCGGCTTCGTCTACGGGGTGCTTTCGGCCGGATCCGGCGTGCTCGGTGCCCTGGGGGCTGTGGTGGTGGGCCTGGGCGTCGGCTACGGGGCCAAGCTGGTCACGGGGTTGCCGTTGCGTCTGCCCTTCGTGATCGGCGGTGCGATCAGCGGTCTGCTCTTCGCCGGCGTCGCCCGGCCGCTGCCGGTGCTGCTGTTCACGGCCCTGGGGATCGCCGCCGGCTGGTTCACGCCGGTGATCTTCCGCCGCTTCAACCGCCTCTATGCCGGCCTCGAGGGGAGGTACCACGGCCTGCTCGAGTGGGTGCTGGGGCGTCGCGGCCTGGTGATGGCCGTGCTGGCGGGCGGCATCGTGCTCACCGGGTTTGCCTTCACCGCCATCCCTGGGGGCTTCGTGCCGGTGGAGGATCAGGGCTACGCGGTGGGGATCCTGCAGTCCCCCGATGGCGGTTCGATCCAGGTCACCGAGGCCATCAACCGCAAGGTGGGGGCCATCCTGCGCGAGGAGAAGGACATCACGGCCGCCTCGCTGTTCAGCGGCGCCAGCCTGGATGGCAACGCCCCCAACAACGGCCTGTTCTTCTTCGGCACCCGCAACTGGTCGGACCGCACCACCAGGGACCAGGAGGTGGGCGCCATCGTGCAGCGCCTCAACCGCCGCTTCGCCGAGGAGATCCAGGAGGCCCGCGTGGTGGTGGTGGAGCCCCCCGCCATCCCCGGCTACGGCCAGTCGGGCGGCTTCGAGTTCCAGCTGCTGGACCGCAGCGGCGGCAACCTCGACCTGCCCGGGTTCGCCCAGGCGGCCGGCCAGATCATCGAGGCGGCCAACGCCGATCCCACCTTCAGCCGCCGGCCGCCGGTGCGGACCCAGTTCTCCCCGGCGGCACCCCAGCTGGCCATCGATGTGGACCGCGACCGGCTGGCCTCCCTGGGGGTGGACTTCGGCGAGGCGATGCGCTCCTTCAGCGTCAACTTCGGCGGCCTCTACGTGAACGACACCTTCCAGGAGGGCAAGGTGCGGCGGGTGTTCGTGCAGGGCAGTGACACCAGCCGCGCCACCCCCGAGCGGCTCAAGGCGCTCTACGTGCGCAATGCAAGCGGCGAGCAGATTCCCCTCTCCGAATTCTTCACGGTGCGCTCCAGTGAGGGCCCCTCGGTGGTGCCCCACTTCAATCTCTACCGCTCGATCAAGGTGGAAGGCGAGGCGGCGGCCGGCAAGAGCTCCGGCCAGGCGATCAATACCCTGCGGGGGATCTTCAAGGCGCAGGCGATTCAGGGGCTCGGCTTCGACTGGACCGGCATCTCCCGCGAGGAGGTGAAGGCCGGCTCGCTGGCGGTGGTGATCTTCGCCCTCGGCATCCTGGTGGTGTACATGGTGCTGGCGGCCCAGTACGAGAGCTATGCCGACCCCCTGATCATCCTGATGACCGTTCCGACGGCCATGCTGGGGGCCCTGGCCTTCCTGGCGATCCGCGGCGAGGTGCTGAACATCTACGCCCAGGTGGGCCTGGTGATGCTGATCGGGCTGGCGGCCAAGAACGGCATCCTGATCGTCGATCTCGCCAACCAGCGCATGGCGGCCGGGGCCCGGGCCATCGAGGCGGCCCGGGAGGCGGCCCGTTCCCGTCTGCGGCCGATCATCATGACGGCGATCTCGTCGCTGTTCGGCTTCCTGCCGCTGGTGGTGGCCAGCGGCGCCGGCGCCCGCAGCCAGGCTTCGCTGGGCACCGTGGTGTTCGGAGGCCTGCTGGTGGCCACCGTGCTCTCCCTGCTGGTGGTGCCCGTGTTCTACGTGGTGGTCAAATCGCTGCTCGGTGACGATGCTGAAGCACGGGAACCTGCCCCCGGCGCGCCCTCTGGGTCATGAGTCAGTCTCCTCCCCCTCCCGGCCAGCCTGAGGCGGAGGACCACCCACCGCCGGCGCCGCGGCCGATGAACGGCCGCAAGGTTCTGCTGGCGGTGCTGGCGGGCCTGGTGATCGGCTGGCTGATCGGCATCTTCATGGAGTCGATCGTGGCCAACACCCCCAACGACATCGACCCCGACGAGCTGCACTGGCTGCGCCGGCTGCTGGCCGCCGCCGGCGCCTTCAGCGGGCTGGCGATCGAGGCGATCCGGCAGCTGCAGGCGGCGGCCACGGATCCGGCCTACCGCCGCCGCCGCCGCCTGCGCCGCTGAGTCGGCACGACCTGCCGCCTGCCTCGTCACGGGTTGGGAACGCCGGTACCCTTCGAACGACTTGTGATCTGAGTGAGCAAGCAGGTGCGGCACGTCTCCGTTGGAACGGTTTTCGGTGCCGTGGCCCTGCTCGGCGGGCTGGTGGGATGCACGCGACCCGCCGCACGGGCACCGGAGCCCCCCCAGGTGCGGCTGGTGAACCCCCGGACTCAGACCTTCGGTGACGTCGCCACCTACCAGAGCACCCTGGAGGCGATCCGGGAGGTGAAGCTCTCCCCCGAGATCGATGGTCGCATCGTGGCGATGCCGATGCGCGAAGGGGAGCAGGTGCGGCGCGGCCAGCTGCTCTTCCGGCTCGATCAGGTGCAGCAGCAGGCCGCCACGGACGCTGCCCGCTCCGAGGCCCGCAAGGACCTGCAGAACGCCGAGCGGTACATCTTTCTGAACGAGCAGGGAGCCGTCTCCACCAAGGAGCGCGACTTCTACGTGACCCAGGCGCTGCAGAGCCGCGACCAGTTCGCCTCCAGCCAGGCGACCCTGGCCTACAAGAACGTGACGGCGCCGATCGATGGTGAGGTGGGCAGCATCCAGGCCAAGGTGGGCGATGTGGTGCGCGCCGGTGGGATGGTGACCAGCGTGATCGACAACTCACGGCTGTGGGTGCGGCTCGACGTGGCCGGTGAGGACGCCCCTCGGGTGCGGATGGGCCTGCCGGTGCTGCTCCAGGGAGCCGGCGTTTCCGGCCCGGCGGCCCGGGGCTCCGTCACGTTCGTGGCCCCCTCGCTCGATCGGGAACGCCAGACCCTGCTCGTGAAGGCCACCTTCGAGAATGCCGACCGCGCCCTGCGCAACAACCAGCGGGTGGGGGCCACCCTGGTGTTCGATCGTCAGTCGGCCCTGGCGATCCCGGAGCAGGCGGTGCTGCTGCAGGCCGGCAAGACGTTCGTGTTCCTGGCCGTGCCGGCAGATCAGGCCGCCAAGACGCTCGGGCGAGCGATCACCCCGCCTCCGCCGGAGGGCTCGCTGGTGGCGATCCAGGTGCCGGTGAAGCTGGGGGAGTTGCAGGGTGGTGTGTTCCCCGTTCGCTCGGGGCTTACGGCCGCTGACCGGGTGATCGTGGGGCGGCTTGCCCAGCTGCGCAGTGGCCAGGCCGTGCGCGTGCAGACGGTCCGCCCATGAGCCTGTCGGACACCTTCATCCGACGCCCCGTGCTCAGCACGGTGTGCAGTGTGCTGATCCTGCTGGCGGGGGTGATCAGCCTGCCCCTGCTGCCGATCGAGAACCTCCCCAACATCGCGCCGCCCACCATCCAGGTGAATGCCAACCTGCCCGGCGCCAATGCGCTCACGGTGGAGAGCGCCGTGACCGGTCCGCTGGAGGAGCAGATCAACGGCGCGCCGGGGATGGACTACATCACCTCCAACAGCACCGGCGAGGGGGTAAGCCAGATCAATGTGTACTTCAAATCCGGCACCAATCCTGATATCGATCAGGTGAATGTGCTGAACCGGGTGCAGACGGCCACGCCCCAGCTACCGCCGCAGGTGGCTGCCCAGGGGGTAACGGTGCAGCAGACGGCCAGCAGCTTCCTGCTCGTCTACAACCTCACCTCCACCCAAGGCCAGTTCGACCGCAACTACCTCAACGGCCTGTTCGAGCTGAAGCTGCTCTACCCCCTCACCCGGGCCGAGGGGGTGGGCCAGGTGACGGTGTTTGGCGCCAGCTCCCCGGCCTTCCGGCTGTGGGTGGACCCGCTGCGGCTGACCCGCTTCAACCTCAGCGTCACCGATGTGGTGGATGCCCTCAAGGCCCAGAACGTGGTGGTGGTGGCGGGCAGCATGGGCGGCCCACCATCCGTGCCGAACAACCGCCGCACCTTCCCCCTTCTGGTGGATGGCAACCTGAAGACGGTGCAGGAGTTCGAGCAGCTGATCCTCGCCAAGGGCCCCGATGGCGGCCTGATTCGCCTCGGTGATGTGGGCCGGGCGGAATACGGCTTCCAGAACTTCTTCCAGTCGTCGATCAATGCCATCAGCGGCCACCCGGCCGTGGGTTTCGGGGTGATCCAGCTGCCCGGCAGCAACGCGATCGCCACCGCCCGTGCCGTGGATCAGGTGCTGGAGGGCTTCGCCAGCACCCTGCCGCCCGGCGTGAAGCTGGAGAAGGTGTTCGACCAGACCGACTTCATCAACGCCTCGATCGAGGGCGCCCTCGACGCCCTGCGCGATGCGGTGGTGCTGGTGCTGCTGATCATCTTCCTCTTTCTGCAGGACTGGAAGGCCACCGCCGTGCCCGCCCTCGCTCTGCCGATCGCCCTGCTCGGCGCGATGGTGTTCGTGAAGGCCTTCGGCTTCTCGATCAACGAGCTCACCCTGCTGGGGATCATCCTGGCCACCGGCCTGGTGGTGGACGACGCCATCGTGGTGGTGGAGGCTGTGTCGGCGCGCATCGAGGCCGGCGATCCCCCGTTCGTGGCGGCCTCCAATGCCATGAAGGAACTCACCGGGGCCATCCTGGCCACGGCGCTGGTGCTGCTGGCGGTGTTCGTGCCGGTGGCCTTCTTCCCCGGCGCCACCGGCGTGATCTACCGCCAGTTCGCCCTCACGATCGTCTTCTCGATTCTGGTGTCCACGTTCAACGCCATCACGGGCAAGCCCCTGCAGTCGGCGCTGCTGCTCGGCGGCGGCAAGACCGAGCCTCGGGGCCGGCGCTGGACCCTGATCAGCGGTCTGCTGGGGGCGGGCTACGGGGCGATGGTGGGCGGCTGGCTGCCGGCAGTTCTCTTCGGCCTGGCGGGGGCGGTGGTGGGGAGCTTCCTGATGCCCATCTTCCGTGCTTTCAACCAGTTCTTTGATGCCCTGGAGCGGGGGTATGCCCGCCTGCTGGCCCAGGTGATCCGCCTGCGGCGTCTGGTGGCGTCGGCGTTGCTCGGTGGAGTGGTGCTCACCGGGATCGCCTTCCTGGCCATCCCCACGGGCTTTGTGCCCACGGAGGACCAGGGTTACGGGCTCGGCATCATCCAGCTGCCGCCGCAGGCCTCCCTGGAGGCCACGATGGAGGTGGCCTCCAGGGTGCAGGCGATCATCGCCAAGGAGCCGGACATCGTCTCCGGCCAGGTGGCCGGCGGCGCCGGATTCAATGGCGGCTCGGTGAACCAGGGTGTGTTCTTCTTTGGCTTCAAGCCGATCGAGGAACGCCATGGCCCGCAGCAGTCCGCCGCGCGGATCATCGCCCGCCTCAACAAGGAGTTCGCCACGATTCCGGGGGCCCTGGTGCTGGCCCAGCCACCGGCGGCCGTGCCCGGCTTCAGTGCCCAGGGCGGGCTCTCGTTTCAGTTCAACGATCTCAGCAACGGCGGCTACACCCCCACCGACCTCAACCGGCTCGCCGATGAGCTGATCGCCAGGGCCCGGCGCACCGGCGCCTTCCGCAACCTCTACACCCAGTTCGTGAGTGATGCTCCCGTGTGGCGGCTGGATGTGGACCGCGATCGCATGGCTTCCCTCGACATCGACTACAGCCAGGCGATGGCCGTTCTCGGCACCCTCACCGGCGGCACCTTCGTGAACCAGACCTACGAGGATCAGCAGTACCGCCAGGTGTATGTGCAGGCCGATGCCGAGCACCGCCGTGTGGTGCAGGACCTGGCCAATCTCTCGGTTCCCAGCCGCAGCGGCCAGCTGATTCCCCTCTCCAATGTGGTGTCGGCCACCCTTGACAGCGCGCCGCCGATCATTAGCCACTTCGACCTCTACCGCACCGTGCTGATTCAGGGCACGGAAGCCCCCGGGCGCAGCAGTGGCCAGGCGATCGCCACCCTCGCCGCCACCTTCGGCCGCCTCGATTACAGCAACATCGGCTATGCCTGGTCGGCGCTCACCCGCTCGGAGGTGCAGGCCGGTGCTCTCGCCACCCTGGTGTTCGCCCTCGGCATCGTGGTGGTGTATCTGGTGCTCTCGGCGCAGTACGGCAGCTACATCGACCCGCTGATCATCCTGATGACCGTGCCGCTGGCGATGCTGGGCGCACTGCTGTTCCTGGTGCTGCGCGGCCAGGTGAACAACGTGTATGCCCAGGTGGGTCTGGTGACGCTGATTGGTCTGGCCGCCAAGAACGGCATCTTGATCGTGGATCTGGCCAATCAGCGGATGGAGCAGGGGCTGCCGGCGGCCGAGGCGGCCCAGGGAGCGGCAAGTTCCCGCTTGCGGCCGATCCTGATGACGGCGCTGGCCGCGCTGGCCGGCTTCTTCCCCCTGCTGGTGGCCAGCGGCGCCGGTGCCCTCAGCCAGCAGTCGCTCGGGGCGGTGATCTTCGGCGGGCTGCTGGTGGCCACCGGCCTGAGCCTGTTCGTGGTGCCCAGCTTCTATGTGCTGATGAAAAATCTCGAAGCGGCCTGGTTCCCCGCCAGCCAGCAGAGCGAGCCTGTGCTTCCCCCGCAGACGCCCGCCTGAGTTGCCGCTGCCCAAGCCCCCTGGCTACCGACCCCGGCGTCAGCTGCGCGTGGACCGCCGTCGCGTCGTACTCGCCGCACTCGTGCTCATGCTGCTGGCGGCCGTGCTTCTGGTGCTGCTGCAGCGGGCAGCTCTGGCGCCGGGAACGCCGATCCGCCCCCTTCCCCCTCGCTACGTGGTGGCCATCGTGCTGATGGCCGGCTTCTGCGGGGCATGGGGTGAGTCGATGCGGCAGATCAGCCTCACGCGCCGGGGTCGATCGGGCATGGAACCTCCTCCAGGTGGCTGAGGTGCGGCCCGGTGTCAACCCCTCAGGTGATCACGGTGGGTCGCTCCATGCCGGTGCGGCTGCGGATCTCAGCCAGGACGTCGATGGCGCCGATCAGATCCCCGAGGGCGGCCTGGGGATCCTGGCCGAGGTCGCCGCTGGCCGGCACATAGCTCTCGAGGTACACCCGCAGCGTGGCGCCCTGGGTGCCGGTGCCGGAGAGCCGCAGCACCACCCGGCTGCCGTCATCCAGCAGCAGCCGCAGGCCCTGGCCCCGGCTCACGGAGCCGTCCACCGGGTCGGTGTAGGCGAAGTCATCGGCCAGCTGGATGGTGCGGCCGGCGAAGGCCTGGCCCACGAGCGCCGGCTGCATCTCCCGCACCCTGCCGTAGAGGCCGGCGGCGGCCTCACTCGGGATCGCTTCGTAGTCGTGGCGGGAGTAATAGTGCCGCCCGAAGCGGGCCCAGTGCTCCTGCATGATCGTGGCCACCGGGCAGCGGCGCCGCGCCAGGATCTGGAGCCAGAACAGCACGGCCCACAGCCCGTCCTTCTCGCGGATGTGGTGGCTGCCGGTGCCGAAGCTCTCCTCGCCGCAGAGGGTGATCCGGCCGGCATCCAGCAGGTTGCCGAAGAATTTCCAGCCGGTGGGCGTCTCGAAGCAGTCGATGCCGAGCGCCTGGGCCACCACGTCGGCGGCGGCGCTGGTGGGCATCGACCGGGCCACCCCGGCCAGGCCGTCGGCATAGCCCGGCGCCAGGGTGGCGTTGGCGGTGAGCACGGCCAGGCTGTCGCTGGGATTCACGAAGCAGCGATGGCCCAGGATCATGTTGCGGTCGCCATCGCCATCGCAGGCTGCCCCGAAGCGGTAGCTGTCCCCCTTCAGCAGCAGGTCGGCCAGGTCGTGGGCATAGGTGAGGTTGGGATCGGGGTGACCGCCGCCGAAGTCTTCGAGGGGAACGCCATTGCGCACCGTGCCGGCGGGAGCACCGAGCAGGCCCTCCAGGATCCTGTGGGCGTAGGGCCCCGTGACGGCATGCATGGCGTCGAAGGCCATGGGGAAGTCGGTTCGCAGCAGATCGGCGATGGCGTCGAAATCGAACAGGCCCTGCATCAGGCTCACGTAGTCGTCGACGCCATCGATCACCTCCACCGCGAGGCTGCCCAGGCTCCACTGGCCCGGCGCCTCCAGCCAGCCCCCCGGGCCGGGCTCCACAGGGGCGGCGTCCTCGGCGATGCGGTAGCCCTCCAGCTGCTGGGTCACCGCATAAATGGCTTCGGTGAGCGATTCGGGCGCGGGCCCGCCGTTGGCCCCGTTCAGCTTGACGCCGAAGTCGCCATCAGGGCCGCCGGGGTTGTGGCTGGCGGAGAGGATGATGCCGCCGATCGCCTGCCGCTGGCGGATCAGGTGGGACGCCGCCGGGGTGGAGAGAATGCCTCCCGTGGTGGTGACCACGCGGGCGACCCCATGGGCAGCGGCCATGCGGCAGATCACGCCGATGGCCTGGCGGTTGCCGTAGCGGCCGTCGCCACCCACCACCAGCGTGCCGCCGGCCACCCCGGGCAGCACCCGGAAGATCGCCTCGATGAAGCTCTCGAGGTAGTGGGGGGTCGCGAACTGGCGGCTGCTCTTGCGCAGGCCGGAGGTGCCCGGCTTCTGGTCGCTGAACGGTTGGGCCAGTGACACCTGCCGGACGTTCATGGCCATGGGGGAAAGCAGCCTTGCTGGGCCCCAAACTACGCCGCGCCCCACGCCGCGCCGGTGTTCGCGCCTACGGCACGGTGCCTGCACGGTGGGCGATTCCCGGCGCGCTGCCTAGCCTGGAATCTCTGCCCAGCTGCGCCCGGATGCACACGCACCACACCCTGGCCCGGCACACCCCGGCCCATGACACACGGGCTCCCGACACCCGGGCCCATCGCATCCTGCCCAGCGCCCCGCCGGGCCGCGTCGCCCTGGCCCCAGCCCGCGCCGGCCGCCGTGTTCCGGGGGCCGGCGCCACGGTTCTGCTGGGCCTCCTGGCCTGCTGGTCCGTCCTGGGTGTCGCTCCTGCAGAGGCCGCCGTGATGGGCGGAGCTCGCGTTCGCCCCTACGCCGAATCGGTGCAGGCAACCCGCAAGGCCGCCGAGGCCGTGCTCGCCCGCAGCGGCGCCGAGAGTTGCCTGCGCGGCAAGCTCACCAATGCCCTGCTGGGTCTCTCGGCCAGCTGCGGGGCCTCCGGCGAGAGGAATGCCCTGTGCCAGCTGGCGGATCAGGCTGTGGTGCAGCTGCACTGGCCCTTGTCGTTCATGGACGACACGGCCCGCCGGCTTCTCGAGCTGATCGCATCGACTTGATCGCATCGACTCGCATCGATCTGATCCCACGCTGATCCACGCCTCAGCGGGGATTCCCTGCCGGACGCTCGGAGCCGCTGCTTCCCAGGGGCTGGGTGAGCGGCCGGCAGAACGCCACCACATCGGCAGCGACGGCGGTGAGGCTCTCCCGCCGTTGAAAGCTGTTCTGCGCCGCCACCCTGGCCTCCAGGCCGATCTGCCAGAGGGCGTCCTTGCAGTTGGCGCTCAGGCGCGGGTGGTCGAGCAGGGGATCGGCGGCGGCACGTGCCTTGTCGCACAGGTCGGCACGGTTCTCACGCCCGCAGCCGATCGTGTCCAGCTGCAGCTGGCGCAGCAGCTCCTGGCTGGGGTAGGGGGGGTCCTGCGATCGGGCCGAGGCCGCGGCGGCCAGGCCAAGGGCCTGGGCCGCCAGGACCGCGAGGGCGGGCAGGACCCATGGGCTGGAGCGGGCCATCGCTCGGTTGCGAAAGGTTTCCATCATTGCCAGGCTGCTTCCAGGTTGCCGAGACCGTGCCGCAGGGCCTGCTGGCTGTGGCTCCAGTGGCGGGCCAGCGGCGGCCCGAGCCAGGGGGCTGCCGCTGCCAGCAGGCTGCGCAGCGCCGCATGCCGCTGCAGCAGCAGGCCGCGACCGGCCTCCCGGGCCTGAAGCCGTTGCAGGGCCTGGGTCTCCCCACGGCGGACGGAGGCGATCCGGGCGAGCACCGCATCGAGCTCTCCGGGTTCGGCTGGCCCCTGGCTGAGCCGCTCCCCCAGGAGCTGGCCGGCCACACAGGCATCGCGAAGCGCCAGGTTGAGCCCCTGCGCCCGCACCGGGCTCATCGGGTGGGCGGCATCCCCCAGCAGGAGCAGGCCGGGGCACCACCAGCGCGGTGCCAGCCCCACCTCCACCCGCAGCCGCACCGGCTCGGCCGCGGGGCCTGAGTCCTGCAGGAGCCAGCGGGCCAGCTCCGGCGGGCTCTGGGCAGCCATGCGCTGCCGCCAGGCCTGCGGCGACAGCGCCGGTGTCGGGGCGTCCGCCTCCAGCACCCAGCCGAGCTGCAGCCCGCCGCTCGCACTGCTGAAGACACTGAAGATCCCCTCCCGCCCGACGCTCGTCAGGAAGTCCCCCCCCAGGGGGTCCGGAGAGTCGCCACCGTTGCTGATCAGCTGGAACCAGAGCAGATCGATCGGGCTGCCGGCCAGCTCCAGGTTGAGACCCGCGAGCTGGCGCAACTTCGACTGGCGCCCATCACAGGCCAGCACCAGGGCGGCGCCGAGCGTCTCCCCGCTGGCCAGCCGCACGCCGCTGATCCGCTCCGCGTTGCGCACCAGGGCGCTCACCCGCTCCCCGAGCAGCACCCGGGCGTGGGGCAGGTGCCGTAGCTGGGCGATCACAGCCTCCAGCAGGGCCGGCTGGCTCACCAGGGTGCAGGGCCGATGCCCCGCTCCCTCCAGGGGCTCGGCCACCCGGAACAGGGGCTGCCCATCCAGGCAGAAGCGCCACCCCGCCAGCGGACGGTGGGGCACCGCGGCGACCACCTTGGCCAGTCCCATGGCCTCCAGCGCTGCCAGGCCATGGGGCATCAGCCCCTCGCCGCGGAACTGACGGCCGAGGCTGGAGGCGGCCTCCACCAGCACCACCGGCAGCCCGCGGCGGCCGAGCATCAGGGCCAGACACGCCCCCGCAGGGCCGGCCCCCACCACCACCAGCGGGTTCATGGCCGCCAGCGGGTTGATGGCCGCAGCCCTGGCCAGGCGCGGCCGGGTCGGGGGGGCGGAGGAAGGACCAGGATCAGAGGAAAGCGTTGTAGTTCCGGTTGGTGAGGCTCTCGCGCTCGCTCTGCCCCATCAACTGGCTCTTCTTGGTGAGCAGGTAGTCCACGAGTTCCTGCTGCACGTCCAGGAGCTCCTTGGTGCAGCCACGGAAGGCGGCCCGGTGACGGATCTCATCGTGGCGGGTGTGAAGGTCCCGCAACATCAGCTGAATGGCATCCAGTGTGGCCGATTCAGCCTTGGCGGCCGATCGTGAGTCCATCAGCACCATGGCTTGTCGGATCCGATCGTAGGTGGGCAGGTGTCGGGGGCCGTTGCAGGCCGCTGCCACACCGCAGGCGCTGCCGCTCGCGCTTGCGCTGCAGGCGTGCCGTGATCCCCAGCTCGGCCCCCTTCCAGAGGCGATCCACCTCGTCGGTGAAGTGCCGGGCCAGCAGCGGGGAGTGGATCACCAGGAGCGTTTCATCGTTCTGATGGGCCGCGGAGGGGCTCCAGTTGAACGATCCCGTGATCACGGTGCGCTGATCCAGAACGGCGACTTTGTGGTGCATCTTGTCGCCCGCCGCGAGCCTGGGCGTGCCCACGCCCTCCAGCGGTTGCTTCAGGGGGGCATTGTTCGCCTCGATGCCACAGCGGTGATCCGGCAGCGCCACACCGAGAAGATCGAGCACTTCACTGAACGATCGGGTGGCGAAGCCGGGATCGGCCAGCACACGGATGGCCACGCCCCGGGCCTGCAGCTGCCCCAGGGCGGCGGCCAGCCGTTGGTCGGAGAACACGAACAGGGCCAGATCGGCGCGCTGGCGGGTGTCGAGAAGCAGGGTCTCCAGCAACTGCAGCCCGTGCCGGGGATCGCTGCGGCGATGGGGAGCAAACAGCACGCTCACCCCGGTGCCGCCCACCTGCACCGTCTGGAGGCCGCCACTGTCCTTGGCGATTCCGAAGCGGCTGTCCGCCGCGCCGCCTGGGCCGTCGCCCCAGAGGCGTCTGAATTCAGCGGTGAACAGGCTGGCCAGCTCCGGACTCGCGATCCGGAGCAGGTGGTTCACATTGCCGCGGCTCTGGGGGGCACCGGCGTCGCCGTGGATCCCGGAGGCCGTGAAGTTGGCGGAGCCCGTCACCACCACCTGCCCGTCGATGACCATGAACTTGTGGTGCATCAGGCCGCTGCCAGCACTGCCGTCGGCGGTGTCATCGAGCATGGGCACGCCGCCATCGCGCAGGAGCGCCACCGCATCCCCCCATCCCAGGGCCCGCAGCTGGGCCTGCCGCTGCCGCTGATGTGGCTCCAGGTCGGCGGGGTGCTGCTCTGACCAAGGGCTGCTGTAGTTGTTCTCGAGCACCACCTGCACGCGAAGGCCGCGGCGCTTCTGCTCCACCAGGGCCTCCGCCAGGCGGGGCAGGGACAGCTCCTGGACGGCCACCAGGATGCTCCGGCGGGCCTGACGCACGTTGTCCAGCAGGAAGGCCTCCAGGTCATCACCCGAGCGCCACTGGCCTGTCACCGGGCTGCGGTAGCGCGGTCCCACGCGGTGGTTGAACACCACCTGGAAGCCCGCCGGCAGGGGAGGGGCCGCTGACGGAACGCCGCCGAGCCGGGCGGCCGCGCTGCATCCCAGGCCCAGGGGGGAGGCCAGCAGCAGCAGCGCCAGACCGTTGGGGCACCAGCGCCCCAACGGCCTGCACCCCTGCGGGGTGGACGTGGTGCCCGCCGGAGGGGGGAGGGCCATGGAGGCAACAACTGCTGCGGGCAGTGTTGCCTCAAGCGCTGCTCAAGAGCGGGAGTTCAGTGGTGACCGGGCATTTCGGCCGTGCGCAGCATCAGCACGAACCAGAGGGTGCCCACCAGCACAGCCGAGAGCACGGCCGCGGGCAGGCCCACCCAGCGCAGCACCAGGGGGACGATCAGCGGAAAGGCGAGCGCCCCGGCGACCGGGGTGAAGGCGACGACGAGGCGCATGGGAACAGGCGACCGACTCAGAACCACTCAGCCACAGCCTGGTCGGCCGGATTGCTGTTGTCTTCCGGCGTGGTGCGGCTGAACTCGAGGGTGATGCTGCGTTTCTGCACCCCATCGGCGGCGACGGCTTCGATCGGATAGATCTGGCGGCCGTCGCGGAATGGCACCTGAACCCGGAAGGTGCCATCGGCGGAGAGAGGCACATCCTCTCCGCCGATGCTGAGCTTGGCGGAGGGGTCGGTGGCGCCGTACACGATCAGTTCGGCATCGGCCACGAGCCAGAAGGAGCGCTGCCGGGGAGCGACACCACCGATCCCCGAGTCGCTGCGCCCGCTTGCCCAGATGCCCAGACCCGAGGCATTCAGATCGGAGGAGTCCAGCCCACTGGTGTCGAGCTCATGGAAGGCCTCCGAGCCCCGGCTGATCCGGCGCCACTGGGACGTGGCGGTCTGATACAGGCGCTCATGCAGGCCGGTGTCAGCCGGCGGAGCCGGCGGTGCGGCGGGCGTTGCCACGGCCACAGGGGCGCTCGACTCCAGCGTGAAGGGAACGAACTGGTCCAGGATCTGGTCGCTGGGATGGAGGGCCGGAACCCGGGCAACGGAGGAGAAGGCCAGAGAGATCCAGCCGCCGCCGGATCCCTTGCGGTAGCCCAGCTCCACCCGGTAGTCGCGATCGCTCAGGGGCACCGGCAGATACCACTCGGTGGCGTGGCTGTCGACCACGACTTCCTGGAGGGTGTGGGGATGGGCGGAACCGCCGGAGAGCCCGGTCACGTCGGCGACGCGCAGGCAGAGCTGGTTGGCGCCGGCGGCGAAGGCGGCGGCACGGTCATCCTCGGAGATGTCCCAGAACACATAGGCCCACTGGGGATCCCGGGGCAGGAAGACCACGCTGGTTTCCGCGGTGGGTCGCGGCGCGGGGGGCATCGAGGCCTCGATGCTCTTCAACGGTGGCGGCTCATCGAGCGGAACCTCGGCTGACGGAGCGGCCTGGCTGAGGTTGTCGGCCGGCTCATCCTTGCGGGAGCTGATCTCGGCCACCAGCTCGTCCTTGGATTTGCGGCTGTAAAGGGTCACGCCCAGATCACTGGCGATTTGGCGCAGCTGCCTGAGCGTCATGCGGGCCAACGAGGACAGGGCTTGGCTCACAGCGAAAGATTTCGTTTGGGATCAGTGTGGTCCACTTTCCCGCGATGCGGCGGCCCCGGCATGGCAGGGTCAGCATCCACTGACCCGGGTGCGGCGTCTGGACACGCCTGGACGGGCCTCGCCACGCCTGGACGCGCCAGCAGCTTTCTCGCAGGGTTGGGCTGCTCCAGGGAGGGACGCTCCAGCAAGCCACAAAAAAGGCGACCCGTGGGTCGCCTCCGGGACGCATGGATGTGCTGGGGGTCTACCGGCCGATGCTGCGGTAGGGAACCTTCGCCAGGTAGTTGATGTCGGCCGAGGCCGCGGCGCTGGTGGCGCGCATCGCCGGCAGGCTCCGCACCCAGGGGAGGTAGTCCTCGGGGAAGCCGCCCCGGCGCTGACGGGCGCGCTCCGGGTAGGCCTTGACCGTGCCGGTGTACACCACCTGGGGGAAGCCCAGGATGCTGCGGTAGTAGGCGTCGTAGCGGGGGCTGGTGATGTTGAAGGGGGTTTCGCCCAGGTCCCGGCTGCCCACCACGCGGTTGCGGTGGTAGGGCACCGTGTCGTAGCCGAAGGCCTCCAGGTATTCCTGAGAATCAAGGATGTCGTCCACCATGCCCTTGACGCCGCGGGTCATGAGCACGGCGGACCAAGCGATCTCCTCGGATTTGCCGTGGGTGGGGCGGCCCAGCAGCTTCTCCACCAGGTGGCGGGCCACCCGGTAGTTGCTGTTGAGGTTGTAGAAGCTGCGGGTGAACGTGTCGGAGAGGCAGAGCGAGCGGATGAAGTCCCGCACCGTGATCTGGCCGTCCCGCAGCTGGGACTCCAGGGTGCGGTCGCGGTCCACCTTGAAGGCGTGGAAGAAAATCTGGCGGTAGGCCGCTTCGATCACGAAGTTCTGATCTTCGCGATCCATGGCCTTCTCCATGGAAACGGCCTTGGGGTCCTCATCCGAACCCACCCGCAGAGCATTCACGCGCGAGTTCTGGGTGGTGGGCGCGTACTTCAGGAGGGGCAGGGCCACGCGAATTCAGCATCCGTCGCCAGGGATCGTAGAAGTGCCGTCGCTGGGGAACCGGTGCCGCTCAGGCAGGGCTCACAGTCCGTAACGTTCGGCACAAACGTTTCCAACGCGCCGGATTTCCGTCCCGGCCGCCCGTCACCAGCCCAGGGGAGACAGGGTCGCCTCGGCCCGGGGGGCGGCCGGAGCGGGTGGCGAGGCGGCATCGCTCGCCAGGATCCGGGTCTCCACACAGAACGAGGCGGTGTTGGAGAGCCCCTCCACGGTGCTGGTGCGCAGCCGCACATTGGGGCCGGCGAAGCTGAACCGCTCCAGGCTGTTCATCGTCTCGTAGCTGGTGGTGAGCAGCAGGCCGTCGCGCTCGTCCATGGCGAAGTGTCCCGCCACCGGAGCGGTCTCCGCGTAGCCCCGGTCGCGCAGCAGCAGACCGGTGCGGCCGCTGGGGTCGGTGGGAATCAGGCCGAACACGCTGTCGCCCTCGTGGGCTTCCCCGGCCTTGTCCCAGGCCATCGAGGCATTCCAGGTGACGCGGCAGCCGCCCACCAGCGCAGCGGGATCCTGGCCGTGCAGCGTGGCCACGGCGATCAGGCGGGGGTCGTCGGCGTCCAGCTCCACCACCTCGATCCAGGAGCCCCCGGCCTCGGCGCGGCGGTGCAGCAGGTGGTGGCTGCTGCGCTGGGAGCGCCAGCGGCCGCAGCTCAGCCGGAAAAAGCTGATGGCGTCAGCGATGGCTTCGGTCACGGTCGGGGCGCAGCTGGGGCCACGATGATCGCAAGGCAGCGGACGGAGCGGGGTGGCACTCGGTGTGGCGGCGGCCCTGGCGGCTGCCCTCTGCTGGACCCTCGCCAGCATGCTGTGGCGCCGCCTGCCCACCTCCCTGGGGGCCGGGCAGCTGAACCTGCTCAAGAACCTGCTGGCCCTGGCGATGCTTGCTCCCGTGCTGCTGCTCGGCGGCCGAGGCGGCTGGCCGGAGGGCGGCACAGCGCATCCCTATGGGTTGCTCAGCCTCAGTGGCGTTCTGGGCATCGCCCTGGGGGACAGCCTCTTCTTCGCCGCCCTGCGCCGCCTCGGCACCCGGCGCACGCTCACGTTCGAGGCGGGAGGCCCTGGCCTCACCGGGGCGGCCGCCGGACTGGTGCTGGGGGAAATGCCGGCCCCCGGGCAGTGGCTCGGCATCGCCCTGATCAGCCTCGCCCTGCTGCTGGTGGCCCGCCAGAGCGAGGAACCGCCGCCGGGATCGCTGGCGGCCCAGCAGGGCGCCGGACTGCTGCTCGCCCTGGGGGCGCTGTTGGGGGGCAGTGGCGGCGCGCTGCTGGCCCGGGCGGCACTCCAGGGCGGGCTGGTGACGCCGATGGCGGCCGCGGCGATCCGCCTGGCGGCCGCCAGCCTGGTGATGCTGCCCCTGCTGCCTGGCCTGCTGCAGCGCCTGGGCCGGCCCCAGCTCGGGCCCTGGCCATCCCGGCGCCGCTGGCCCCTGGTGCTGGGTGCCACCCTGCTGGGCACCACGGCCGGCATCGCCCTGCAGCAGCTGGCCCTCAGCCGCTTGCCGGCCGGTCTGGCCGTGGCCCTGCTGGCCACCGCGCCGGTGATGGCGGTGCTGCTGGCCCGCTTCGAGGGCGACCGTCCCCGCGCCGCCGGCTGGCTGGCGGCGGTCAGTGCTCTGGTCGGGGTGGTGCTGGTGGTGCGCTGAGCCGGGCGTCGGCCTGGCCTCTGGCCCACTGGGCGAGCTGGCCGAGATCGAGGCCCAGGGCCGTGGTGCCGAGCTCGGCGGCGATGGCCTCGAGCTGCCTGGCGGCTGCCTGGAGCTGGAGGAGATATCCCGAGCGGAAGCCGGGATCATCCCGAAGGGCGGGAACGGCCGCGGCCCAGGTTTCCAGATGGCTGCCGTCGGGCAGGGGCCCCTGCTCCCGCCCAGCGATGGCTTGCAGGGTGCGCAGGCTGTGGGCCAGCAACCGCAGGTGGTGCCGTTCCACGGCCGGCAGGAGGGTGGCCTCCAGCTCAGCCAGCTCGGCCATGGTGAGGGGACCGGTGGCAGGGTCCATGGCAGGGGGCACGTCGGATGGAGGGCTCAGCCGGGTTGGGAGGGCTGGAGACGGAAGCCGCAGGAGTGACCCTTCTCGAGGCGCCACTGCACCCGTTCCACCTGGCAGTCGGGGAAGGTTTCACGAATCAGTCGCAGCTCCTGATCGCACACGCAGGGGAACTGCTCGGCGATGCGCATCACGGAACAGTGGAATTCCTGGATCACCCACGACTGGCCATCGGGGTGGGGCGAGCACTCGGCCACGTACCCCTCGCGCCGCCGCAGATCCACCAGCCGCTCGAGGCGCTCCTGAAGGCAGCCGTCGCCCACCTGTCGCCTGTAGAGCCTGGCCTGCTGGCTGCCCTGCTGGGCGAGCAGCAGGCTGAGGGTGTCGGCGGGGAGGTTCTGGGCGATCGATGCCAGCAGGCCGAGGGCGAAGGCCTCGCTCCCATCAGGAAACTGATCCTGGCCCCGGTCTGTGAGATGCCACCGGTTGGTGGGGCGGCCCGGACCGTCGGAGGCGGTACAGGAGGCCACCAGGCCTTCCTCCTCCAGGCTGCGAAGATGGCGCCGCATCACCTGCACCGACACCCCGAGGCTCTTGGCGAGGGCGGCAGCCGTGGCTTCGCCGTGGCGCACCAGCAGCGCCAGGGCCGCTTCCCTGGTGGAGCCCGGCGAGGGGGGAGGGGACGAGGCCGGAGCCTGCCCGCTCGCCTCAGCACCCGAGCCCTCGGAACGCGAGCCCACGGAACCCGGGCCGTCGGGGCGGTCCGAAGCTGCCACCCTGGGTGGGCTCGGCTCGGAGCCCTGTGCTGGAGCCGTGGTGTGGGGGGCGATGGTTGGACGCATGACCGACACCAGGCCTTCACACGATGCCACGTTCAGTTGTGGGTTGGGGCTCCCAGGGGCGCGTCACACACGGGCCGGCGCAGCCGAACGGCACAATGGAGGCTCACCCAAGCGCCGGACGCGTGCCCTAGGCTCCGGATAAAGAAACGCCAGAGTTTCGTAATGTCGGGAGGCTGGAGACCGATCAACCCGGGAGGCTGTTGCCGATCCGGCGATCGGCTTCCCTGCGGCCGCGGCCGTCCGGCCCTGGTCTTCCCCCCGGGCGGGCCCCCCTGAATCAGGGGCAGGCCCATCCACAAGCGGCAGCTCCTTTCCGGGCTGCCGCCAGCACTCCTCCCCGCCTCGTCTTGTTCCCCGCCATGGCCGACACCCCCGCGAGCAGCTCCACACCCAGCGCCGACAGCCTGGAGGTGATCCGCAAGTTCGCGGAGACCTACGCCCAGCGCACTGGAACCTATTTCTGCAGTGATCCCGGGGTCACGGCGGTGGTGCTCGAGGGCCTGGCCCGCCACAAGGACGAGCTGGGCGGTGCCCTCTGCCCCTGCCGCCACTACGAGGACAAGGAGGCGGAGGTGGCCCAGGCCTTCTGGAACTGCCCCTGTGTGCCGATGCGTGAGCGCAAGGAGTGCCACTGCATGCTCTTCCTCACGGAAGACAATCCGTTCCGGGGTGAAAAGCAGACCATCTCGCTCGACGACGTCAAATCCCTCACTGCCGGCTGATCCCGCCCTTTTCACCATGTCCACTGCCACCGTCGGAGATCTGGTTTCGCAGCCGTATAAGTACGGCTTTGTCACCGACATCGAAACCGACAAGATTGCCAAGGGCCTCAGTGAGGACGTGGTGCGGCTCATCTCCGCCAAGAAGAATGAGCCTCAGTTTCTGCTTGATTTCAGGCTGAAGGCGTTTCGCCACTGGCTCACCATGGAGGAGCCGGAGTGGGCCTCCCTGGGGTATCCCAAGATCGACTATCAGGACATCATCTACTACGCCGCTCCCAGGCAGCAGGAGAAGAAGACCAGCCTCGATGAGGTGGATCCCAAGCTGCTGGAAACCTTCGACAAGCTCGGCATCCCCTTGAGCGAGCAGAAGCGGCTGTCCAACGTGGCCGTGGACGCGGTGTTCGACAGTGTGTCGATTGCCACCACCTTCAGGGAGCAGCTGGCCGAGCACGGCGTGATCTTCTGCTCCATCAGCGAGGCCGTGAAGGACCATCCCGAGCTGGTGGAGGCCTACCTGGGCACGGTGGTTCCCACCAACGACAACTATTTCGCCGCGCTCAATTCCGCGGTGTTCAGCGATGGCTCCTTTGTGTTCATTCCCAAGGGGGTCGAATGCCCGATGGAGCTCTCCACCTATTTCCGGATCAACTCCGGCGATACGGGCCAGTTTGAGCGCACGCTGATCGTGGCCGAGGAGGGCGCATCGGTCAGCTACCTAGAAGGTTGCACCGCGCCGATGTTCGACACCAACCAGCTGCACGCCGCTGTGGTGGAGCTCGTGGCTCTTGATGATGCCTCCATCAAGTATTCCACCGTGCAGAACTGGTATGCCGGGGATGAGAACGGCGTTGGCGGCATCTACAACTTCGTGACCAAGCGCGGCCACTGCCGCGGTGATCGCAGCAAGATCAGCTGGACCCAGGTGGAAACGGGTTCCGCCATCACCTGGAAGTACCCGAGCTGTGTGCTCCAGGGTGCCGATTCCGTGGGTGAGTTCTACTCCGTGGCCCTCACCAACAACCGCCAGCAGGCGGATACGGGCACCAAGATGATCCATGTGGGCCCCCGCACTCGCTCCACGATCGTGAGCAAGGGGATCAGTGCCGGCCATTCCTCGAACAGCTACCGCGGCTTGGTGCAGATCGGCCCCAAGGCCGTGGGTGCCCGCAACTACAGCCAGTGCGATTCGATGCTGATCGGCGATCAGGCCGCGGCCAACACCTACCCCTACATCCGTTCCCAGCAGCCCGATGCTGCCGTGGAGCATGAGGCGAGCACCTGCCGCATCTCCGAAGATCAGCTGTTCTACCTCCAGAGCCGTGGCATCGGTTTCGAAGAGGCCGTTTCGATGATGGTGAGCGGGTTCTGCCGCGATGTGTTCAACCAGCTGCCGATGGAATTCGCCGCCGAAGCCGACAAGCTGCTGGCCCTGAAGCTCGAGGGATCCGTGGGTTGATTCCCCAGCCCCTGGCCGCCATCCCCCTTCCGTTCTCCCTTCCCATCCCCTAGTTCAGTGATCTGCCCCGACGCCCCGGTTCTGCTTGAGATCCACGACCTGCATGCCTCGGTGGAGGATCAGCCCATCCTCAAGGGGGTGAACCTCACCATCCGTGCCGGCGAGATCCATGCCGTGATGGGCCGCAATGGCAGCGGCAAGAGCACCCTCTCCAAGGTGCTGGCGGGCCACCCGGCTTACACCGTCACGGGCGGATCGGTGCACTACCGCGGTGAGAACCTGCTGGACCTGGATCCCGAGCAGCGGGCCCGGGTGGGCCTCTTCCTCGGCTTCCAGTATCCGGTGGAGATTCCCGGCGTCAGCAACCTCGAGTTTCTGCGGGTTTCCACCAATGCCCGCCGCGCCGAGCGCGGTGAGGAGGAGCTCGACACGTTCGCCTTCGAGGACGTCGTGAAGGAGCGGCTGGCGGTGGTGCAGATGGACCCCGCCTTCCTCGAGCGCAGCGTGAACGAGGGGTTCAGCGGTGGCGAGAAGAAGCGCAACGAGATTCTGCAGATGGCCCTGCTGGAACCCGTGGTGGCCATCCTCGACGAAACCGATTCGGGCCTCGACATCGACGCCCTGCGCATCGTGGCCGGAGGGGTGAACCATCTGGCCGGCCCCGACAACGCCACGCTGCTGATCACCCACTACCAGCGCCTGCTCGACCTGATCACCCCCGACCACGTGCACGTGATGGCCGCCGGCCGGATCCTGCGCAGCGGTGGCAAGGAGCTGGCGCTGGAGCTCGAGCGCATCGGCTACGACTGGGTGGACGAGGAGATCGCCCGGCTGGAGGGCCCGGCCGCCCGCCAGCCCGTGGAGGTGGCCTGATGCTCTCGACTCCCGTGGCACCGCAGGGATCCGTCACCACGGCCGACTGGCTCGCCGGCCTGGCAGGAGCCCCCCTGCCCACCCGCCGCCAGGAGGACTGGCGCTTCACCGATCTGGCGGCGCTGCGGCGCCTGCAGCCCTGCCTCGCTGATGCGGCGGCTGCGCCCTGGACCGTGCCGGCTCTGCCGGAGGGGATCTCCCCGCTGCCCCCGGAAGACGTGGTGAACCACCTGGACGGCTGCCTCGCGGCCGCCGGCTGCCTGGACCACTGGCCGGTGCGCCTCAACCGGGGGGCCTGCCCGGCCGTGCTCGCCCTGCGGGTGTGCGGCGCCGCCGCCCCCCTGGAACTCGGCTGGGATGCGGCCGCCGGCGCCGGCCTGCAGGCCCGGCGTCTGCTGCTGGTGCTCGAAGCGGGCGCCAGCCTGGATCTGCTGCAGGTGATCCGGGCCTCGGGCCCGCAGGCGCTCAGCCTGGTGGTGGAAGTGGAGATGGGCGCCGGCAGCCGCCTCAGCCTGGGCACCCTCGCGGCCGGTGGCGATGGCCAGGCCAGCCTGCTGGCCCACACCGCGGTCCGTCAGGCCCGGGAGAGCAGCCTCCAGCTCGTGACGGCCAGCGTCGGCTGGGCGCTGCTGCGCCAGGAGCCCCGCATCGTGCAGGCCGAGGGGGAGGCCAGCACCAGCCTGCGGGCGCTTCAGCTCGTGAAGGGCGACCAGATCGCCGACACCCACAGCCAGGTGCGCTTCGATGGACCCGCCGGCACCCTGGACCAGCTGCACAAGGCCGTGGCCGACGAGCGGGGCCACAGCATCTTCAACGGGGCCGTGCAGGTGCCCCGTGCCGCCCAGCGCACCAACGCCTCCCAGCTGAGCCGCAACCTGCTGCTCTCCGACCGCGCCCGGGTGGACACCAAGCCGGAACTGGAGATCGTGGCCGACGACGTGAAGTGCGCCCATGGGGCCACGGTGACGCGGCTGGAGCGGGAGCAGCTCTTCTATCTGCAGAGCCGCGGCATCGGCGCCGCCCAGGCCGCCGCCCTGCTCCAGCGGGGCTTCTGCGAGGAGGTGCTGCGGGCGCTGCCCGCCGCCGCCGCCGCCCACCAGCCGCTGCAGACCCTGCTGGGAGCCGCCTGAAGCCCATGCCCTCCCCTTCGGCCACCATCCACAGCCTGCACAGCAACGCCCCGCCTGCGGCTGCTGCGCCGCCCGCTGCCGAGGCTGCGGCGGAGAATCTGGCGACGCTCACCCGCCCCGATTTCCCCCTGCTGGCCCAGACGGCCTGCCTGGGGCAGCCCCTGATCTATCTCGATCACGCGGCCACGAGCCAGAAGCCGCGCCAGGTGCTGGATGCGCTGCAGCGGTATTACGACCACGACAACGCCAACGTGCACCGGGGCGCGCACCAGCTGAGCGCCCGGGCCACGGAGGGCTTCGAGGGGGCACGGGCCAAGGCGGCGGCGTTCGTGGGAGCGGCCAGCCCCCGCGAGATCGTGTTCACCCGCAACGCCAGCGAGGCGATCAACCTCGTGGCCCGCACCTGGGGTGAGGCCAACCTGCGGGAGGGCGACGAGGTGCTGCTCTCGGTGATGGAGCACCACAGCAACCTGGTGCCGTGGCAGCTGCTGGCGGCCCGCACCGGCTGCGTGCTGCGCCACGTGGGGCTCACCGCCAGCGGTGAACTCGACATGGACGACCTGCGCGCCCAGCTGAATGAGCGCACGCGGCTGGTGAGCCTGGTGCACGTGAGCAACACCCTCGGCTGCCTCACCCCCATCGCCGAGATTTCCGCCCTGGCCCACGCGGTGGGGGCGCTGGTGCTGGTGGATGCCTGCCAGAGCCTGCCCCACATGCCGGTGGATGTGGCCGAACTCGGCTGTGATTTCCTGGCGGCGAGCTCCCACAAGCTCTGCGGCCCCACGGGCATGGGCTTCCTCTGGGCCCGGGAAGCGCTGCTGGAGGCGATGCCCCCCTTCCTGGGCGGGGGCGAGATGATCCAGGACGTGTTCCTGGATCACAGCACCTGGGCGGATCTGCCCCACAAGTTCGAGGCCGGCACCCCGGCGATCGGCGAGGCCATCGGCATGGGAGCCGCCCTCGACTACCTCCAGACCCTCGGCCTGGACCGGATCCATCGCTGGGAGCAGCAGCTCACCCGCCGCCTGTTCGACCGGCTGGGGGCGATCGACGGAGTGCGGATCCTCGGCCCCACCCCGGAGCAGCAGCCCCACCGCGGCGCCCTGGCGGCGTTCACGGTGGAGGGCCTGCATGCCAACGATCTGGCGGCCCTGCTGGATTCCGCCGGCATCTGCATCCGCAGCGGCCACCACTGCACCCAGCCCCTGCATCGCCTCTACGGCATCCCCGGCTCGGCGCGGGCCAGCCTCAGCTTCACCACCACCCCGGAGGAGATCGACCGCTTCGCCGAGGAGCTGGAGGGCACGATCGCGTTTCTGCGCGAGCACAGCTGAGCCCTGCCGTGGCCTCGCAACCGCTGGAGGCGCCGCTGCTGCTGCTGGCGGTGCTGGGCGGCCGCGCGCCCGGCTGCCACATCGAGCTGCACGACGTGCGCTTCGTGGCGGCGGCCACGATCGAGGCGGCGATCCCGGCGCTCCGGCGCCAGTGGTTCGGGCGGCGCGAGGGCCTGCACCTGGATGCCTGGATGGCGGTGCGGGCGGTGGATGGCTGGACGGTGCACCTGGGGCGCGAGCCCGCCGCGCCCCGGAGCGAGCGGCTGTGGTTCGTGAACCTGGGCGCCTACCGCCCGGATTCCCTGGCGGAGCTGCACCACTTCGGCCTGGTGGTGGCCCGCTCGGCCCAGGCGGCCAAGGCGGCGGCCAGAAGGCGCTGGCTGAGCGGGGCGCTGCAGCAGCACAAGGACGATCTGGCGGCCGTGGATGACTGCCTGGCGCTGGAGCAGCTGGAGCTGCTGGAGTCCCGGGGTGAGGGGCGCTGGCACGTGGTGCTGGAGCCCCACCCCGAGGGCCTGAGCCAGCCGCAGGTGCCGGACTGGTTCGGCTACCGGCCGATCTGACGGCGGCCGGGGCCGCGCTCAGGCGGCGTGGATCCAGAGTTCGGCCTGCTCGTGGTGGGCGGCGTCGAAGAAGCGGCACTCCGCCGGCAGGAGGCGGCGGATCAGGCGCTCGGCCAGGTGCTGCCAGGCCTGGTTGCCCACCACCGCCACCCGGCTCAAGGAGCGGCGGTGCTCCCGCACCAGGGAGAGGTGATCGCCCAGGGCCGCCAGGCCCGACCAGCCGTCGAACTCCCGCAGATCCACCAGCAGCTTCAGGGGGGTGGGGCGGCTGAACAGGCTGGCGATCTCGGCCTCGCGGGCCTCGTAGGCGCTGGGCTCGAGCTGGCCGATCAGGCGCACGCGCAGCACATCGCCCTCGGCCTCCAGGTGGAGGCTGCCCAGGGATTCCCCGAGCCAGCGGCGGGCTTCTTCTTCCTCCGCTGAGGCAAAGAGCCGCACCGGGCAGGGCATCAGGGCGCCGATGGCCCGGATGGCGGTGCGCAGCCAGCCCACATCGCTCACCACGGCGATGCGCTCAAAGCCCTGCCAGTGGCGCAGGCCGAGCAGGGTGTCGTCCCAGGCGGCGGCAAGGTCGTAGCCCTCGAAGTCGGCGTCGAAGCAGAGCAGGGCCTTGATGCGGTCGTGTTCGGCGATGGCGCTCTCCATGGCCGGCACGAGCACCTGGTCGTAGTCGTCGCCGCGCACCTGGCCATGGAGGCGGAAGCCCACCGTGCCGGCCGGCAGCCCCTGGATGGTTTCGATCATGGCGGCTGCTCTCCTGCGGGCCGGAGCCCGCGTTGCCCTGCTCGCAAACTAGGAAGCATCCGCCGCAGGGGCTCCTCCGCATGAATATCGATGGCAGGCCCTGGCGCACCATCTGGCTGGAGCCCGATGACCGCTCGGTGGGCGTGATCGACCAGACCCTGCTGCCGCACCGCTTCGCCACCCGCACCCTGCGCAGCTGCGCAGAGGCGGCCGAGGCGATCCGCACGATGGTGGTGCGGGGGGCGCCGCTGATCGGGGTCACGGGGGCCTACGGGCTGATGCTGGCCCTGCAGGCCGATCCCTCCGATGCGGCCCTGGCCGCGGCCTTCGCCGAGCTCGATGCCACCCGGCCCACGGCGATCAACCTGCGCTGGGCGCTGGAGCGGGTGCGGGCGCGGGTGCTGCCCCTGCCGCCGCAGCAGCGGGCCGAGGCCGCGAAGGCTGAGGCCGCGGCGATCGCCGAGGAGGATGTGGCCATGTGCGCCGCCATCGGCGAGCACGGGCTGGGGATCCTGCAGCAGCTGGCGGCGGCCCGGCCGGCGGAGCGGCAGCACGAGCCGCTGAATGTGCTCACCCACTGCAATGCCGGCTGGATCGCCACGGTGGACTGGGGCACGGCGCTGGCGCCGCTCTACAAGGCCCACCGCGCCGGGCTGCAGGTGCACGTGTGGGTGGATGAAACGCGGCCGCGCAACCAGGGCGCCAGCCTCACCGCCTGGGAGCTGGGCCGGGAGGGGGTGCCGCATACGGTGATCGCCGACAACGCCGGCGGCCATCTGATGCAGCACGGCCGCGTGGACGCGGTGATCGTGGGCACCGACCGCACCACCCGCTGCGGCGACGTGTGCAACAAGATCGGCACCTACCTCAAGGCCCTGGCCGCCCACGACAACGGCGTGCCCTTCTATGTGGCCCTGCCCAGCTCCACGATCGACTGGACGATCGACGACGGCGTGGCCGGGATTCCGATCGAGGCCCGCAGCGCCGAGGAGCTCACCCACATCCAGGGCCTGGGCGCCGATGGCGCCATCACCGGCGTGCGGCTCACTCCCGAAGGCAGCCAGGCCTTCAACCCGGCGTTCGACGTGACGCCGGCGCGGCTGGTGACGGCGCTGATCACCGAGCGCGGCGTGGCCCCGGCGAGTGAGGCGGGCCTGCGGGGGCTCTATGGCGAGGTGGCGCTGCAGGGCGGCGCTGCGGGGGCGCCAGCCTGAAGGCCTGTTCAGCCCTCCCCGCGCCATGTCCCTGATCAATACGGCCGTGGGCCTGGTGGCGTTGACCGATCCGGTGGGCGTGCTGCCTCTCGTCATTCAGGCCGCCAGCGCCAACCCGCACACCGTGCGCCGCATCAGCCGTCTGGCGGCCACCACCTACCTGCTGACGCTGGTGCTCTCCTGCTGGTGGGGCCAGCCGCTGCTCGACCTCTTCGGGATCAGTCTGCCGGCCTTCCGCATTGCAGGAGGTTTGATCCTGCTGCCCTATGGCCTGCGGTTGATCGAGGGGATCTCCATCGGCAGCAGCCCCATGGCCCTGGACCACGAAGGCGATGTGCGCATGATGGCCGTGGTGCCCATCGGCCTGCCCATGCTGGCCGGGCCGGGAACGATCTCCCTGGTGATCGCCGAATCACCGGCTGATCTGCCTGGAAGGCTCCTGCTCAGCGGGTTGATCGTGGCGCTGGCCCTTGTGGTGTTCCTGGTGCTGAGCAGCGCCATTCGCCTCCACAGGACGCTGGGGGAGCTGAGGGTACGGCTGATCTCGCGGCTGATGGGGGTGCTGATCGCCTCCGTGGCCACCCAGATGCTGGTGAGCGGGCTGCGGGAGAGCTTCCCCGTACTGGCGGGCTGAGACGGATCCGTTCACCAACGCCGCACAACGACGCCGAAGCAGCCGTAGGGGCTTCAGGCTCCAGACGCCAGGTGGCATCCGAGGTTGAGTGCTCCCCGCTGAAGCAGGCGGATCAGGCGGATCACAACCTGGCGTTCCGTGTCGGTGAAGGAATCCCGGTGGCGGGCAAGCCAGTGGATCTCCTCAACGCTGAGGATGCCTGATGTCATGGCCTGCTGGTGCAGCTGGGAGACAGTCATGGCTGTCAATTGTGAACTCACGTAAAGCTGGCGCGCCGTTCGCCTCAGCGCGGCCGGTTAACCGCCCTCCCCAGGGCCGCGTGCTCCCGGAGCCGGGTGTGGATCGGGAGGCCCCGAGGCAGCCATCGGTGCCTCGGCCCGGCGTTGCAGTGAGACCTGGGCGATTACATCTATAGGGACTAGGAGCGTGTCGCGCATAGATCCGCGCGTGTCCTCTCCACAGCCGCCCCTGAATCTGCCCAGATCCCAGTGACCGCAATGGATCTGGACGTGAAAATGGGGCATGGTCAAGCCCAAGTCCTTCCGCCCCTGGAACCCCGAGCAGACACTGCTCTTCCCACCGTCGCCGGTGGAGTGGCTGCCGGAGAATCACCTGGTGTTCTTCCTGCTGGATCTGGCCATTGAGCTGGATCTGGAGGCCATCCATAGCCACTACCGGCAGAAGGATCCCCGGGGCGAGAAGGCCTACGACCCGCGGATGATGGTGGTATTGCTCCTGTACGCCTACTGCGTCGGGCTGCCCAGCTCCCGCAGGATCGAGAAAGCCTGCTGGGAAGACGCGGCCTTCCGGGTTCTCACCGGCAATCAGCAGCCCGACCACAGCCGGATCAGCGACTTCCGCCGCCGGCACCTGGATGCTCTGGCTGGCCTGTTTGTTCAGGTGCTGCGGCTCTGCCAGAAGGCGGGGCTGGTGAGTCTGGGCCAGGTGGCACTGGATGGCACCAAGGTGAAAGCCAATGCCAGCAAGCACAAGGCCATGAGCCACGAGCGGATGCTGAAGTCCGAGCGGCAGCTGGAGGGCGAGATGCGGGCGCTGCTGCGCAAGGCGGAGCTCCTCGACGCTCAGGAAGACGGGCACTACGGCAAGGGCAAGCAGGGCGATGAGCTGCCCGAGGAACTGCAGCGCCGCGCCAGCCGGCTGGAGTGGATCCGCAAGGCCAAAGCGGAATTGGAGGCAGAAGCCGCAGCTGCCAAGGCACGTCAACGAGCAGGGCAGGCTGAGGTGGCTGAGCAGGAAGCAGCCGAGGCAGAAGCCAGTGGCGACGAGCAGCGTAGCAAGCGGACCGCACGCCGCGCTCGTGGTGCCCAAAAGCGGGCGGATGACGCCCAGAAGCTGGCGATCGAGGCAGCCCTGGCTGCTGGCCTGGAATCACCTGCTCTCGTGGCAGATCGTGATCCTCTGGTGATGCCCAGCCGCCAGCTCCCCACCGATGCAACCGGCACCCCCAAACCCAAAACCCAGCGGAATTTCACTGACCCCGACAGCCACATTCTCAAAGGCGCTGACAGCTGGATCCAGGGCTACAACGCCCAGGCCGCCGTGGATGGCGACCACCAGGTGATCGTGGCCATCGGCGTGAGTAATCAGCCCAGCGACGCGGTGCACCTCCTGCCAATGCTCAAGCGGATCGAGGCCAATACCGGCCAGCAGCCAGATGCCTTGATCTCCGACGCCGGTTACTGCAGCAGCGCCAACCTGATGGCCTGTGAGGCGAGGGGGCTGGAGGCCTACATCTCCACGAGCCGCCAGCAACACGACCAGCGGCCCCGGCCATCGCGGGGGCCGGAGCCCAGAGATCTCGATGCCAGGGGCCGGATGGATCGCAAGCTCAGGTCCAAAGCTGGCCAGGCGATCTATGCCCTGCGCATGACGATCGTGGAACCTGTGTTTGGTCAAATCAAGGGCGCCAGGGGCCTGGATCGCTTTCGGCTGCGGGGACTGGAGAAGGTGAACGGAGAGTGGGCGCTGATAGCCACCACCCACAACCTGCTGAAGTTGTTCCGGGCATCGGTGGCAACGGTCTGACGGGCCTGGTTCTTGTTTGCCAGATCTGTGAGCGGGCAGCCCTGAATTACAGGGGCGCAATCAGAAAGTTCTGACCTAGGTGCAACGAGCGACACGCTCCTAGCCCCTGTTGCTCGAGCACACCTGATCAGTAAGGTGTGCTGAATTGGCAACGAGACAATGTCGCTGACACTAACAGAAGCCGTAGTCCAATCAGCGCAGAATGTGGGCAAGACTCTGGCAGACACGTGAACATCATACAGTATTTCATGGATCAAATTGGAGGACAGGTCGCTCCGAGAAGAAACTAACTCCTTGACCATGCCCAAGCAGCCAAAACTATTAAGTATACAGCCTACCAGTGATATCTTTGGGTATGCTTCGGTTGTTCATGCGTTCAAGCTTTGACCTTGGCACATGACCAACGGAGAACTTGATCTGGGATGTGTTAGTAAGCGTATGTCAGCTGAACTGCTCGGAGAATAGACGCCTCAGGATTTCGGTAACTTCTGTGGCCATACGGGCGTCGTGCCGTAGACCGGCACCTGGCTTGGTGGGGATACGAAGTGCCAATGCGACGCTGCGTTGGCGACCAGGGTTGGAGCGGATGTCGATGAACTGGGCGAAGGCGGCGTAGGTAAGGGCAGGGGAGTCGGGGAAGTCTCGAGCGGTGGTGCCGTAGCCGAGCTTGGAAAGCACAACAGGCGAGCGAACCTGATTGAGAAGGCCTAGCCGATCCAGTGCTATATCAATATAGCGGGCGGTGTCCTGGGCTAAGGCGTTGATGGCGGTGGTCAGACTCGACCACTGGACTGCGGGTAGTCGCTGGCCTTGGGTGAGGTGGAGGTGCCATCCGACCATCGCCAGCGAACGGGTGAGATCGTAGGCAGAGACGATGTTGCGAGTGCGGTCAAGACCGCTGTGGGGCACCAACGTGCCATTGGGTCCCACTAGGCGGGCTTCGCTTAGATGTGCATCTTCGCCATACCATCCATTGAGAAAAAGGGTGCTGTTGCCACTGATCCCTCTAAGCCAGCTCTGCGTATCAGGTTGGCCGGTCAAACGGATCTGCTTGAGCATCCAAGCCACGGCGTTGGAGTGGGCCACGCCCTTGCTGTAACTCACCATTTGAGTGAATAGGTCGGCCAAGGATTCGCGCTGCTGGCTGCCGCCCCGCTTGCCCACCACATCGCAACGGTCGACAGGTGTGCCAGGGCTGCGTCGATTGGACTGGCAGATCAGGTTCAGGGCTGCCACGAATTTCGTGGCACTCCAGAACTGCACATTGGGCGCTGCCGCCCGCCGCCCAAACCAGCGCACACGCAGGGGGCTGCCATTCTCGAAGCTGCCCACAGCAACGCAGGCCTGTGCAACCTCGTCGCTGAGGAACTCGAGCCCACCGCGACCGTTCTCTCCCTCCACAAACTGTGGAACCACTCCGAGCGTTGGGAAGAGTTGAAAGGTGACCGGGGGGGCCGGGTAGGCGATGGTGGACACCCCATCGGGAGCGTCGGTTAATGACTTGGCAAATCTCGGTAGCTGATCGCGGAAGGGAGAGCTGTCGAATCCTTTATCCAGCCCTGGTAGTTTTTCGTCACTGAAGCCGACAGCGTCTATGCGCAGCTGACGGTAGGGACTGGTGGGGAAGGGCACGGGAGCGCTAAGTGCTTGGCTGAGTGCCGCCGCTGTTCGGTGCCCTAAGATGGCATCAGGTTTGAGTGGGACCCGCCGCTGGAAGTCGCGCAATGACTGGGCAGTTGCGGGGCCGAAGTCTTCGTCTGCTTCACCGAACAGAAAGCCAAGCTGTATCAGCTGATTCTGCAGGGCTGCTACAGCAGGACCTTGGTCGCCTTGTTCAAGGTTGATCATCGGGTGCAGTTGAAGGAACCAGAGAAGAAACCTCAAGTATGAAGCGGAAGGCTGGAGCTACCTAAACGTAAGCCCTCAGCCTCTGCGGAAGAAAGGCCTAATAGCACACTACTACTTTATTTTAGCGATAGATAGCGACCGGTGGTTGCTGCGTTCGTTGGCCCTTAAATTGCCAGCATCAACTGGCAATTTAAGGGCCTACAGAGGAGTATGCAATGTTCTAAACAAAACTTCGTAGCATTTATGCTTGATTCCCGAGGCCCCACGCCTCAGGCGCATGATCATGTCCCGATCCCATGTCCTGTCCCCGAGACTTGCCAACAAAGTAGCAAAAGCTTCTACAGGATAAAATCCGCCGTGGCAGTTGAGCCGATCTGGGTTATGATCTTGTTGCAAGATGCCGCGAAGTAGCCGAACCAGTGGTCATACTCGGGCGTAATTCCTGAGTCATCTTCCACCTTACTCAAGAGGCCCTATTCAGGGCCTCTTGAGTAAGGTGGAAGATTGCCCTGCGACAAATCCGAGCAGTCTACGAACGTTGAATATGCGTGACTGGGTCACATGTTGTCGAAAGCCGCAGAGCGTATGCCCATATGTGGTGGAGTGGCCATGGTCATGGTCATGGTCATTGGCTTTCATTTGAGTATATCTTCTTCTCGTGTACCGACAAATTCTCTGACGAGAACCAGTGAATCAAGCTGTCGGGGTCGTGACGCTCGGACAATCTGAATCACGAGTATGCATCCCGTTGAGCCTTGCCTCCACTCGATTCAACACATAGCCACTGCAATTTAAGAATTGCTACGGTTTAGGCGCTCAGTCGGGGGCGGAGATAGTTTTTTCACTACCTACAGTTTTTTATGAAACGCTCTTCAGTGGCCGACCAACTTTGTCAAAAATGGGAAGGCTACAACAAAAAGCTTGCCAACGGAGACTGTAAAGCATATCCAGATCCTGGACCCAGTGGATTGCCGATCACGATTGGATTTGGAACAACCTACTACCCATCGGGCACATCTGCAGCCCGTAAGTATGGCAATAGACCGGTCAGGCTCGGTGATGTTCTTACCCGTGAGCAAGCCGAGGAATGCTTTGTGATCGTGATGAACGAACGAGATAAACTTGTAAGTGAAAGGCTAAAAGCGCCAGTGACACAAGCGATGTACGACGCTCTCGTTAGCTTTTACTATAACTTGCATCCTGTCTCGTGGCCACAACAGATTAATCGTTGCAACGCTGGAAAATATGCAGAATGCGCTGATAGTTTTGATTTGTATATATTTGCAGGAGGGAAGAGGCTAGAGGGGCTTGTAAATCGACGGAATGAAGAAGAGAGGCTTTTCAGATCAGAAGGCCTAAGCCCCGCAGGAGCTAGTCTAACCAGCACCTTATTGGTCACAGAAGAAGCAGCGGCATCCTTCGACTTATTTCCTTATAGACCACTTCGCCTGCCCTGGCAGCGCGATGATGATCACCTCGCTTTGGGAGATAAGAGTGCTGATGTCATTGAACTGCGTTGCGGCTTGATAGGCCTTGGGCTAATTCCCAAGAGTGAGCTAGTAAGCGACACTTTTGACATTGAACTTGAAAATGCAGTAAAGAAGTTCCAGCGTTTGGCTGGCGTTAAGGATGATGGAATTGTTGGCCGCATTACAGCATCCGCTATTGAAAACTATCTAGCTGCAGCTAGAGGAAATAGTACGACAAGGCTATTAAGCGCTACCTACTACTCGCAGAGGGTCAACTTGAACGAGCCGGATGCGACATGTGGTGTTACCAGCGCAGCGATCTTGCTCTCAGCGAAGGGAACAAAGGTAACACCGGATGAACTCTATAATCGATTTGGCAAGAATGCTGGACAAAGCCCCAGCGGCCTTGCCAACATCTACAAATCCTTTGGCTATAACGCTAAATACTCTTACTCTGGGACTTTCGCTAATATCCGGAGCGCCATTAACCTAGGGTCCCCAGTGGTTATCCACGGTTACTTTACCAGATCTGGTCACATTGTATGCGTGGTCGGATATGATCGTTTTGGCCTTGTCGTTCACGATCCTGCAGGCGCATGGAACGGAGTCCCAAGGACAAGCTACGAATCCCTTCCCAAAAATGGCAAGACCAGATCATACTCATACGATTGGCTAAGGCCTATTGAGATTTATGATGGTATTATCTGGTTTTCTCATGTCACTGCGTGAATTCTCCCAATTTCCAGCGCCACTCACCGATTCCCTGGACTTAGTGGCTACCGCTTATAGATCTTACAGGGTCAGCGCTATTGGCTTTCTGGGGAATTTTCCGACCAGTTGCTCCGACAACCGTGTATCCATACAGGAAGTATCTTTCATTCATACTGTAGCAAGACCGGTTTCATTCTGGAATGATGTTACCTTCTCGCATGTATCCCAAAGCCACTTGAAACTTAGACATTTGGCCACACTGAGATTCTTGATTAGGCACAAGCCTCCGCTGAGTCCTAGGTGTGTTTTCTCACCAGGTCATTCAGCGATCAGCAATCGCTGGAGGGACTGCTGAGGCGTGAGGCCACCGAGAGCCATGTGGCACCTGTTGCCGTTATAGATGGCCAGATAGCGACGTAGCCAGCGGTTGCGTTCCTCTGATGTCTGGTAGGCGATCACGTAGGCCCATTCCGCCAGGATCGTTTTGATAAACCGCTCGGCCTTGCCGTTGGTTTGCGGCGTATAGGGCTTGGTGCGGATGGGTTTCAGATCCAATGCCCGGCAGGCTTTTCGCCAATCCCCTGAGCGGTAGGCGGAGCCGTTATCCGACAGGATCCTCCGGCAGGTGATCCCCTGCTCCGAGAACCAACCGACTGCACGGGCCAGGAATCCAACAGTCGTTGCCCTCTGCTCGTCGGCCAGCACCTCCACATACGCCAGGCGGGTGGCGTCGTCGATGGCGACGTGCACCTTCTCGTAGCCGGCGCCTCGGGAAGAGCCTTGACGACGGTCACCGGTGATCCGGTGACCGACCCGCTCAAACCTGGCCAGCTGTTTGGTGTCGACATGGATCATGTCGCCAGGCCGCTCCCACTGGTAGCGGCGAACTGGAACCTTGGGTTCAAGATTTCTGAGCCGTCCCAGCCCCAGGGCATTCATCACACGTCCGACGGTCGAGAGGGGCGCCTTGACGGCCCTGGCGATGCGCCGGAGAGTGCAGCGCTGGTGCCGTAGATCCACAGCCTGCTGCAGTTGCTGCGGATCGAGCGTCCGCCGCTGGGTGCGGCGAACACTCCGTCGATCCGCCAGTGCCGTTACGCCGCCATCACGGAAACGCGCCAGCCACTTGGGGCCTCCTGAGAAAAGCCACATCCACTGCAGCGCAATGGATGTGAGCAGTTTTCTCGGCTAAAATGTACGAGATTGGGCTCGTTTGCGCCCAAAAGCCGCCCAGAGTTTTCCACATGTACCGACGTGAGCATCGTGATCAGCTCTCGTTCGAGGACTTCTTCCTGCCGTTTGGAGGAAAGCTCTCTGGTGACAATCGCTGGATCAAGCTGGCTGAGCTGATCCCATGGGATGAGCTGGAAGGTGACTATGCAGCTCAGTTCTGCAAGGGCTTTGGCGCCCCGGCAAAGCCATTTCGCATGGCACTGGGCGCCCTGATCATCAAGGCCCGCATGGGGCTGACTGATGAAGAACTGGTTGAGCAAATCAAAGAGAACCCCTATCTCCAGTTCTTCATCGGCCTGGAGGCATTTCAGTACTCGGCTCCGTTTGACCCATCAATGATGGTGTACTTCCGGAAGCGGCTGCCAGATTCGGTCGTGAATGACTGCAATGAACGAATCGTGCGTCACGGTCTGAACGTGATCCGTTCGTCTGCAGTTGATGAGCACGACAGCAGCGATGGAGGCGGAGCCGGGAGCGCAGCTGATCAGAAGATTGAATCCAAAACGCCACGGCCAAATCAGGGGTCACTGCTGATTGATGCGACATGCGTTCCGGCAGATATTCGGCATCCAACGGATCTCTCGCTGCTCAATGAAGGCCGAGAGCTCACCGAGACTCTGATCGATGCCATGTATTCGCAGGTCAGAGAGTCCTTTGGTCACAAACCACGAACGCATCGGAAGCAGGCCAGGCAGCAGTTCCTCGCCGTGGCCAAGAAAAAACGCCCTCGGTTTCTCAAGATCCGCAAAGCGATCAAGCAACAGCTTGGGCATCTCAAGCGCAACCTTGCCAACATTGACGCCCTGACAGCCTGTGGCGCAAGCCTTCTGGCGGCTGGGCGGCATGCCTATCAGAAGCTGTTGGTTGTCAGTGAGCTGGTCCGCCAGCAGAACATTCTCTATCGCTCAGACACCAGAAGTATTCCCGCTCGCATCGTCAGCCTCTGTCAAGCGCACATCAGGCCAATTGTTCGCGGCAAGGCGAGGTGCAATGTTGAGTTCGGCGCCAAGATCTCACTTTCTGTCACCGATGAAGGATTTGCTTTCCTGGATCGGCTGAGCTTTGACCCCTACAACGAAGGGGAAGATCTGAAAGTTCAGGCCCAAGCCTATCGTCGTCGATACGGCTGCTATCCGGAGGTGATCTGCGCTGATCAGATCTACCGCACAAGATCAAATCGGGCATTCTGCCAGCGTCACGGCATTCGGCTGAGTGGGCCTCGTCTTGGTCGCCCGAAGAATGATCCGGAGTTGGTGGCAGCCGAGAGGCGGCAGTTCGTTGATGATCAAAGGCGGCGCAATGCTGTTGAAGGCAAGATCGGTCAAGGCAAGCGTCGCTATGGATTGGGATTGATCCGAGAGAAACTGCCGGCAACACAGGGTTCATCCATCGCGATGAATGTCCTGGTCATGAACCTCCAGAAGCTCCTGGAGCTTCTTTGTCTCTATTTTGTGCTCTGCTGGCAACTCTTGGTCTCCGCCGCACGGGCTCTGAGCTCCAGCAGCAGAGAGCTGAGTTGTCAGCTCAGCGGGGCCTGAGGATCACTCAGAGGTCGCCCGGGCAGGCTCATTGTGGTGCGCATTGCCCGCGGCTCACTTTCTCAGGAGGCCCCACTTGTAGGCGCTGCGCAGGCTGATCCCGGCTTGTGCCGCAAGGGCCTTGAGCGGCACGCCCTCATTGAGGTGCCGACGAATCAGGCGTTCCCGACTGATCGGCGTCAGTCGGGCATTGGGGTGGCTATGCATGGGGTGTGAGGTCTTGGGATGGGCGGTGACACCCCGACCCTGGCGACCTCACACCCAATCGTCAGCTGAACAACGTGGTGGGACTACACACCTAGGCGGTTGCCCGGACGGGACTTGACCTGTGAGCTCAGGCCAAGACTGGACTGACGAGCGGCAAGCAGCTCGGCTAATCTGACTACGAGCAAACGACCACCAAGAAGCAGACCAAGCGCGAGAAGTTCCTGGCGGAGATGGAGGTCGTTGTGCCCTGTGATGCTCTGATCGCGCTGAATTACTTTATAAACGGATAGAATCGCGGGAGACCTCCGTACTCGCAGGCCACCATCCTGCGCATCCATCTGTTGCAGCAGTGTTACTCCCTCAGCGATCCGGCCATGGAGGAGGCCCTGATCGAGGTGTCTACCATGCGCCAGTTTTCAGGCATCGACCTAGTCACCGACTTTATCCGCGATGGGGCCATGTACTGACCTTTCGCCACCTCCTGGAAAAGAACGGACTGGGCGAGCAGATCTGTGACACCGACGACGCGCATCTCACTGCGCCGGACATGACTATCCGACAAGCACGATCGTCAATGCCACGTTGATCCCCCCCCCAAGCTCCACCAAGAACAAAGAGGGGACGAGATATCTTGCGATGCACCAAACCAAGAATGGCAACCAGTCGTGCTTCGGCATGAAAGACCACGCAGGTGTCGATAGGGGCTCGGGCCTGCTCTATTCGGTGGTGGTCACTGCCGCTAACAAGCACGTCCTCACCCCGGCTGCTGAGCTGTTGCATGGCGATGAGAAGATCGTCTACGCCGATGCCGTCTCAGGGCATCGGCAAAAGAGCTCAGAAGGCAGGCAAAACAACGGACATCAGATTGGCGATGCGACCCAGAAAACCCCCCGCCTTGCCTAACCAGCCTCAATTCTCGCAGATGCTAATCGCCTTTTCCCGAACCTTCGAACGCTGACCTTGAGTGGCAGGCAAGGCGATTGGGGTGGCGAACCTGAGTATGATCGGTGACTTGGCCACTCGAACTGCTTGTTCGAAGTTGCACCTCTACACAGACAACGACCGCATTCGTTCGGCTGACGAGCAGTTTGCATACACCCCTGCCGGCAAAGGCTTTATCGTTCCTGGCAGACGGGGCACCGGAGGGCTGCGCATTCAAAATAGCAGAGCAGTTACATCATGTAAACAGCCGATTCCCCCTTCTTGCGGCAACCTCTAGGCTCAGACTAATAATAGCAACTTTAGAACAATGAGAGCTGTGGGTGCGCTTCTGCTAGGAGTACCCTTATTCCAATCAATCTTCATTCTGCCTACAGCCACTGCGCAAGAGACTCTACGCGATATCACCACGATTCCTATCAGCGAAGGAGAGTACTGGGTATCCAACTGGAGAGTGGTCAGAGATTCCCTGCCTTGTCATTGGCGACCTGGTTCCTCAGAGGTGCTATGGAACTTCAAGACAAACGACGAACTATTTGTTCCAACTTCCTTCGCACGAGCATCTAATGTCGACCCAATCTTTTTGGATGCCGATAAAAGGCCATGGTTTATAGTTACCAGAAGCAATGGAGATCCCCTGCCGAATAGCGGCATTTGCTTCATCAGGGGAAACAGCACTAATGTGACACCCATTCGATAAGCCCTGAGTCACTTAAGTCGGATATGCATAAAGCGAATAAAGATGAAAAGAGAATCACTGACCAAGCTCTCTTGATGTTATAGATCTCTGACCTTTAATTCTAATTATACGACCGGATATTATCTCTGCTTTAAGCTTGCAGCTTCCACATTAGCAGAAACTTATTTTTGGGCACCCGTAACAATCATGCCATGGGCTAGCTGATCTCAAATAAGAGCTAAGCTCACCTTGAAAAACTGCCTATGGTTCGTCATGGCCGGCCTAGTCAAGCCGGTGAATGCAAGTAAATCTGCTCAAGTATGATTCGTGGCAGTTGCATGTGATTACGCCACCCTTTATGCCGAACGTCTTGCCATCATTATAGCAGGTCTACAATTCAACCTGATTAATCTTTTAGGTGTGCTATGCCGATACCGAGATGCTACCAGAGTCTAATCAGATATCAGTCATCTGCCGCAGGATCTCCAACTACAGCACGCCACTTCTCTGTGAATTAACTAAAGTCTCAGTTGTCTTTCTCAGTGACAAGGCGTTCAGGAATCCTGGATGGTGTATCAGATTCACTCTCAAACTCAGACTGAGTAAACCCAACTATCTTCAACTCCCACGTTGCATTCCAAGAGACTGGACCGATTACTCCATCCAATTCTAGATTATGAAGCTCTTGGAACTGCTTGAGGGCAGAATGAGACTTCTCCCCAAAAATACCATCTGCTCCGTTCGCTCCTAAATTATACCC
The DNA here is from genome assembly GCF_900088535.1 of Cyanobium sp. NIES-981. Lineage (NCBI taxonomy): Bacteria > Bacillati > Cyanobacteriota > Cyanophyceae > Synechococcales > Prochlorococcaceae > Cyanobium > Cyanobium sp. NIES-981. Next base: position 2,754,268 of record NZ_LT578417.1, on the reverse strand, counting down.
ACGCTTCAGCATCTGGCTCTGCCAAGTTTGAATGTCTTCACCGCTCATTAGTGGAGAAGTCAGTGTTATATACCTACCTGGCCATGTAGGATATTCTGCTAATGGATCAGACTCTCCGCCATCATCGTCATCATACTCAGGGCGACCGAATCCCAAGATTAATTCTCTTGACCCTCTCCTGCGCATAACTCTGCCACCATTAGAGTCGTTTCCCAGCCCAGTATTACCATCAATTGCAATAATGGTGCTGTCTTGATTTAGACTTTCTACAATTCCCATGTGATCCGCGACTCCATCCCCAATATTAGGAAAAAATACAATATCCCCATCTTTGGCAGATCAAAAAACTTGCCTCTCTCGCGAAACCAATCAACGCCGTAAGGGCAGTAGGCGAACCCTATAGGCTTAGGGAAGCTCTGAGCAACAAGGGCTTGAGCCGCTCCTGAGATGAGACCTCGCTGGATTGCTCCTCCGCCTGTGCTCAGTGGTTGATCTGTGCCCAATCCAGGTGATCGTATGCCCTTTTGTACGGCCTTGCACCTGTAAGTTGCCTCATTCGGGCACACCACTCCCCTCATCATGGAGTTGCAAGCAGCTGACGCCGCGCCAGAAATAGGTTCGTGAGTGCAGCGATCATATTGACCTTGCAGCGGTTCTTGGCCATGCCACGCAGCCGGGTCTTCTGGAATGCGAATTGCTGTTTGAACACCCGGAACGGATGCTCAACCTTGGCGCGAATGTGTGCTTTGGCAGTTTCGACCAGATCATCCAGTCGGCCCTCCGGCGTATCTGGCAATACTCGGCGCTTTCCGGGTCGCATGGCGACGCGGAAGCCGATCCCACGTGCTTTCATCTGGTCTCGCTTCTCGATTCCCTGGTAGCCGGCGTCGCCATAAACCACTTCCTCATCGCCATGCAACAGCTCGGCGGCTGGGGTGAGGTCATGCACGTTGGCGGCCGTGGTGACGACCGAGTGGATCAGGCCGGAGTCCTTGTCAACGCCGATGTGGACCTTCATCCCGTAGTACCACTGGTTGCCCTTCTTGGTCTGGTGCATTTCCGGATCCCGCTTCCCATCTTTGTTCTTGGTGGAGCTGGGCGCTGCGATCAGCGTGGCATCCACGATCGTGCCCTGACGCATCGTCATTCCCCGCTGGCTCAAGTGGTCCTTCACCGTCTCAAAGATCCGCTCGCCGAGCTTGTTCTTCTCCAACAGGTGACGGAACGCCAGGATCGTTGTCTCATCGGGGATCCGGTCACTGATCAAGTTGATGCCCGCAAAACGGCGCATGGTGGGCACCTCGATCAGGGCATCCTCCATCGCTGGATCGCTCAGCGAGTACCAGTGCTGCATCAAGTGGATCCGCAGCATGGTGGCCAGCGGATAGGGCGGACGGCCGCCTTTGCTGCTGGTTCTTGGGTAATGGGGCTCGATCAGAGCGATCAGGGCCTGCCATGGCACCACCGCGTCCATCTCAGCCAGGAACTTCTCCCGCTTGGTGCGCTTCTTGGCGGTGGACTGCTCGTAATCAGATAATCCAAGCTGCTTGCCGCCCATCACCCCAACCAGGCCTGTGATTGCAGCACCATTGTCCCGCGGTTGGGCTGGGTTTTCCAGGGTCTCCTTAGTAATAGGAAGCGGAATACCAGCATTAAAGGTACAGTAAGATACAAATATTGCGCACCACCGTTGTCCATTTAGGCCGTACCAAGTGCAAAACTCTGTATAAATACTGTCTGGCGGACTTTCTACGTATCCAACTTCCCTGATTGCAAGTCGAAGTACGCCTTCTCTTGTTCCCATTACTGATACACTAAGGAAGACAATTAGCAGTCTTGCCCCGAAAAACCAGCCTTAGTTCCAAATCTGCGGCAGAAGTTGCAATTCTTATTGGTTTAAAAGGTCCCTCGGCTTTACGGCAGTAATGCTGTAATGCTGTAATGCTGGTCAGTATCAATCTTGTCCAACTACAACTCTGGCTAACTGCATTTCATTTCCCAGCAGTTTCTGACCGTGTCAAAACAAAAGCCGTTGGGTCCACCTAGGTCGAATCGTCCATCGAGGCCATGCAGGCCATCTTCTCCTCTCAGAATACGTCTACAAAGCAGTTCAATGATCTTATTTCCTGTTACACCTAGGAGAATGTTGTGGCTTGTCCCAACTAATCTCCCACCGCTAAAGTCTATGTAGACGGGCCGGGCTGCAATGAGGCCAGTGCTGCTTGACCCAAGTGCTTCAGGGTTAACCACATTGTAGCTACTGCGAAGCACGGAATCGAATCGGTTGAGTGTAACATATATCTTTTCTGCACAGCCAAGCCTATCAATCCACTCGTTATGATTGCGCCGAGGAACGGCGGCTTGATGGATTATAATGTTGCTGAGGAAAAGATTGCTGTAGAGTGAGCTTCCATCAAAGGGCAGCCACTTCAGCATGCTGCATCCTAGGCTGTGCAGGTGAATGGATAGACTAGGCGTGCCATTAAGGTGTGTGAACTTTACAACAGTGGGTCTAACAAAAAACGCATAGACTCTTTCAAGAAGCTCATGAAATGCGAGTGCCGAGAGCTGTGCAGCACGCTCAGCTTTCTTAAATGAATTAATAGGATCAATTACCGAACCGATGCTGCCACCAGGATCAGCTGGCCATGAAAATAAGATAATATTTGCATCCATGTACCGAGTCTGCAACTCCCATGCTCCCTCTAGACTCTCTTTAAAATCTGCAGAATAGCCATGAACGCTTATGACCCAGTTGCGTCCAAGTCCACCCTCTGAAACGGCTCGTAGAAGCTCCTGAAATAAGTGCTTGCTGGGGAGATTCTCAACCGATAAAACTTCAGGCTCTTCAATGGGGCTTACGGACCATTCTCCAGTATCAGGGCTATAATCTGCATAAAGAAAACGCAGTTCTGCCGGACCCTTGGGATTAAATGAATCCCCAAAGCACAATGGGCAATTCTCATCGGGATTCCGATTTGTCGCAACAAGCAGGCGTTTGGGCTTCATCAGTGTGGAGCGGACTGCTATGAACTCTGATTCAGAACAGGGTTGGATTGTGCTTCATGACTCCTCTGCTTAGGTAGGCTATATGGGTCTTTGAATCTAATCTCACTAACTCGCTAAAATTTAAAAACCTTACACTTGCTTTTTATCAGGCTTTTCTGTAGTTGTCAATATGGAAACTGTGAGTTTTTATGAACCATATACTTCAGCACGTAACCCCTCTCTCTCTCTCTCCAGAGATCCCCGGAGGTGCCTGGCCGGGCCAAGTTCAGTGCACCGAGACGGTGCCGAGCCCTTGGGCCATTAGCTGGCGGTCCAGCGGATGGGCCAGATCAACCGGGAGGAGGCGGGGCCGGTGAGTCGCGATATCTCGTCGGATCTTCTGCCATCAACAAAGCGGGGGCCCTTCGAACGCTTGAGTTAAGCCGGCCCGCAGCGGGGCGACGGACGCGTGCTGGCGTAGCGCAAGCACGTGGCCGACGCCACGATGCGGGGTCGGCTTGAACGAATTGTTAGAGCCGCTAACGGCTTGGCCAACAGAACTCATCGTGAAGAAATGATGATTTACCGGAAAAGTTCTGAATGTGCAATGACAATGGTCAAGATGTATTGTCTTTGTGGACATGAGCTGAATTTAGTTCTGGTTTAAACCAGTGGATTAACTGTGCTTCTATGCTTGAGAGTATTCGCTCGGCAGCTTCAAGCGGTTTTACCCATTCGAGCGGTTGGTATGATTTGTCTGCAGCTAGTAGAGTGACTCCACCCAGATATACGCGCTTTTCCCAACCTTCATAATATGGAGCCAACAACTTGGTGAATGCGGCGTGTCCACCTCTGAATCTGCTGCTGTTGGATGATGTCTTTCCAGCGTATACAAGCCGTTCTTCCTCTCCTTTTGCAACTGTGACTAGATAGATGGGATAGCAAAGAGGCGGCGGTTCTCCGAGCTCTTCCCGAATCATCTCGACTTCCTCACTGTCGAGCCATATGGGTTCTCCTGCACCTATAATCTCAAGACTTGAGGAGACATACTCGTGCGTCTTTCCCCATGATCTTGCTAGTGACTCTGATTCTAGAGTGATGGTTTCGTGAGCCATGATGCATACGTCGAGGATTAGAAAACCTCCAAGTTCTTGCTCTGGCGGACGACCATCCAAGTCAATAAATGAGCTTAGAGGATCTCTCCGAGCTAGCCATGCGGATAAGGGTGAGAATTTAGGCATCTGTCATGCGGCGCTAACGCTCCAAATCAGAAGCGGGCAGGGCTGCATTGCCTTGATCGGGTCCCCTTGATCCCGTCTTCTGCATCTGGGTGTTAGGCGACGCCGTTTGTGCGGTCTAGCTACTTCCTAAGGCGTGAACACTCCCAGCGACAACTCGCCATCCAGTTGGAGTCTGGTGCCAAACGCGCAGATAGCGAAAGTTTCCCGCGAAAGCGCTGCCTTTGAACACGCCCGAGACGAAGGCCGAGGCAGTGACAAACGCCATTCCTCCCAAGAGACGCACACGCGTCTCTTGGAAATCGATTGTCGTCAGGTGTTGCGCTTCGGTGCGGTAAAGGCCTAGATCGCCTTCCTTGGAGAGTACGCTGCCATCAGGGCCAATGAACAGAAGCTGGTCGTCGATCAAGTCGTCGAGGATTGAGACGTCGCTTGCAAGCATGGCTTCTCGAAGAGCTTGTTCTGCGCGGTTGATATCAGGCTGAGTGTTGATCATGTGCATTGACAGCTGTCGGAGCGGACATGGGGGAGGTGGCACGTACTTGGGGCCTCCTGAGAAAAGCCACATCCACTGCAGCGCAATGGATGTGAGCAGTTTTCTCGGCTAAAATGTACGAGATTGGGCTCGTTTGCGCCCAAAAGCCGCCCAGAGTTTTCCACATGTACCGACGTGAGCATCGTGATCAGCTCTCGTTCGAGGACTTCTTCCTGCCGTTTGGAGGAAAGCTCTCTGGTGACAATCGCTGGATCAAGCTGGCTGAGCTGATCCCATGGGATGAGCTGGAAGGTGACTATGCAGCTCAGTTCTGCAAGGGCTTTGGCGCCCCGGCAAAGCCATTTCGCATGGCACTGGGCGCCCTGATCATCAAGGCCCGCATGGGGCTGACTGATGAAGAACTGGTTGAGCAAATCAAAGAGAACCCCTATCTCCAGTTCTTCATCGGCCTGGAGGCATTTCAGTACTCGGCTCCGTTTGACCCATCAATGATGGTGTACTTCCGGAAGCGGCTGCCAGATTCGGTCGTGAATGACTGCAATGAACGAATCGTGCGTCACGGTCTGAACGTGATCCGTTCGTCTGCAGTTGATGAGCACGACAGCAGCGATGGAGGCGGAGCCGGGAGCGCAGCTGATCAGAAGATTGAATCCAAAACGCCACGGCCAAATCAGGGGTCACTGCTGATTGATGCGACATGCGTTCCGGCAGATATTCGGCATCCAACGGATCTCTCGCTGCTCAATGAAGGCCGAGAGCTCACCGAGACTCTGATCGATGCCATGTATTCGCAGGTCAGAGAGTCCTTTGGTCACAAACCACGAACGCATCGGAAGCAGGCCAGGCAGCAGTTCCTCGCCGTGGCCAAGAAAAAACGCCCTCGGTTTCTCAAGATCCGCAAAGCGATCAAGCAACAGCTTGGGCATCTCAAGCGCAACCTTGCCAACATTGACGCCCTGACAGCCTGTGGCGCAAGCCTTCTGGCGGCTGGGCGGCATGCCTATCAGAAGCTGTTGGTTGTCAGTGAGCTGGTCCGCCAGCAGAACATTCTCTATCGCTCAGACACCAGAAGTATTCCCGCTCGCATCGTCAGCCTCTGTCAAGCGCACATCAGGCCAATTGTTCGCGGCAAGGCGAGGTGCAATGTTGAGTTCGGCGCCAAGATCTCACTTTCTGTCACCGATGAAGGATTTGCTTTCCTGGATCGGCTGAGCTTTGACCCCTACAACGAAGGGGAAGATCTGAAAGTTCAGGCCCAAGCCTATCGTCGTCGATACGGCTGCTATCCGGAGGTGATCTGCGCTGATCAGATCTACCGCACAAGATCAAATCGGGCATTCTGCCAGCGTCACGGCATTCGGCTGAGTGGGCCTCGTCTTGGTCGCCCGAAGAATGATCCGGAGTTGGTGGCAGCCGAGAGGCGGCAGTTCGTTGATGATCAAAGGCGGCGCAATGCTGTTGAAGGCAAGATCGGTCAAGGCAAGCGTCGCTATGGATTGGGATTGATCCGAGAGAAACTGCCGGCAACACAGGGTTCATCCATCGCGATGAATGTCCTGGTCATGAACCTCCAGAAGCTCCTGGAGCTTCTTTGTCTCTATTTTGTGCTCTGCTGGCAACTCTTGGTCTCCGCCGCACGGGCTCTGAGCTCCAGCAGCAGAGAGCTGAGTTGTCAGCTCAGCGGGGCCTGAGGATCACTCAGAGGTCGCCCGGGCAGGCTCATTGTGGTGCGCATTGCCCGCGGCTCACTTTCTCAGGAGGCCCTACTTGAATTGCGACGCCTAACTGTGTAGTCCCACCACGTTGTTCAGCTGACGATTGGGTGTGAGGTCGCCAGGGTCGGGGTGTCACCGCCCATCCCAAGACCTCACACCCCATGCATAGCCACCCCAATGCCCGACTGACGCCGATCAGTCGGGAACGCCTGATTCGTCGGCACCTCAATGAGGGCGTGCCGCTCAAGGCCCTTGCGGCACAAGCCGGGATCAGCCTGCGCAGCGCCTACAAGTGGCTGGCGCGTTTCCGTGATGGCGGCGTAACGGCACTGGCGGATCGACGGAGTGTTCGCCGCACCCAGCGGCGGACGCTCGATCCGCAGCAACTGCAGCAGGCTGTGGATCTACGGCACCAGCGCTGCACTCTCCGGCGCATCGCCAGGGCCGTCAAGGCGCCCCTCTCGACCGTCGGACGTGTGATGAATGCCCTGGGGCTGGGACGGCTCAGAAATCTTGAACCCAAGGTTCCAGTTCGCCGCTACCAGTGGGAGCGGCCTGGCGACATGATCCATGTCGACACCAAACAGCTGGCCAGGTTTGAGCGGGTCGGTCACCGGATCACCGGTGACCGTCGTCAAGGCTCTTCCCGAGGCGCCGGCTACGAGAAGGTGCACGTCGCCATCGACGACGCCACCCGCCTGGCGTATGTGGAGGTGCTGGCCGACGAGCAGAGGGCAACGACTGTTGGATTCCTGGCCCGTGCAGTCGGTTGGTTCTCGGAGCAGGGGATCACCTGCCGGAGGATCCTGTCGGATAACGGCTCCGCCTACCGCTCAGGGGATTGGCGAAAAGCCTGCCGGGCATTGGATCTGAAACCCATCCGCACCAAGCCCTATACGCCGCAAACCAACGGCAAGGCCGAGCGGTTTATCAAAACGATCCTGGCGGAATGGGCCTACGTGATCGCCTACCAGACATCAGAGGAACGCAACCGCTGGCTACGTCGCTATCTGGCCATCTATAACGGCAACAGGTGCCACATGGCTCTCGGTGGCCTCACGCCTCAGCAGTCCCTCCAGCGACTGCTGATCGCTGAATGACCTGGTGAGAAAACACACCTAACTAGTCATTGGAGGGTTCCGTGAACCACGCTCCTCGTCTCCTTGCTTTCCGGTAACCACAAGGGGATCCGCTCTTCGCATCCTGCTGAGCCCTTTAGCGCCAATTGGTTTCCGTGGACGAGTTCAAAATATAGCCGTGGTTCACGGGTCCGCAAACCACATGTTCTGTTTGCTACAGATTGTCGGCGGGGCTGCGGACACCCAGTGGCCCGCGGTTGAGCATGTGGGTATAGATCATCGTGGTGCTCACATCCTTGCGGCCGAGCAGTTCCTGGATTGTCCGGATGTCCTGCCCGCGCTCCAGCAGGTGGGTGGCGAACGAATGGCGGAAGGTGTGGCAGCTGGCCGCCTTGGACACGCCAGCTGCCGTGGCGGCCCTGGGTGCCTGAGGACCGCTCGTGCCAGCGATGCTGCTGGGGGAACACCCACTGCCAGGCCCACTCCCGAGCGGCATTGGGGTATTTCCTGGCCAGGGCATAGGGCATCAAAACCTCGCCCCACCCAGCTGCCAGATCCAGTTGATGCAGGCGTCGCACATCCAGCAGATGGTGCTGCAGCTCTGCCACCAGGCTCTGGGGCAGCAGGGTGAGTCGGTCTTTACCGCCTTTCCCATCCCGCACGGTCAGTTCCCGTCGCTCGAAATCAAGATCCTTCACGCGCAGCCGCAGGGCTTCCATCAGGCGCAGGCCGCTTCCTTACGGCGCGCCCTTCCGCTTCGCTCAGCACTACTGGCAGCCGGCGCCGGTTCCGGGCCCGCACCACCCCATCCAGCTCGAGGTCACGATCCAGTCCGGGTTGCCCATCTCCCGGGGATGCCTCAGGTTGTGAAAGCGGAGAAAGCGGCGCAGCCAGAGTTCGTAGGTCTTCACCGTCCGCCGCGCGTAGTGGCGGGCCTGCAGGCGCCTCAACGCAGCACGAAGCGCTCCTGATGCACCAGTCGCCCGTCGGCCCGGATCTCCAGCCGGTAGAGGCCCGGGGGCCAGGGCGTGCGGCTCGGGGCCAGGGTGAAGAACACTGACGCCTGCCCTGGCTTGGTGTCCACGGCAGCGCTGTCGATGCGTTGATCGGCGGGCACGCCTTCCACCGTTTCGGCGAACCAGGTGCCCTCGAAGCGGCGGCCGCTCAGGTTGCCGGTGGGGAAGTGATACGTGAAGCGGGGGGTGCTGAGCGGAAACGCGAAGCCGTCTGGGATGTAGGTGCGCGTGGGCTGGGCCGGCAGGGGGGCTGGGGCGAGCAGCGCCAGCGCCACCACGGCCGCAGCTCTGGGGAGGTGGGGCATGGGGAGGGGGCACACACGTCTGCCTAGCCTCAGCCGCTCAGGGGTGCATCGCCATGGCGGCCACAGAGCAGGAGTTGCGGCAGGAGCTGGTGGCCACGGCGCGGGCCATGGGCGCCGCCGGCATCAACCAGGGCACCTCCGGCAACCTCTCCGCCCGGATTCCCGCTGGGCTGCTGATCACCCCCAGCGGTGTGCCCTACGAGGCCATGGCCCCCGGCGATCTGCTGGCCATCGGCTACGACGGCCAGCCCCTGGCGCCGCCTGGTGCCAGCGGCCGGCGGCCCTCCTCGGAGTGGCGGCTCCATGCCGACCTGCTGCGTCGCCGGCCCGATGTGGAGGCGGTGCTGCACTGCCATTCGATCCAGGCAACCGCCCTGGCCTGCCACGGGCGCCCCATTCCCCCCTTTCATTACATGGTGGTGATCGCCGGCGGCGCCGACATCCGCTGCGCCCCCTACGCCACCTTCGGCAGCCAGGAGCTCTCCGACCTCGCCCTGCAGGCGCTGGAGGATCGCCGCGCCTGTCTGCTGGCCCAGCACGGCCAGGTGTGTCTGGGGGGCAGCCTGGCCCAGGCCCTGCGGCTGGCGATCGAGGTGGAAACCCTCGCCCACATGTACCTGCAGGCGCTGCAGCTGGGGGAACCGCCCCAGCTCTCGATGGAGGAGATGGGGCGGGTGGCCGAGCGCATGGCGGCGCTGCACTACGGCCGCTGATGCTCTCGGTCCGGTCCGGGCTCAGGCCGCCACCTTTGGCGCCGTGCCCGCCAGCACCAGGCCCGTGGTGGCGAAGATCAGCACCAGGGCGAGGCACACCCCCGTCCACACCGGCAGCCCCCAGCCGGCCACCGCCAGCGGCGCCACCACGGTGATCACCCCGCCGGCCAGGAAGGGCTGCAGCATCAGCTGCTTGATCGAGAAGGCCGGCAGCGCCGTGCTCTGGTCGAACGGATCAGCCATGTGGAGCAGCACCAGGCCGCTGGCCGACACGCCCGTGGCCTGGCCGAACTCGATCACGGCCCGCTCGAACCAGTCGCGCGGCAGGATCCGGGGCCCCAGGATCAGCACCACCGCCAGATTCCAGGCCAGGCCGGCGGCGATCAGCACCGAGAGGGGCAGCCAGTCGGCCCGCAGCAGCCCCAGATCGAGCCCCGCCGTGGCGGCCGTGATCAGCAGATCGGCTGAGGTGGTGCTCACCCGGGTCTGGATCGGGGCCGAGGCCCGGTGGGCCTGGCCGCTGCGCTCCAGCAGCAGCCGCGTGAGCAGCGAGCCCAGGATGGCGAAAGGGAACACCGGCAGGTCGTCCACCACCGCATCCACGCCGCCGCCCACCAGCCCGCCGATCAGGCGCAGCAGCCCCAGCAGGGCCAGGCCCACCAGCACCGCAACGCCGGAGAGGGCAAGATTCACCAGCCAGGCGGCGGCCCCGGGGTGGCTGGGTTGCTCGAGGCCGCCCGTGCGCGGCGGCTGCCGCAGGTCTTCGGGGTGCACCGACAGCCAGCCCAGCTGCCGCCCCAGCAGCACCACCAGTCCCCCCACCAGGGTGGAGGCCACCAGGCCGGCCGAGGCCAGGGTGAGCCCCAGGGCCTGCCCGCCGGGGAAACCCAGCGCCGCATAGCTCGGCCCCATCGCAGCGGCCGAGCCATGGCCGCCCTCGAAGGCCACCTCGATCAGGCAGGCCATCATCGGGCTCACCCCCAGCCGCGGGCCGAGCACCAGCAGCACCGCCAGGCCCCCCACCACGTACTGGCCGAAGGCGAGCACCAGCGCCAGGGAGATCTGGCCGCTCACCGGCCGCCACAGCCCGGCCAGCTTCGGCAGCGGCTTGCCCAGCATCAGGCAGGCGAACACCAGAGTGAGCAGCACCTGGGGCAGCTCCGCCCACACCCGCATCACCCCCTCGGGCAACAGCGGCAGGGGGCCATCCGGGGCCATCAGCAGGCCGAGAACGCCGGCCAGCAGAGCCTCCGGAATGCCCCACACCACCAGGGAGAGCCGCCCGGCCACGGACCGGGCGATCAGCAGCAGCAGGGTGAGCAGGGCGAGGGCAAGGACCACCCAGCCGCTCTCGAGCAGCCAACCGGGGGCCTCCAGCTCCAGAAGGCTCATGGCTGCGCCTTCGCAGGGACGGGGCCCCGGATCCTAGGCAAGGCGAAGCCTTCGTTTCCGGAGCTGGCCTTGCCCGTTCAGATCTCCGCGGCGGCCCGCTCCACCAGGCGCCGGGCCACCGCCTGGGTGCCGGTGTGCTGGTACGTGTCGGTGAAGGCATCGAGGAAGGTGGCCAGCTGCTCGAAGCGCCCCTGCCAGGGGCCCACCGCCCCCTCCAGGGCCTGTACGGCCTTCTGGCCACTGAGCCCCAACGTGCTCACGAAACCCCCGGCCCACCCCAGCCAGGAGTCCACGCCTCTCCGCAGGAAGCCGAGGTGGGCCTGCTCGCCCCGCCCCGGGATCAGCGGCGCCATGGCGCGGTAGCCCGGCAGCTGCTGCAGGTCGCGGCTGCCCACCTGGCCGAGCAGGTCGTCCAGCCGTTCCAGCGCCCGGTCGCCCAGGGGCAGCAGGGCGTCGAAGCACAGCAGCGCCGCCATCCGCACCCGGGCCTCGCCGGCGTACTCGCCCAGGGAGGCGGTGAAGTCGCCGAAGCTGTCGCCCGGCAGGCCGTTCACCTGGGTGAAGGCCAGCAGCTCGGCCGACACCTTCAGGGCCAGATCCGCCGCCTGCAGCGTGTCGCTGGGTGGGGTGAGGTTGGCCAGCCCCTTCACCAGCGGCAGGGCGCCGCCGATGTTGGCGGCCAGCCGCAGCCCGCCCGCCGCCTTCTGGGAGCGGTTCACGGCGTCGTAGAGGCTCATGGCGCGGCCATAGCCCTCATGGCGGGCCCGGCTGAGCGTGTCCGCCCGGGCGCGCACCTGGGCGATCAGGGCGGGATCGCTGCTGCCCAGCACCTCGGCGATCAGCACCTCGGGCTGGGTGATGTTCTGCCAGCCCCCCGGCACCAGCGTGCTGATGCCCTTGAGCGCCAGCACCGTGAGGTTGCGCTTCGGCAGGCGCTCCAGGCGTTCCAGAACGGTGCGGCTCATGCGGGGTTCGGCGCGGGGGCGAGGGAGGGCCGGACGGTGCCCGGCGCGGGGGCCAGCACCCGGCCGCGGGCCTTCGGCTGGGGCAGGGCGGCCAGGCCCGGCAGGTCGAAGGCCTCCAGCAGCTCATGGCGCTGGGTTGGATCCAGCCCGGGCCCCTGGCCGATCACCTTCACCTGGAAGCGCTCGGCCACCAGCAGGGCGCTGGCCTGCTCGCCCTGCTCCACCAGGGGCCAGCCCTTCAGCTGCTCGGCGCTGCCGCGGAACTTGTCGCGGGCTTCCGGGGCCGTGGCGGTGTCCGAGATGGCCAGCAGGGCCAGGGCGGTGCCCCCCTGCTTCAGGCGCGCCTGGCTGAAGCCCCGCTTCTCCTGGGTGAACACCAGCTCCTCGCCGGGCCCTGCGGCAGGAAACAGCCGGTTGAAGGCGCTGCCGTTCACCACGGCGCTGGTGGGGATGTCGCCCACGGTGCCGCCCGGCATCCACGGCGAGAAGGGCAGCAGCAGCACGGCCCCGATCAGCAGGGCGGCGGCCACCGCCAGGGCCAGGCCCCAGCGCAGCAGGCGGGTCATCGGCGGCTCCCGGACAGGTCTGCGCCCGTGATAGCCGGGGTTGAAAGCGGTGGCAGCGCCGTTCAGCTCCGGCGCAATCCAAAGTGATGGGCGAAGAACGCCTCGGTGGCCTCCAGCACCTCGATCTGCACGGCGCCGCTGCGGAAGCCATGGCCCTCGCCGGCGAACCGCCGCACCTCCACCGGGATGCCGTTGGCCGCCAGGGCCGCCGCCATCCGCTCGGTCTGCTGCGGCGGCACCACCGGATCCTCCAGTCCCTGGAAAAAGATCACCGGGCAGCGGATCTGCCAGGCATGGGCCAGGGGCGAGCGGGCTTCATAGACGGCCCGGGCCTCGGGCCAGGGCCCGATCAGTCCATCGAGGTAGCGGGCCTCGAAGCGGTGGCTCTCCTGCGCCAGCGCCGCCGGGTCGGCCACGCCATAGCGGCTGGCGCCGGCGCGGAACACGTCGGTGAAGCACAGCGCCGCCAGGGCGGTGAAGCCCCCGGCGCTGCCGCCCTCGATGGCGATCCGCTCCGGGCTGGCCAGGCCCGCGGCCACCAGCGCCCGCGCGGCGGCGGCGCAGTCGGCCACATCCACCACGCCCCACTGGCCATCGAGCCGTTCGCGGTAGGCCCGGCCGAAACCCGTGGAGCCGCCGTAGTTCACATCCACCACCCCCCAGCCCCGGCTCGTCCAGAACTGCACCGCCAGGCTGAGCCCGCGCCGGGCCATGCCCGTGGGGCCGCTGTGCCCCTTCACCAGCAGGGGCGTGGTGGGGGTGGCCCCGCCGGCCGGCGGATGGAACCAGGCGTGGGTGGGCCGGCCGCCATGGCCGCTGAACCAGAGCGGCTCGGGGGGCGCGATGGCCTCCGCCGGCAAGGGTGAGGGGGCCACGGGGGTGTGCCGCCAGCTGCCGCTGGTGAGATCGAGCTCCAGCAGCCCCTGGAGGGTGGTGGGGTTGCTGGCCACGGCCACCAGGCTGCCGGCCTCGGCGCTGAGGCCCGCCAGATCGTCGAAGGGCACGGCCAGCGGCTGCCAGGCGTCAGGGCCGCCGGCGGCCGCACCACTGAGGGCCACCCGGCCCAGTTCCCAGCGACCCTCCCGGCAGGCCGCCGCCACCAGCTCGCGGCCATCCCAGCAGGTGGTGCGCATGCCGTAGACCCACTGGGGCATGGCGAAGTCCGCCGCCATCGGCAGCAGCGGCTGCCAGGCCGGCTCGGTGGCGAGATCCAGCCGCTGCAGGTTCCACCAGCCGCTGCTGTCCTCCGCCACCACCAGCTGCCGGGGGCCGATCCAGAGGGGCTGGAACACGGCCACGGCCGGGCCCTCGCCGGGTGCGGATCCGGCCACCGGCCGGGGCTGGTGCAGCGCGCCGTCCTGTCCCACCGCCGCCAGCCACAGCCGGCTGCGCTCCCAGGGCATGCAGGGCTGCTGCCACTCCACCCAGGCCAGGTGACGCCCATCCGGGCTGAGGCAGGCGTAGCCGCAGAAGTCGGCCGGCTGGTGCAGCAGCTGGGGTTCTCCTCCCTGCAGCGGCACGGCCACCAGCTGGTCGGTGCCCTCGCTCTCCATCACGCCGATCCAGCGCTGCCGTGCCGGGTCGATCAGGCCGTCGGCGAAGGCGCGCTCCGGGGCCGGCGAGGGGGTGGTGAGGCGGGCCGGGGCGCCCTGGGGCAGCCCGGTGGCCGGGTCCAGGGGCAGATGCCAGAGGCAGCGATCCCCGTCGTGCACGAACACCACGGCGCCGCCGCCGATCGCATAGGCGCCGCCCCCATAGGTGTGCACCCGGCTGCGCAGATTCCAGGGGGCCGGGGTCAGCTCGATCGCCTCGCCGCCGTCGCCGGAGCGCAGCATCAGCGTGGTGCGGCCGCCCTCGGCGGGACGTTGCTCCAGCCAGTAGCGATGGCCGTGCCAGAGCAAGGTTTCCTTGAGGCTGGGGGTGGCCCCCACCACGGCGGCCGCGCTGAGGGGGGGGAGAACCGGTGCGGGGGTCAAGCCGGGGCCTGGGCGAAGCGCCCTAAAGTTGGCATCACCCGGCAGGAATCGATCGTTGGCTCGCAGCTTCGCCCAGATGGCACGCTCGGCGGAACTCAGCAGCCGCAGTGTGCAGGTGCCCAAGCAGGCGCTGGATCATCCCCCGCTGGAGATCCACACCCTGGGCGATGCCGTGCTGCGCACCCCCGCCAAGCGCATCAGCAAGGTGGATGAATCGGTGCGCGAGCTGGCCCGCGACATGCTCCGCAGCATGTACACCGCCAAGGGGATCGGCCTGGCCGCCCCCCAGGTGGGGGTGCACAAGCAGCTGCTGGTGATCGATCTGGATCCCGACAATGCGGCCGCGCCGCCGATGGTGCTGATCAACCCCGAGATCCGTTCCTACGGCGCCGCCATCGACACCTACGAGGAGGGGTGCCTCAGCATTCCCGGCGTGTACCTCAACGTGGTGCGACCCACGGCGGTGGAGGTGAGCTTCCGCGATGAGATGGGCCGGCCCCAGAAGCTGCGCACCGACGGCCTGCTGGCGCGCTGCATCCAGCACGAGATGGACCACCTCAATGGGGTGCTGTTCGTGGACCGTGTCACCGACGAGATGAGCCTCAACGAAGAGCTGAAGCAGCAGGGCTTCGACCGCAACGCCGTCCACACGATCCGCTAGACCCATGCCGATGAAGCCCCTGGCCGGCGTCTTCCTGGCCCTGGCCTGTCTGCTGGGCATCGCGGCCACGGGCTCGGTGTTCGAACTCGCCTATGGCGATCCCGATCTGGGCGTGTCCACCACCCGCTGGATCCTGGGGCTGTGTGCCCCTGGAACGCTGGCCACGCTGCTGGTGGCCATCCGGATCAACAAGCCGGCGGCCTGATCCGCTCCCACCCGAACAGCCCGGCCTCTGGCCCTTCACCCTGGCTTGGAGGGCTCCGGCTGCATACCATGACGAACGTTCTGGCCCGAGCCGTGATGGAGTTCTCCGCACTGCACCCTCTCCAGGCCCGCCGCGCGACCGGCACCCTGGCCACACGACGGGCCCGTCGCTGCTCCCTGGCGCTGCTGTCGCTGCTGGCCCTCGGCGCCGCCGCCCAGCCCGCCGCGGCTTCAGGGCTCTTCGAGGCTTCCGATCTCAAACCCCAGAGCTTCCTGCTGGTGGCAGCGCCGATCGGCAACGGGGAGCGGGCCCAGCTGAACATCTACGAGCAGATCCGCGACACCCGCCCCTGTTTCGCGGTGAACGGGGCCCAGCCTGGTCAGGTTGACCCGCTGCTGTCCACCTTTGATTTCACCGGGATCTGCGGTCGCTTTCTCGATGCGAACGGCTACTCGGTGCGGGTTGGCGCCACCGACCTGGGGTCCAGCTACCGCCTCAGTGTCGTGCGCAGCCAGAACGACAACCTGCTGCTTGCCGTGCCGACCAAACCTGGCGCAGGCCCGGAGATGATCGTGGCGCGCACCCAGGGGCCAGGCAGCGGCTTCCTCCAGCTGGTGTTCGAATCCGGCTGGCAGCTCAAGCGTCGCGCCTACCAGGGCCGCACCCTGGGCCACCTGTACCTGTACCGGGACACCTGGCCTGATCAGCTGGCCGGCCAGCCAGGCCCCGGCCCGGCGGCCCCCCCAGCGGTGTCCGACTCCAGTGGCAGCTGAGCCGAGGGAGGCATCTGCCTGCCTTGCTATGGTGTCCAACTCTGTGCGTGTCATCCCGCTACATGACCCAGGTCACCGTCGGCGAAAACGAAGGAATCGAGTCGGCGCTGCGCCGCTTCAAGCGCCAGGTGTCCAAGGCGGGCATCTTCGCGGATCTCAAGCGCCTGCGTCACCACGAGACCCCCACTGAGAAGTACAAGCGCAAGGCCCAGCAGCGCCGCCGCCGCCGCTGAGCCGCTTGAGCTCCCTTCTCCGTCTGGGGGCGGGGCTCAACCGGTAGAAACACCGGTTCCCCAAACCGTTGGACAGGTCCAGGATGGAACCACCTTCCCGGTGACCGCCATGGACGACCTGCGATCCACAGCCCGTTTCGCCCCAGGCCGCATCGGCACCCTGCTGGCGCTCGGTGGCAATTTTCTGGCCTGGTTCGGTGAAAGCCTGATCCATGCCATGGGCAACCCCGAGCAGGAGCGCCGGCTCCAGCCTCCGCTGGTGGGCGTCCAGCCCTACTGCGATCGTCCCTACCGGGCGGCGCGCTGAGATTCCTGGCGGTTCCGTGGCGCTTCATGGGCCACCCTCCAGGCCGTCGAAGCTGCGGTAGGTGAGGGCCTCCGCCACGGCCCCCGGGGCGATTGTCTGCTCTCCCTGCAGGTCGGCGATGGTGCGAGCCACCCGCAGCAGGCTCTCTCCGCCCCGGGCCGTGAGCCGCCGCTGCCGCAGGGCCCCCTCCCAGAGTTCCAGGGCGTCGGCGTCCAGCTGGAGCACCGGGCGCAGCTCCGCGGTGGGCACCTGGCCGTTGCCGAGCCCACCGGGATTGCGCCGGGCCATGCGCCGGCGGGCCGCCTGCACCCTGGCCGCCACCTGGGCGCTCGCCTCGTTTGCGGCGGCGGGTGCGCGGCGGTAGGCGTCGCCGAGGCTGGCGGCATCCGGCCGACGCATCACCACCTGCAGGTCGAGCCGGTCCAGCAGCGGCCCCGACAGCCGGCTCCAGTAGCGGAGGCGCGCCGCCTCGCCGCAGCTGCACTCCCGTTCCGGATCGCCGAACCAGCCGCAGCTGCAGGGATTCGTGGCCGCCACCAGGCTGATGGTGCAGGGAAACCGGGCGCTGTGGCGCGCCCGGTGGATCCAGATCTCACCGCTCTCGAGGGGCTGGCGCAACAGGTCGAGCACCTCCCGGCGGAATTCCGTGAGTTCGTCGAGGAACAGCACACCGTGATGGGCCAGG
The DNA here is from genome assembly GCF_900088535.1 of Cyanobium sp. NIES-981. Taxonomy (NCBI): domain Bacteria; kingdom Bacillati; phylum Cyanobacteriota; class Cyanophyceae; order Synechococcales; family Prochlorococcaceae; genus Cyanobium; species Cyanobium sp. NIES-981. The sequence goes on along the minus strand of NZ_LT578417.1, from coordinate 2,736,955 downwards.
GCCAGTTCGCCGGGGCGGGGATTGGCGCCACCGCCCACCAGGGCGGCCCCGGAGCAGCTGTGGTGCGGGCTGCGGAAGGGCCGCGCCCGGACCAGACCCACCCCCGCCGGCAGCAGGCCCGCCACGGACTGGATCCGGGTGAGTTCGAGCGCCTCGCTGTGCCGCAACGGCGGCAGCAGCCCGGCCAGGCAGCGGGCCAGCATCGTCTTGCCGCTCCCCGGCGGGCCCACCAGCAGCAGGTGATGGCCGCCGGCCGCGGCGATCTCCAGGGCCCTGCGCCCGTGCCCCTGTCCCTGCACCTCCGCCAGATCGGTCCCACCCTGGAATGGGGCCTGGGCTTCAGGGGCGGCGGGCCTGGCCGCAGGCGGATCCGGTTGGCCCAGCAGCTGCACCGCCTCGGCCAGGCTCCCGGCTGCCCACGTGCACAGCCCGCTCACCAGGGCCGCCTCGGCCGCATTCCCGGCCGGCACCAGCAGCCCCCGGGCTCCGGCCTCCTGGGCCTTGAGGGCCACGCTCAGCAGGCCCCGCACCGGCCGCAGGCGCCCGTCGAGGCCCAGTTCCCCCAGGCTCCACACTCCCTCGAGGGCCGCCGGCTCGAGCTGGCCACTGGCCAGCAGCAGCCCGAGGGCGATCGGCAGGTCGAGGCCCGGGCCCTGCTTGGGCAGATCCGCCGGGGCCAGGTTCACCACCACCCGGCTGAGGGGCACGCGGAAGCCGCTGTGCCGCAGGGCGGAGCGCACCCGCTCCCGCGATTCCTGCACCGCCGCATCCGCCAGTCCCACCATCTGGAGAGCCGGCAGGCCGGGGCCGATGTCCACCTCCACCGTCACCTGGTGGGCTTCCAGGCCACGCAGGGCCGCACTGGTGCAGCGTGCCAACATCGCCGGGGTGGTCGTCTGCCTGTCCAGTGCCACGGCTGTCCCAGGCGGCCTGGGCAGGCCCCCCACCGCCGCCACCACCGCCACCGCCGCTGCCCCGCTACCGATGTCGCCTGCTGTCCCCGACCCTTCCCAGGACACGATCTTCGGGCGGATCCTGCGGGGGGAGATCCCCTGTGATCAGGTGCACGCGGATGAGCACTGCCTGGCCTTCCGCGATGTGGCGCCCCAGGCACCGGTGCACATCCTGGTGATTCCCCGCCGGCCGATCCCGAGCCTGGCCGAAGCCCAGCCCGAGGATGCCGCCCTGCTCGGCCACCTGCTGCTGGTGGCGGCCTCGGTGGCGCGGCAGCAGGGGCTGGAGGCTTTCCGCACCGTGATCAACAGCGGCGCGGCTGCCGGTCAGACCGTGTTCCATCTGCATGTCCACGTGATCGGGGGAAGGCCCCTGACCTGGCCGCCCGGCTGAGCCCCCAGACCAGTCACAATGCCTGGATCCGTACGGCTCCATGACCCCCTTCCAGGCCCTTCGCCGTCAGCTGGGCAAGTTGCAGCGGCTGGCGCAGCCCTACTTCCTGCCGGTGGAGGACACGCGCAGCTGGCAGTTCCTGCTGCTGGTGGTGGCCCTGCTGGTGGTGGTGGTGGGCCTCACCCTGCTTCTCCTCACCGGTGCTGTCGCCCTCTCCGGTGCCCTGATCCCGGAGTTGCGCAGCCGCTTCCTGCCGGGAGTGCCCGAGCAAGTGGGGGCCATCTGGGGCAGCCCGATCGGCCTCACTGTGATGGTGTTGATGGCGGCGGGCCTGGGTTGTTTCGCCGCCTTCCGGGGGAAACTGCGTCAGGGTCGGTGGCTGCCCTGGGTGTTGCTGGGCGTGATCATCCTGCTGATCCTTGTGATCAACGGGATCAATGTGGGCATCAGCTACATCGCACGCAACGTCGATAATTCCCTGGTTGCCTACGACCAGGACAACTTCTGGAAGATTGTCGGCATCTATGCCTTCTGCCTGGTGCTGGCCCTGCCGATCCGGGCGATGCAGAGTTACCTGATCCCCCGGCTGGGCCTGCTGTGGCGCGAGTGGTTGAGCGGCCGCCTGCTCACGCGCTACCTCTCCAACCGGGCCTATTACATCCTCAACCCCAACGATGAGTCTGCTGAGGAGATCGATAACCCGGATCAGCGGATTTCCCAGGACACCGCCAGTTTCACCGCGACCAGTCTGAGTGTCACGGTGGAAGTGCTCTCCGCTCTTCTCACCTTCTTCAGTTTCATCCTCGTGCTCTGGAGCATCAGCACCGAGCTGGCCCTCTGGCTGTTGATCTACTCCGTGGGTGGCACGGCGGTGATCATCTTTGCCAGCCGCAAGCTGGTGGCCCTGAACTACCAGCAGCTCAAGCTCGAAGCCGACTTCCGCTATGGCCTTGTCCACATCCGCGACAACGCCGAGTCCATCGCCTTCTACCGGGGCGAGAAGCAGGAGACCAAGGAGGCGGAACGCCGGCTGGGCGGGGCCATCCGCAACTACAATCGCCTGATCATCTGGGAGGCGCTGATCAGCGTGATCCAGCGCTCCTACGACTACTTCTCACGCTTTCTTCCCTGGTTGGTGATCGCCCCGATCTACTTCGCCAAGGAAGTTGATTTCGGTGTGTTCGGACAGGCCAGCATCGCCTTTTCCCAGGTGTTGTTCTCGGTCAGTTACATCGTCAACAACATCGACAGGCTCGCTTCGTTCTCGGCCTCGATCAGTCGTCTGGAAGGCTTCCAGGGCAAGGTGGATGAGATCAGTGGCGCCAGCGGTGGCGCAGGCAGTGGCGCCAGCACCGGTGCCGGTCACGCCAACGGCGTGGTCATGCCGCCTCGCCAGCCTGAGGCGGTTCCCAGCAACGCGATTCTGGTCAGCCACGTGGATCTGGTGCCGCCGCGCTCGAACCGCACCCTGATCCGGGACCTCAGCCTGGAGATCGACCGCGATCAGCGCCTGCTGGTGGTGGGGCCGTCCGGTTGCGGCAAGACATCGTTTCTGCGGCTGGTGAGCGGGCTCTGGCCCGCGGTTTCCGGCAGTGTGCAGCGCCCGCCGGAAGGGGAGCTGCTGTTCATCCCCCAGAAGCCCTACATGCTGCTGGGCAGCCTGCGGGAACAGCTCTGCTATCCGCTGCCCCCCAGCCGCTTCAGCGACGAGCAGCTGCGCCACGTGCTGGAGCGGGTGCGCCTGCCCGATCTGGTGCACCGCTATCCGGATCTGGACATCAAGCAGGACTGGCCCCGCCTGCTCTCCCTGGGGGAGCAGCAGCGGCTGGCGTTCGCGCGGCTGCTGCTCAACGGCCCCCGCTTCGTGGTGCTCGACGAGGCCACCAGCGCCCTGGACGTGGCCACGGAGCGCCACCTCTACCAGCTGCTTCTGGAGCGGGACATGGCCTTCGTCAGCGTCGGCCACCGGCCCACCCTCACCGCCTTCCACGACACCGTGCTCGAGCTCGATGGGCAGGGCGGCTGGCGGCTGTTGCCGGCGGCCAGCTATGACGTTGGCCACTCCGCCTGAGCGGATCTTCCTGGAGACCTGCGCTGATGAGTTCCGCCGACGCCACCCCCGCCCCCGCGGCGGCTGCCGCTCCCGCCCCCGGCACCAGTGCCACCACCGCCGATGTGCCGGCCTTCGGCTGGAGTGCCTACGCCGAGCGGGTCAATGGCAGGTTCGCCATGGTGGGTTTCGTGGCGCTGCTGCTGATCGAGGCGCTCAGCAGAGACACTTTCCTCCACTGGGCCGGCCTGGTGCCCTGAGGGGCAGGGTCCTTCAGGGCAGCGGGATCAGGTCGATCTGCCAGAGCCCGTTGCGGCTCACCTGCACGGCCAGCTGCCGCCCATCGGCGCGCACCTGCACCTGACGTGGCACCCCTGCGGGCACCATGGGGATCGGCCGCAAGCCCTGGCTGGAGCGGCGGTACAGCACCAGCTCGGTGCGGCCCTCCAGCTGACGCACCAGGGCCAGCTGATCGCCGCGGCTGTCGACGGACACGCTGATCGGCTGGGCATCGGGCCGGTTCAGGCCAGGCAGCGCGACCGGCCGGCGGTTGCGCAGGTCGATCAGGATCACCCGCTCCCGGCCGCCGCTGCCGTTGATCAACGCCAGCCAGGTGTCGCCCAGGGAGGGGTCACGCTGGCTGCCCAGCTGCGCCAGCTGGCGGCTGAGGGCACCGTCCGGTCGGGGCTGGTTCCCCAGGCCCAGGCACCCCGCCAGCAGAACCGGCAGTGCCGTGAGGCCCAGGGCCCAGGCCCACCGCCTGACGGCGTGGCGCGCCATCAGCTGCGGCTCCCCGGGCCCAGCCCGCCACCCACGGCACCGCTGCCGGCTGGGGGATCCGGTTCCAGTACACCGCTGAGGTCCAGCACCTCCACCTGCCACTGGCCCTGGCTCACCAGCTGGATGGCCAGACGGCTGGCATCAGGGGCCAGGCTCAGCCGCACCGGTGATCCCTGGCCCGGCAGCCGCAGGCGCAGCAGCCGGCCGGTCAGTCGGTCCTCCAGCAGCGCCAGCCGCTGGGGCCCCTCCTGGACCAGGCCGGCCACATAGCGGCCACTCCAGCTCAGGGCGGGGGAGCTGTGGGGTTCACGGCCGCGCCAGTGGCGCAGCGGCACCACGGCGCCGCCGGGCTGCTCCTGCAGAACGAGGCGGGCCTTGCCGCCGCTCTCCAGCACCGAGGCGAGGTAGCGGCCATTGCCGCTGAGGGCGGGATCCAGCCGGTTGCTGCTCGCCGTGAAGCCCACCGGGGCGGCCTGACGGCCCCCCAGCCAGCCCGAGCTGCACCCCGCCAGGCCAGGACCCAGGCTCAGCAGCAGCAGCGGGAGCCAGGTGGGCGGGCTCAGTCGTCGAAGCGGGAGGCGTTGTCCCGTGGCCGTGACCGGGGCGGATCCTGGGGCACGCCGGCCGGTGGCACCGGCCGGTTGGAGCCGATCGGGCTGTAGTCGGCGTCGCTGATCGGCGCCGAAGGGCGGGGCCCAGCGGCGCCGCCGGAGCGGATCGGGGTTCCCTGGGGAATGCCGGCGCGGTCGGGCCCGGGCCCGGCGGCAGGGGCGGCACCGCCCCCACCGAAGGGGGGGCGGCGGCTGGAGCGGGGTGGGGCCTCCGCGGCAGCCGTGGGACGGGATCCACGCCGGGGCTCCGGCTGGTTCTCACGCTCGCGCCGGCGGGTGCCGAAATCGCTGGAGGTCCGGCTGCCGCCGGCCGAGTAGCGGCTGGGTTCGGCAGCGGAGGTGCTGCTGTCCCACCCCGGTGGCTCGTCCCTGCGGCTGGCGGCCCGCTCGGGGATGGCGGCACGGCTGGAGCGGCGCATCCGGTAGAACTCGTCGTCGGGCTCCCGGCTGGGGATGCGCCGGCGCAGGGGCTCGGGTTCGTCGAAGCGTTCGCGCTCGGGTTCGTCCCAGCTCCGTCCGCCCATGCGGGGCCTGTAAGGGCCGGCGGGGGCCGGCTCGTCGTCGTCGAAATAGGAGGAGCGACGGGCCTGCTCGGTGGTGACCCCGCGCAGCCGAACGCTTTCGTAGGCGAAGAACACCGTGGTGCCGGCCAGCAGGAACTGGCCGAACTGCAGGATGGGATCGAGGCGCCAGCCCTGGAAGAAGAGAATGCCGCCGCAGAGCAGGCCCACGGCGGCGAAGAACACGTCGTAATCGCGGGCCAGCGCCGGCTTGAAGCTGCGCATGAAGTAGAGCAGAGCTCCGCCCACGGCCAGCACGATGCCCACGATGCTGGCCCAGTTGAGGCTGGCGTTAACCACGGAATCTCATCCTGGTGCTGGGGGCACTGTAGGCAGGCGAGCTGAGTGAGGGCCGGACCCGGGGAGCCGGCCTTGCCTCGGCGATGCGGGCAGGGCCGGAGATCGGCTCAGAGGCGGCGATCCACCTGGTCGTTCTGGCTGATCAGCACCAGGCCGATCGAGATCGGCACCACCACGATCACGGCGCCCCAGACGAGGCTGCTCAGGAAGTTCGCGAGGGAAGGAGTCATGGTGCGGCCGCGGGTCGGCGTTAAGCGTCGGCAGATCCTAGGCAGCAGCGGCTGCTTCCTACGCTGAAGGGGCCCCTGCTTAGAGCTTTGTGACGGCGCTTCCCGCTTCCCCCCTGGCCTGGGCGCACCTGCTGCTGGGGCTGGTGCTGGCCCTCTGGACCCTGCTGTTCCTCTTCCGCATCGTGCTCACCTGGTACCCGCAGGTCGACCTGAGCCAGGGGGCCATGCGCCTGATCGGGGCACCCACCGAGCCGCTGCTGGCGCCGACCCGTCGGCTCATCCAGCCCATCGGCGGCGTGGATGTGACCCCGGTCATCTGGGTGGGACTGATCAGCCTGCTGCGGGAGCTGCTGGTGGGCCAGCAGGGTCTGGTGACCCAGGTGATGCGCCAGTCCCTGCTGGCCTAGGGCCCCTAGGTCAGGGGCAGCATCTCCTGCTCCACGAACTTGGTGTGCACATCCCCAGCCTGGAACTCCGGCCGCTCCAGCAGCTGCAGGTGGAAGTCGATCGTTGTGGGAATGCCGGTGACGGCGCATTCGGAGAGGGCCCGGTGCAGGCGCCGCAGGGCGTGGTCGCGGTCCACGCCCCACACGATCAGCTTGCCGATCAGGGAGTCGTAGAAGGGCGGGATCTCGTAGCCGGTGTACACGTGGCTGTCCACCCGGACGCCCGGGCCGCCGGGGGGCAGCCAGCCGGTGATCTTGCCGGGGGCTGGCCGGAAGTTCTGCCGCGGATCCTCGGCGTTGATCCGCACCTCGATGGCGTGGCCCCGCAGCTGGATGTCCTCCTGTTTCACCGAGATCGGCTCGCCGCCGGCGATCCGCAACTGCTCGGCGATCAGGTCGACACCGGTCACAACCTCGGTGACGGGATGCTCCACCTGGATGCGGGTGTTCATCTCCATGAAGTAGAAGCTGCCGGAGCGATCCACCAGGAACTCCACCGTGCCCGCCCCCTCGTAGCCGATGGTGCGGGCGGCGGCCACGGCGGCGTCCCCCATCTGCCGGCGCAGATCGGCGTCGATGGCCACGCTGGGCGCTTCCTCGAGCAGCTTCTGATGGCGCCGCTGGATCGAGCAGTCGCGCTCCCCCAGGTGCACCACGTTGCCGTGGCGATCGGCCAGCACCTGCACCTCCACGTGGCGGGGCCGGTCGATGAACTTCTCCATGTAGAGGCCGGGGTTGCCGAAGGCGGCCTCCGCCTCACCCTGGGCCGCCCTGAACAGGCCCTCCAGCTGCTCCGGGCCGGGCACCAGGCGCATGCCGCGGCCGCCCCCTCCGGCGGTGGCCTTGATCATCACCGGGTAGCCCATGGAGGCGGCCAGGCCGGCGGCCTGCTCCGGAGAGGTCAGCAGCCCCTCACTGCCGGGAATGGTGGGCACGCCCACCCGCTGCATCGTGGCCTTGGCCGTCGACTTGTCGCCCATCGCCCGGATCGCCTCCGGCGAGGGGCCCACGAAGGTGAGGCCGTGGTCGGCGCAGATCTCGGCGAAGCGGTCGTTCTCCGCCAGGAAGCCGTAGCCCGGATGGATGGCGTCAGCTCCCCGGGAGGTGGCCGCCGCCAGGATGTTGGGGATGTTGAGGTAGCTCTTGGAGCTGGGCGCCTCGCCCACGCACACCGCCTCATCGGCCAGCTGCACATGCAGGGCGTTGCGGTCCACCGTGCTGTACACGGCCACCGTGGGGATGCCCAGTTCGCGGCAGGTGCGCAGGATGCGCAGGGCGATTTCGCCGCGGTTGGCGATCAGCAATTTGCCGATGGACATCCGCAGCAGCTCAGCTGGTACAGGCCAGGCCGGACTGTATCAGTGCTCACCGCAGCGGCCGGAGGGGAACCCGGGGCGGTGCGCGGGACCGGCGATGGGTATATTGCTGGCCCGGTGGTCCGCAGGGATCCACCGAACCACCCGGAGGGGCCCGCGCCCAGCCGTTGCATCATGCGGATGTGGTGGAATTGGTAGACACGCACGTTTGAGGGGCGTGTGGCTTCGGCCTTGCGAGTTCAAGTCTCGCCATCCGCACTTTTTTCTGGCTCTCTCCTTCTGGTCCGGTGCACGCGGTGCAGCCCCACACCGCGACGCCGGACCCCGTTCCCCAGGCCGGGATCGTGCTGGTCAGCAACGGCCCGGGTGAGCTCTCCACCTGGGTGCGGCCGGTGGCCCAGTGCCTCCAGCGCCGCCTGGAGGCCGCCGGTCGCGCCCGCAGTTTCTGCGCCCTCTATCTGGTGCTGGTGCCCTGCCCCAACGGCACCGGCCGCGAGCACCGGGCCGCCGCCCCCTGGGGACTGTTCGAGCGGATCACCCCCGCCAGCCGCTTCTGGCCGCTGCTGCTGAGGCCGCGGCGCTTCGGCCCCTGGCCGCGGCAGGGGGTGGTGGTGTTCCTCGGCGGCGACCAGTTCTGGAGTGTGCTGCTCTCGGCCCGGCTGGGTTATCGCCACCTCACCTACGCGGAATGGGTGGCCCGCTGGCCCCGCTGGAACGACCGCATCGCGGTGATGGGGCCCGGGGCGGCGGCCCGGCTGCCGGCCCGCTGGCGGTCCCGCTCCCGCATGGTGGGGGATCTGATGGCCGACCTCTCCGAATCGGCCCGCAGTGAGCAGCCCCTGCCACCGGGGGAGTGGGTGGCGCTGCTGCCGGGCTCCAAGCCCGCCAAGCTGCGCGTGGGGGTGCCGTTCCTGCTGGAGACGGCCGACCGCCTGGCCTCCCTGCGCCCCGGTTGCCGCTTCCTGCTGCCCCTGGCCCCCACCACCAGCGTGGCCGACCTGCTGCGCCAGGCGGGACCGGCCAACCCGATCGCGGCCCAGTACGGCGGCGGGCTGCCGCAGCTGTCCCCCGCCGGCGACGCCCTGATCAGCCAGGCCGGCACGCGCATTCAGCTGGAGCGCCGCAGCCCCGCCCATGCCGTGCTGAGCCAGTGCGCCCTGGCCCTCACCACGGTGGGGGCCAACACCGCCGAGCTGGCGGCCCTCGGGGTGCCGATGCTGGTGCTCGTGCCCACGCAGCATCTGCACGTGATGCAGGCCTGGGATGGCCTGGCGGGTCTGCTGGGCAGGCTGCCGCTGCTGCGCTGGTGCTTCGGGGTGGTGCTCACCCTCTGGAGGCTGCGCCACAGGGGCTATCTGGCCTCTCCCAACATCAGCGCCGGGCGGGCGGTGGTGCCCGAGCGGGTGGGGCCGATCACGCCGGCACAGATCGCCGCCGAGGCGGCGGACTGGCTGGCTGCACCGGGCCGCCTGCAGGGGATGCGGGACGACCTCCACAGCCTGCGGGGGCAGCCTGGGGCCGTGGCGGCCCTCACCGATCTGGTGGAGGAGCTGCTGCCCGCCAGCTCCGCCGATGGCCATCCCGATTCCTAGGCTCACTCCAGATGCCCTGCCGCCATGTCGGAGATCCGTGATCCCCAGAGTTCCGCCTGTGGGCTCGACAGCGGGCTGGCCCGCGATGCCAGCGAGGAGCAGTGGCGCCAGAAGCTCACCCCGGAGCAGTTCCGGGTGGCGCGCCAGGGGGGCACCGAGCGGGCCTTCACCGGCGCCTACTGGAACCACAAGGGCAGTGGGATGTACCACTGCATCTGCTGCGGTGCCGAGCTGTTCAGCAGTGCCACCAAGTTCGAGTCCGGCACCGGCTGGCCCAGCTTCTGGGATGGGGCGAAGCCGGAGGCCATCACCACCCTGGTGGACCGCAGCCACGGCATGGTGCGCACCGAGATCCGCTGCGCCAACTGCGATGCCCACCTGGGCCACGTGTTCGGGGATGGCCCGGCCCCCACGGGTCAGCGCTACTGCGTGAACTCCGCCTCACTGGACTTCAAGCCCAGCTGATCCAGGCACCCCCCGCCGGCGGCTTCACCAGGGGTCGCCGAAATCCTCTGCATCCACGTCGAGCGGTTCGGGGTTGACTGCACCGCCGGCGGGGCGACGGAGCTGGTCGTAACGGCGTGGCTCACGGTTGCCGGCCCCTGCTGGCGGACGGTCATACCGGTCGGGGTCCGTTCGGTAGCGCTCGGACCACTCCTCCCTGGATCCCGTCCGTGAGATGTCCCGTTGCCGCGGTGGGACCGGTTCTTCCATCGGTTCACGTTCTTCGCCGTAGCGCTCGCCCGTGAAGCGCTCATCGGCGAAGCGGTCATCGTTGAAGCGCTCCTCCTCATCGAGGTAGCGGCGCTGGCGCAGCGGAGCCCGCTCGCGCCGCTGTTCCACCTCCACGTAGTCGAGTTCCTCGTCCGGCAGGAGGGCCTGGGTGGCCGCGGGCTGGATCCGGCGCTGCTCCTGCAGGCTGGGCATGCCTGGCGCCAGCTGGTTCTCCACCGGCACCGCGGTTCCGCGAAACCGCTCCCGTTCCTCCTGCTCCCAGCTGGCGCCGCCAATGCCGAGCTTCTCCAGCAGGCCGGTGCCCAGCTGCTTGAGCTTGTCCTCGGCCCCCTCGTACACGATGATCCGGTCCGGACCGCTGCTCACCACCTCCACCACGGGCAGTTCCCAGGTGCTCAGCACTCCCTCCCCGAGCAGGGGCACGCCCAGGGCACCGAGCACCAGGGTGGTGAGCTCCCCGGTTTCGATGTCGAAGCTGAATCCCAGCACCTTGCCGAGCTGCTGGCCGGCCTCGGTGACCACATCGCAGTTGATCACCTTGCTGTAACTCTCCGGGCTGAACCCTTCCGCCAGGGAATCGGCCGAATCCACCAGAATCACATCACCCACCTGGCGGATGCGGTCGAGCGGCATCCAGCGCGGCAGCCCCGGCAGAAAGCGGGTGAGGGGGTTGTCCCGCAGGCCGAGGGCGATCACCTCGCGGCGGTCGATGTCCACCACCACTTCGCCCACCACACCCAGCCGGCGGCCGGTGTCCCGGGTGATCACCTGGGTGCCCATCAGCTCCGAGCGCAGCCAGAGGCGATCACTGGGGGTGGCGGCGGGATCGCTGCCCGGCGGTGGTGTGGTCGTCATCGGCGCATTCTCACCCAGCAGGCGGTGTGGCGGGGGCGGCCATCAGGCGGCCGGCGGTAATCCCACCACCTGGGTGTGGGCTCCGCGGGCCTGGGTCACGCCGATGGTGCGGGTGGCGGCGGCGATCATCGGCCGCCGGTGACTCACCACCATGAACTGGGCCTGATCGGCCTGGCGGGCGATCAGGCCGGCCAGCCGCTCCACGTTCACCCCATCGAGAAAGCTGTCCACCTCGTCGAGGGCGTAGAAGGGCGACGGCCGGAAGCGCTGCAGGGCGAACAGGAAGCTCAGGGCCGTGAGCGACTTCTCCCCCCCGCTCATGGCCGCCAGCCGACGCACGGCCTTCCCCTTGGGATGGGCCACCAGGGTGAGGCCGCCGTCGAGCGGAGCCTCGGGATTCTCCAGCTGCAGATGGCCCTCGCCCTCGGAGAGCTCCGCGAAGATCTCGCGGAAGTGGCCATCCACGGCGGTGAAGGCTTCAAGGAAGGCCTCCTGCCGCAGCGTGGCCACGGTTTCGATGCGCAGCAGCAGCTCCTCCCGCTCGCTGCTGAGCACCTCGAGGCGGTTCTCCAGCTCCGCCAGGCGGCCTTCCAGCTGCTCGAGCTCCTCGAGCGCCAGCATGTTCACCGGCTCCAGTGCCTCCATCCGGGCCTGCAGGCTGCGCAGGTCCGCGGCCAGGGCCTCGAGGCCGTTGTCGCGCACCTCCTGCGGGATCTCCGGCAGGGGATCGGGCAGGTCCCGCTGCAGCTGCTCCAGCCGCAGCTGATCGCTGCGCTGCTGCTCGGCCAGCCCCTGCAGCTCCTCGGCCAGACGCTGCAACTCCCACTGGCGCTGCTGCAGCGCCTGGCGCTGCCCGGCCAGGGCGGCCTCGGCGGCATCGCGGGCCCGGCGCCGCTCGCCGAAGCGGGTCTGCAGCTCGGCCTGCTGCCGTTCGAGGGCGGCGCGGCGCTCCTGCTCGGCCTGATGGCGCTCCTTCCACTGGGTCCGTTCGAGCACCAGGGCGTTCACCGCGGCGATCAGCCGCTGCTCCTCGCCGCCCAGGGCCTCGAGCTGGTTGCGCAGCCGCTCCACCGCCAGCGCCCTGTCCCGGCGGGCCGCCAGCAGGCCGTCGCGCTGCTGGCGTGCGGCCACCAGGGACTGGTCGGCGGCCTCGAGCTCCTGTTGCAGACCCTGCCAGCGGGCCGCATCGCCGGACGCCTGGGCTCCGGCCTCCTCCTGGTGGAGGGCGGCGAGCTCCTGCTGCAGGGGCTCCAGCTGCTGCGAGAGCTCCTGCTGCCGCAGCTGGTCGGTGCTGAGCACGTGGTGCAGCTGGGCCAGCCGCTCCTTGAGCAGGTGTTGGCGCTGCAGCTGCGGGGCCAGGGCCTTGCGGGCGCCGCCGCGCTGGGCTTCAAGGGCGGCGAGCCGTTGCTGCAGCTGCTGCAGCTGGGGCCGCAGCTCCTCGAGTTGCTGACCCAGCTGGGCTTCACGGCGCCGGCAGGCCACCAGGCTCTCGCCCAGCTCCAGCAGGCGGCGGCGCAACGGCTCGGCCTCGTCGCCCTCCTGGCTGCGGCCGAAGCCCAGCTGGTTGCCCCGCTGCTGCAGGCTGCCGCCGGTCATGGCGCCGCTCTTCTCCAGCAGCTCGCCCTCGAGGGTCACCGCCCGGCAGCGGCCCAGCTCGCGGCGCGCACTGGTGAGGTCGCTGAACACCAGGGTGTCGCCGAACACGTAGCGGAACACCTCGGCGTAGACGGACTCATGCCGCACCAGGTCCACCGCCCGCCCCACCAGGCCTCCCGCCTGGCCCCGGTCCGCGGAGCCGCCGCCCCGCTGCAGGGCAGCGGCTCCGCTGGCTGCCTGGCTGCCGCCGGGGGAGCGGATGCGGTTGAGCGGCAGGAAGGTGAGGCGTCCGGCGCGGCGCTGCTTCAGCAGCTCGATGGCGCGGGCGGCGATGCGGTCGTCGTCCACCACCACCTGGCCGAGGCGGGCTCCGGCCGCCACCTCCAGGGCGGTGCGGTGCCGCTCCTCCACCTCGCCGAGCTGGGCCACGGGACCATGGATCCCCTCCAGGCCGGCCTCCAGCAGCACCCGCAGGGCCCCGGTGCCGCGGCTCTCCTGCAGCGTTTCCCGGCGGCTGTCGAGCCGGGCGATCTCGCGCTCGAGCTGCACCTGCTCCTGGTCCAGCCGCTGGCGGGTGCGCTGCTGCAGGGCATAGGCCTCGGCCAGCTCCTGCAGCTGCGCCTGGCGGCTTGCGCAGGAGCTGGTGAGCTGCTGCCATTCCGCCTCGGCCTGCTCCAGCTCCTGCTGGGCGCTGGCCTGGCTGCTGCCCTCCCGCTGCTCTTCGGCGAGCAGCTCCGCCAGGCGCTCCTGGTTCTGGCGCAGCCGCTCGGCCAGCTGCTGCCGCTCGGCCTCCAGGGGGCTGAGGCGGGAGGCGAGCTCCTGGCGCCGCAGGCTGCGGCGTTTCTGCTCCTCCATCCAGCTGCCCGAGCGCCCGGCCACCTCGCCGAGGCGCCGGCGGGAGAGCTCCACCGCGGCCTCGGCGGCGCGGCAGGCAGCTTCGGCCGCATCGAGCTCGGCCTGGTCGCCGGCGGCCTCCAGCCGCTGCTGCTCCTGCTGCAGCTCCCCCCGGCTGCGGGCCAGCTCCTGCCGCTGGCGCTGCAGATCTTCGGCCTGCAGCTGGTGCTTCTCGGCCTGCCGGGCCAGTTCGCGGCTGCCCGCCTCCAGGCCGGCGAGTTCGGCCTGCACCGCCAGCAGCTGATCCTCCCCGAGGGCCTTCACCTCGGCCTGCAGCTGCTCCAGGGCTCTGCCGCCGGCTTCCACGGCGGCCTCGGCCGCGGCGATCGCCTCCCGCTCCTGCAGCTGCTGCCGTCCGAGCGCGTCCTGCCGGCTCACCAGGGCCCGCAGGCCGGCCTCGGCCGCTTCAAAAGCCAGCACCTGCTCCTGCAGGCGCCCCAGGTGCAGACGCTCGCGCAGGGACTGGTACGTGCGGGCCTTGGCGCAGTCGCGCTCCAGCTTCTGGCGGTTGGCCAGCAGCTCCTGCTGCACGATCGAGCAGCGCTCCTGGCGGTCCTGCACATCGTCGAGCTTGAAGCGGGTCTGTTCGATGCGGCTGTCGAACAGGGCCACGCCGGCCAGCTCGTCGATGACGCCGCGCCGGTCGCGGGCACTCATCGACACGATGCGGGTCACATCGCCCTGCATCACCACGTTGCTGCCCTCGGGATCCACCCGCAGGCGCCGCAGCTGGGTCTGCAGCTGCTGCAGGTTGCAGGGCACCCCATCGGCGGTGTAGCTGCTGGCGTAGGTGCCTCCAGGAGCCACCCGCAGGCGCCGGCTCACGGTCCAGCTGCGCTGGCCCGGTCGGATCCATGGGCCCTCCTCCGGGGCTTCCAGGCCGGCTTCGGCCTCGTCCGGCTGCCAGTCGCCCAGGTCAAAGCGCACACTCACCGTGGTTTCGGCGGCCCGCCCCGCCCGGAGCATGGCGCTGTTGATCAGGTCGGGCAGGCGCTCGGCCCGCATGCCCCGGCTGCTGGCCAGACCCAGGCAGAAGAGCACGGCGTCCAGGATGTTGCTCTTCCCCGAGCCGTTCGGCCCGGTCACCACCGTGAAGCCAGGCTCGAGCGGGATCGTCATCGATCCGCCGAACGATTTGAAGTGGGTGAGCTCGACCTGATTGATGAAGACCAACAGGCCCGTGCGCCGAGCCCCCGAAATGTAGCGGAGGGTTCCGGAAGCTCAACCCTGTTCTTAGGTTGAAGACAGACGACCCCATGCCAGGCCCCGCCGCCCCGTATCCCGATGACGAGCACCCCGCCCCAGGACCGAACCTCCGAAGCCCAGGCACCGGAGCCGGAGCAGCACCAGGACACGTTCCGCGAACGCTTCGATGCCCTCCTGCCCACGATCCAGCGCGAGTGGCCCCAGGTGGCCCGCCAGACCCTGGAGGCCACGCGCGGCAGCTTCGATGAGGTGGCCGAGGTGATCGCCTCCCAGACCGGCCGCACGGTGACCCTGGTGAAGCACCAGCTGGTGGAGCTGCTCGATGTGGCTGGCGCCCAGACCAGCCGCATCGCCGATCATCTGGCCCCCCTGGAGAAGCAGCTGGAGGGGGTGCTCGATGACCTCAACGCCACCCTGCGGCCCCGCATCGAGAAGCCGGTGCGGGAGCGGCCGCTGATGGCGATCGGCATTGCAGCCGGTGTGGGTGTGCTGGTGGGCCTGCTGCTGTCCTCCGGCCGTCGCTCGGCATGAGCCAGCAGCGGCGCGAGAGTGGCGGCAAGGCCCGTGAGGCGATGGGGCGGGTCGGCGCCCTGCTGAGTTCGGTGATGGACCTGCACGTGCGCATCGCGCTGCAGGAGGCCGACCACGAGAAGCGGCGGCTGATCAGCGGCGCCCTGCTGCTCAGCGGCGGGCTCACCATGATGCTGCTGGCCCTGATCGCGGCGGAGGTGGCGCTGCTCCTCTGGCTGCATGAGGGGGTCAGCCTCAGCTGGATCCACAGCACCCTGGCGGTGGCCAGCCTCAACGTGGTGGTGGCCGGGGTGTTTCTGCGCATTGGCGGTGGTCTGCTCAAGGGCCCCTACCTGCCCCAGACCACCGCCGGCCTCACCAAGACCACCCGCGCCCTGTTGGGCCGCTGACAGTGCCTGGTCAACCGGGCGTCAGATCAGCGGATCTGGTAGTGGAGCCAGCGGCAGTCGATGCCGCCGTTGCTCACCGGGATGCGCCGGCTGGCCTTCATCCGCAGGGCACCGGTGAGCTCGGGGTTGCCGCTGAGCAGCCACAGGCTCCAGCCGCTGCAGCGCTCCTTCACCATGCGGCCCAGGTCGGCGTAGAGGCTCTCCAGCTCGGCCGCCTCGCCCAGGCGCTCGCCGTAGGGCGGGTTGCACACCAGCACGCCCGGCTGCGGCGGCGGCACGAAATCGCGGCAGTCGCCGCCGCGCAGATCGATCCAATCCGCCACGCCGGCGGCCTCCGCATTGGCGCGGGCCTGGGCCAGCACGGCCGGATCCTGCTCCATGCCCAGCACGGGGGCCAGGGGCTGGCCGTCCGGCAGGTCCTGGCGTGCCAGGGCCGCGGCGGCGTCCACCTGCTCCTGCCAGAGAGCGGGCTGGAAGTCGGGCCAGCGCTGCAGGGCGAACGGCCGGGGGCCATCCGGGCCGAGACCCGGGGCCCGGCCGAGGGCGGCGCAGGCGGCTTCGATCAGCAGGGTGCCGCTGCCGCAGAGGGGATCGGCCAGGGGCACGGAGCCGTTCCAGCCGGTGAGGGCGATCAGGCCGGCGGCCAGGTTTTCCTTCAGCGGTGCCAGGCCCATGGCGGCGCGGTAGCCGCGGCGGTGCAGGCTGCTGCCGCTGCCGTCCACGCTGAGGCTGGCCAGGCCGCCGCCCAGGTGCAGGTGCAGGCTGAGGTCAGGGGAGTCGAGGTCGATCGAGGAGCGCTGCCCCCACCGCTGGCGCTGCAGGTCCACCAGGGCGTTCTTCACCTGCAGGGCGCTGTAGTGGCTGTGGTTCAGCCCCGGGGCGGTGCCGCTCACATCCACGCGGAAGCTGGCACGGGGCGGCAGCCAGGTGGCCCAGTCCACGGCCTGCTGCACGCCGCTGTAGAGGTCGTCGCGGCCGCGGCAGGGAAAGCTGGCCAGCTGACGCAGCAGCCGGAACGGCAGCCGGGCCTGCAGATGCAGCCGGTAGAGGCCGGCCAGGTCGGTGTCGCAGCGCACCGCACGCCGCAGCGGGGCCACGCCGTCACAGCCGAGGGCGGCGAGCTCCTCGGCCGCCGGTTGCTCCAGCCCCGGCGGCACCACCGCGATGGCGTGGATGGGCGTGCCGGCGGAGGACCCGGCGGACTGTGGTTCGGTGATGCCCACCCCTGCACCGGTGACTGGCTGCTGCCACAATGACGGAGTCCGGTTTCGGCCGGACTAGGTGGCTCACACCAGTGTTTCGGACAGCGGTTCGATTCCGCTCAGCTCCATTTCCGCCCTCGGGCGGAACCCACAAGGGGCTGCAATGGTTTCGACGGGGCATGAGGAGGGTGACTGAAGCCTGCTCGGTAAGAGCAAACCCGTAACAGCGAACAACATCGTTCGTTTCTCCCGTCAAGCTGCCCCCGTGGCCGCCTGACATCTCTAAGGGAGATGGGGTGAGGTCAGCCTTATCACCCAAATGACCCATGGGGCCTGGAAGGGCCCCTTTCACGTGTCTGGGACTGGGGTCCTGTGGGTGTCGCCACGGCGTGGGTGAGTCACTGTGTGAAAGCCCTGCGCAAGCCGTGTGGAAAAGCGGCTGCAGTCGCCACCCTTTGGGCCAGGGTCGACTGCCTTGCGGTGGGTCCGGGATGGGGAGGTGAAAGGGAAGGGGCCAGCCCGAGTATTCGAGGGCGCTCCCGCTCTGGTCTGGTTGATGGACCCCTGGAAGCGAGACCCCGATGGTGCACACGATCACAGGCCGCGGCATTCCGTGAATGGGCTTTCAGGAGGCAATCCAGGAGTAGAGCTGCGGGCCGGAAAGTTCTGATCAGGCAGCTTCGGCATATTGCCGGTCCACAGCACGCTGAACAACACCGCGTATCCATCTCGATGCTGTGATGGTGGGGGATGGATTGGTATGACTGATGACCCCACCGCTTCCTGGCACGGCTTTTCCCCCAGGGCCCATGGCCAATCTGGTGCTCTGCTTGCCAGTCAGTTTCAGGTGCGGCTTCCCGTATTTCAAGCCGGACCGGAGCTGGCAGGACTTCGTTGAATCAGATGGCGTTGAGGTGTTGAATGCCCATCAAGCGGCAGGTCGCCAGGGATCGGGTCTGCGGTCAATGCCGATGTGATGAGCGTCACCCTCGGTATGAGCCTGCTTCGTCGACGCCTGCCTGGTGGAGCTGCTGCTGCTGCTGGCTGCCGTGGTGACGTTGGAGTCCACGGCAGTGGCTGTTGCCGCCCTGATAGCCCTGGTGCTGACGCTGGCCGGTTGTAACCGCCGCCGCACCATCTACCAGGTGAAGATCACGCCGCCCGGTCAGGTGACACTGCCCGATCCCATGCTGGAGCTGGCGACGCTCACGGTGAACGAGGCTCTAGGCCTGGCGCGTGAGCACGACCTCCCACGTTGTGGTGGCTGCACCAGGTGGAGAGTGGATCTGTTGGTAGCGCTGCCTTTGGCCTGGTGAGGCCAGCAAGAGAAAGCCTTTCCATGTCACCTAAGAGCTAGTGATAGTCATTCACAACTGCCCTGCCGTGCTTTTCGTTGATATTTATGTAGTCTCTTGGTTGTCGCGTTAGATGTGTCTAGGGTGCAAGTAGTTCCAAAAGAGTTGATACAGCAAGCTGTGACAACTCAAGGTAGTTCAGTGAGGTTTTCGGCCATGGGTATTCGAACTGTGTTGCGGAGGCCGCTCAGGGGAACAATACTGGGCACCCCTGGCAGGGATGTGGTGCGGTCTCGGCGCTTGATCATTTCGAAAAAGGGAGTTATCAAGCTCTTTGGTGGAAATGATAAAATCAGTAGTGGTTTCCGCATGGAAGTGTATGGAAGCATCAAAATGGGAGCGGGCAATGATGTTATTACGGGAAGGAGAAGTGCTACATTCTTTGAGACCGAATTGCTCGGGATAAAGGCTGGAGTCATCAGCATGGGGCATGGAGATGATCTGATTAAAATGGGGGGCTTCTTGGCGTTTGGTAATTCCATTCTTAACACTGGAAAAGGAAACGATAGGATAGATGCAGACTATGTGTCATTTAATGGCACGCCGGTCTTCATGGGGGCAGGCAAAGATACTATTAATGCTAGGGGCGACATGGAGCATGGTCTTGGCTACTTAAGTCTGGGCTTGGGATCAGACCGTGTGCAGGTCGAAGGCCGGCTAAATTTATACGACGGCGGTAATGTAGTCATGGGGCCTGGGAATGACGTCCTAGAAGTGCATGGTGGCCTGCGAATGCTCGCTTCGCTTTTGGCTATGGGGCCGGGTGATGACACGCTGGATGTCCGTAATGGCGGAGTTGAACTTGACGACGTAGATTCACCTGTCGATATTAAACTCGGCGATGGGAATGATCGGTTTATTGGCTTTGGTAAGGCGATTGCAAATCCAGAGTCTTCAGGCATACCAAGTACAGCCTTCAATGGTGTTATAGACGGTGGCGCAGGTATCGACCAAATGGTTCTTCCACAAGGCGTCTATACCGTGACTCCGAACCAGCTCAGCTCCTCCCTGGGTTATCTGCCAGTAAAGAATTTTGAGATCTTGGCAGGCATCAATGGCAATAGCTTTCCTTATGCGTCTGGCGTCCTCACAGTAGACAACAACGGCATGGCTTCATTTTCTCCTGCTTTCTCTTAAGCAAGGCCTGATCATCTTCCGTGCAGGCAGCCAATGCTGTTTGCACCCGAGCCCCATGCCGGAGCTGCAGGTTCTACCTGGGGCCTCCTGAGAAAGTGAGCCGCGGGCAATGCGCACCACAATGAGCCTGCCCGGGCGACCTCTGAGTGATCCTCAGGCCCCGCTGAGCTGACAACTCAGCTCTCTGCTGCTGGAGCTCAGAGCCCGTGCGGCGGAGACCAAGAGTTGCCAGCAGAGCACAAAATAGAGACAAAGAAGCTCCAGGAGCTTCTGGAGGTTCATGACCAGGACATTCATCGCGATGGATGAACCCTGTGTTGCCGGCAGTTTCTCTCGGATCAATCCCAATCCATAGCGACGCTTGCCTTGACCGATCTTGCCTTCAACAGCATTGCGCCGCCTTTGATCATCAACGAACTGCCGCCTCTCGGCTGCCACCAACTCCGGATCATTCTTCGGGCGACCAAGACGAGGCCCACTCAGCCGAATGCCGTGACGCTGGCAGAATGCCCGATTTGATCTTGTGCGGTAGATCTGATCAGCGCAGATCACCTCCGGATAGCAGCCGTATCGACGACGATAGGCTTGGGCCTGAACTTTCAGATCTTCCCCTTCGTTGTAGGGGTCAAAGCTCAGCCGATCCAGGAAAGCAAATCCTTCATCGGTGACAGAAAGTGAGATCTTGGCGCCGAACTCAACATTGCACCTCGCCTTGCCGCGAACAATTGGCCTGATGTGCGCTTGACAGAGGCTGACGATGCGAGCGGGAATACTTCTGGTGTCTGAGCGATAGAGAATGTTCTGCTGGCGGACCAGCTCACTGACAACCAACAGCTTCTGATAGGCATGCCGCCCAGCCGCCAGAAGGCTTGCGCCACAGGCTGTCAGGGCGTCAATGTTGGCAAGGTTGCGCTTGAGATGCCCAAGCTGTTGCTTGATCGCTTTGCGGATCTTGAGAAACCGAGGGCGTTTTTTCTTGGCCACGGCGAGGAACTGCTGCCTGGCCTGCTTCCGATGCGTTCGTGGTTTGTGACCAAAGGACTCTCTGACCTGCGAATACATGGGGCCTCCTGAGAAAGTGAGCCGCGGGCAATGCGCACCACAATGAGCCTGCCCGGGCGACCTCTGAGTGATCCTCAGGCCCCGCTGAGCTGACAACTCAGCTCTCTGCTGCTGGAGCTCAGAGCCCGTGCGGCGGAGACCAAGAGTTGCCAGCAGAGCACAAAATAGAGACAAAGAAGCTCCAGGAGCTTCTGGAGGTTCATGACCAGGACATTCATCGCGATGGATGAACCCTGTGTTGCCGGCAGTTTCTCTCGGATCAATCCCAATCCATAGCGACGCTTGCCTTGACCGATCTTGCCTTCAACAGCATTGCGCCGCCTTTGATCATCAACGAACTGCCGCCTCTCGGCTGCCACCAACTCCGGATCATTCTTCGGGCGACCAAGACGAGGCCCACTCAGCCGAATGCCGTGACGCTGGCAGAATGCCCGATTTGATCTTGTGCGGTAGATCTGATCAGCGCAGATCACCTCCGGATAGCAGCCGTATCGACGACGATAGGCTTGGGCCTGAACTTTCAGATCTTCCCCTTCGTTGTAGGGGTCAAAGCTCAGCCGATCCAGGAAAGCAAATCCTTCATCGGTGACAGAAAGTGAGATCTTGGCGCCGAACTCAACATTGCACCTCGCCTTGCCGCGAACAATTGGCCTGATGTGCGCTTGACAGAGGCTGACGATGCGAGCGGGAATACTTCTGGTGTCTGAGCGATAGAGAATGTTCTGCTGGCGGACCAGCTCACTGACAACCAACAGCTTCTGATAGGCATGCCGCCCAGCCGCCAGAAGGCTTGCGCCACAGGCTGTCAGGGCGTCAATGTTGGCAAGGTTGCGCTTGAGATGCCCAAGCTGTTGCTTGATCGCTTTGCGGATCTTGAGAAACCGAGGGCGTTTTTTCTTGGCCACGGCGAGGAACTGCTGCCTGGCCTGCTTCCGATGCGTTCGTGGTTTGTGACCAAAGGACTCTCTGACCTGCGAATACATGGCATCGATCAGAGTCTCGGTGAGCTCTCGGCCTTCATTGAGCAGCGAGAGATCCGTTGGATGCCGAATATCTGCCGGAACGCATGTCGCATCAATCAGCAGTGACCCCTGATTTGGCCGTGGCGTTTTGGATTCAATCTTCTGATCAGCTGCGCTCCCGGCTCCGCCTCCATCGCTGCTGTCGTGCTCATCAACTGCAGACGAACGGATCACGTTCAGACCGTGACGCACGATTCGTTCATTGCAGTCATTCACGACCGAATCTGGCAGCCGCTTCCGGAAGTACACCATCATTGATGGGTCAAACGGAGCCGAGTACTGAAATGCCTCCAGGCCGATGAAGAACTGGAGATAGGGGTTCTCTTTGATTTGCTCAACCAGTTCTTCATCAGTCAGCCCCATGCGGGCCTTGATGATCAGGGCGCCCAGTGCCATGCGAAATGGCTTTGCCGGGGCGCCAAAGCCCTTGCAGAACTGAGCTGCATAGTCACCTTCCAGCTCATCCCATGGGATCAGCTCAGCCAGCTTGATCCAGCGATTGTCACCAGAGAGCTTTCCTCCAAACGGCAGGAAGAAGTCCTCGAACGAGAGCTGATCACGATGCTCACGTCGGTACATGTGGAAAACTCTGGGCGGCTTTTGGGCGCAAACGAGCCCAATCTCGTACATTTTAGCCGAGAAAACTGCTCACATCCATTGCGCTGCAGTGGATGTGGCTTTTCTCAGGAGGCCCTACATGGCATCGATCAGAGTCTCGGTGAGCTCTCGGCCTTCATTGAGCAGCGAGAGATCCGTTGGATGCCGAATATCTGCCGGAACGCATGTCGCATCAATCAGCAGTGACCCCTGATTTGGCCGTGGCGTTTTGGATTCAATCTTCTGATCAGCTGCGCTCCCGGCTCCGCCTCCATCGCTGCTGTCGTGCTCATCAACTGCAGACGAACGGATCACGTTCAGACCGTGACGCACGATTCGTTCATTGCAGTCATTCACGACCGAATCTGGCAGCCGCTTCCGGAAGTACACCATCATTGATGGGTCAAACGGAGCCGAGTACTGAAATGCCTCCAGGCCGATGAAGAACTGGAGATAGGGGTTCTCTTTGATTTGCTCAACCAGTTCTTCATCAGTCAGCCCCATGCGGGCCTTGATGATCAGGGCGCCCAGTGCCATGCGAAATGGCTTTGCCGGGGCGCCAAAGCCCTTGCAGAACTGAGCTGCATAGTCACCTTCCAGCTCATCCCATGGGATCAGCTCAGCCAGCTTGATCCAGCGATTGTCACCAGAGAGCTTTCCTCCAAACGGCAGGAAGAAGTCCTCGAACGAGAGCTGATCACGATGCTCACGTCGGTACATGTGGAAAACTCTGGGCGGCTTTTGGGCGCAAACGAGCCCAATCTCGTACATTTTAGCCGAGAAAACTGCTCACATCCATTGCGCTGCAGTGGATGTGGCTTTTCTCAGGAGGCCCTACCTGTCCGAGAGTGGCGCCGCCTGGCCCGTGACCATGGCCTGCCGAATTGCCTGTGGGTTACTGGTGCTCATGGCTTGCGTGGCCCTGGTGCAGAGCTACTGGCTGTGGCGTCGCGGCTGGTTTCAGGACTGGACGGCACTGCGGCGTTGAGTCAGCGCAGCGATTGAGTCGGCGCAGAGACACCCGCCTGGGCCCGTCCCCCTGCGGGCCGGGCCATCCTTCAGGCACGGGGCCGCAGCACCAACCATGTCACCACCAGAATCCCGCTGATGCTCATCACCGTGAAGATCCAATCGGCGTAGGGAGTCCAGACCATCACATCTGCGTTCTGGCTCAGGTTGGCGCCGCCTCAGGCCGGTGTTGGCTCGGGG
The DNA here is from genome assembly GCF_900088535.1 of Cyanobium sp. NIES-981. Lineage (NCBI taxonomy): Bacteria > Bacillati > Cyanobacteriota > Cyanophyceae > Synechococcales > Prochlorococcaceae > Cyanobium > Cyanobium sp. NIES-981. Next base: position 2,713,933 of record NZ_LT578417.1, on the reverse strand, counting down.
AGAGCGGGCACGGCTCCAGCGTCAGCTCCCGCTCCAGCTTCGCCATCACCACATCGGCCACATGCTGAATCCGGTAGCGGCAGGCCTGGGTCTCGCTGGCGCGGAAGCTGCCGGTTTCCCAGTACTTGTTGCTGCCGGCGCCGCCGCCGCAGAGGCCGAAATAGCTGCAGCTGCTGCGGCAGGCCGCGATGCCGGCCTGCATGTCGGCCCACATGCGCTGGAAGCGCGGATGGCTGCAGGCCGCTTCCAGCGAATCGGTGCGCACGTTGCCGAGGTTGAAGCGGCCGTAGCTCGTGTCCACCGACAGCAGTTCCGGATCGAAGGTGGAGAAATTCCCCTGATGGTCCACGCTCACGATCGCCATCGGCCGGTTGAGATCGGAATGGTCCACCCGCGAGCGGCTGGCGATGAAGGCGAAGAGGTCGTCGAACTCGCGGATCCGCAGGGCTCCTTCCGCCTCCACCACCCGGTCCCACACCCGCTCCAGGAAGCGCCGGTACCGGGCTTCACAGGAGTCGCCGCTCAGGCTGGAGCGCTGGTGCACCCCCTCGGTCTCCTCCATGTTGAAGCCCACCTCGCCGATGCCGTGCTCCAGGTAGAAGTCCACCAGGGCATCGGCGTGCTGCAGGGAGTCCTCGGTGAGCACGCTGATCACCGAGAAGGGAATGCCGGCGTCCTGCAGGGCCCGGATTCCGCGCATGGTGTCGGCATGGCTGCCTTTGCCCAGCCGGTTGCGGCGGTGGCGGTCGTGCAGGAAGGCCGGCCCGTCGAGGCTCACCCCCACCGTGATGCCATGGCGCAGGAAGCAGTCGCACCAGGCGGCGTTGATCAGCGTGCCGTTGGTCTGCAGCGCCTGCACCACCTGCAGCCCGGGATGGGGTGCCAGCGCCTCCTGCAGGATCTCACTGGCCCGTGTGTAGAAGGCGGGGGGCGGGTGAGCGGTTCGCCGGCGTGCCACAGCAGCGTGAAGCCATCGCCGAGAAACGGGCTCTCCAGAACCCGCTGCAGGATGGGGCGCAGCAGACCGTCGGCCAGCAGGTGGCGCTGGTGCCGCTCCGGCAGATAGCAGTAGGAGCAGTCCAGATTGCACAGCGAAGTGGGCTGGATCACCAGCAACCGAATCGGCCCGAAACGGTTCACGACGGGCTGCTCACCAGTTCACGAAGCCCACGCCGGGGCGGGCCGCATTCACGAAACCGCCGCCCCGGTAACCGCCGCCCCCATTCACGAAGCTGCGGCTGCCGCCGTAGTAGCCGTGGTTGTTCACAAAGCCGCGATTCACCCCGTTGGCGAAGCCGCGACCGGGACCGCCGTTGACGAAGCCCCGTGCCACGGTGCTGTCCGCGCTGCCGTCGTGGGCGGCATCGCCCCCGAAGCGCTGCAGCAGGGCCAGGCTGATCCGCTCCAGTCTCGCCTCCACATCCCCGCTGGCGGGGGGGGAAGCGGTTCTGGCCGCCGCGGGTTCGGCCAGCGCCGCGAAGGCCATCAGCAGCACCAGAAGGGAGAAGCGGGAACAGGTGACCATGATCAGCGGCGGGCGGAAGGGACTTTGGAACGACGGTTCAGACGGACAGCTCAGGGCTGGGGGGGAAGGGCGATCTGTTCGTAGTTGAGCAGCACGCTCTGGAAGTAGAGGCTGATCATCGCTTCGGGCAGGCCCAGTTCACTGTCAGGACCGAGCCAGCGGTTCACCAGCTGACGGGACGCGGCGTCGCCGTTCACATACCCCTGCAGCATCTTGGCGATGGCCAGATTCACCAGGTTGCGCAGGGTGGAGTTGTTTTCAGGCATGGCGCAGCCCACGGCGTAGCGGTTGAGGGCCACGGTGGGCACGAGGGTGGGCTCCCGCAGACGTGCCGCCTGTGCCGCCGTGGCCAGAAGCACCGAATCGCCGCCCACCGCATCCACCTGGCCCTGGCCCAGGGCCTTCAGCCCAGCGGCGAGCGTAGGGACGGCCACCAGGCGGGCGGCGGGCTGCAGGGCCTTCACGGTGGCCTCTCCGAGGCTGCCCTTCACCACACCGATCCGCTTGCCCCGCAGGGAATCAGGCGTTCCATCGAGTGTGCCGCCCTGGGTGAGCAGGCGGATGCCGGAGAGGGCGAAGGGAATCGAGAAGTCCACGAACATTTCCCGCTCCCAGGTGAACTGGGCACCGCACATCAGATCCACCTCGCCGTTGTGCACCTGACGGAACAGGGCCTCCGGGCCCTCGGTGGTCTCGCTCACCACCTTCACGGGTCTGCCGAGGTAGTCCGACACCTCAGCGGCGATCAGCCCCGCCACGTCAATGGCATACCCCTGCAGCTGCCCGTTGGCGCCCTCCTTGAAATAGGGCGCTGCCGTTCCCGGCACACCCAGGGCGAGTTCACCGGTGCGGGCTGCCCGCTCGATGGCCGTCTCCGCCAGGGCGGCCGGAGCTCCCGCCGCCAGAGTGAGCAGGGCAGCGACGCTGAGCACGGCCTGCCGCAGGCTGCGCCGATCGGACCCGAGCCTCCGACCCAGTCGCTCGATCACCCGGAGAGAACCCATGGCCCTGTGCCTGCCGTTCCCTGAGCATGGCGTGGTGGGGGGGTGCGGCTCCAGGCCCCACACGCTCTGTCATGGGCCCGGAGCGCCGGGGCGCCAGAGCGAGGACCTCAGATCACCCGGTGGCGCCGCACCTGCAGGTCGTTCTTGACCTGGAGGGCCTTGTTGTGGAGATCGAGGCCCTTCACCGAGGCCACCTCCCCCTGCAGGCCCTGCGCCGCCATCTGCTCCACCAGCTGCTTCATCAGTTCGTCTTCCACCTTGTTCTGGTCGAAGCCGCTGGGCGTGAGATCGGCCAGGAAACGCCCAATGCGCGAAGCCACGACATCGGAAGGGTTGGTGACCTTGATGACGATCATGGCCGCGGGTGTGAATGAAACGACATTTTAAGTGCCCTGTCATGGATCCCCAGCCCTGGCATGGAACAGCGCCAGGGCTGGGGATCAGTTGATGCCCATCGCCCGCAGCAGGGCGCCGTGGCAGAGCCCGCCGTGGGAGCAGTACGGCACGCTGCGCCCGTTCACCCGGGCCGGGGTCTGCGCCGGCGGCTGGGGAGCGGCGGGTTGGGGACCCGCCGCCGGGGACGATGGGGCCGGCGGGGGCGCGGAGGGATCGGCGCTGTCGACGCTGCGCAC